>DATAMF010000167.1:0-7741 GCA_036260665.1 Aggregatilineaceae bacterium | reverse complement strand
GACAATGGGAAAGGTGTATTTGATCGAATGGAGGAATGGATGCGCGTTTTAGGATGGCTGGTTGTGGTGTTGTGTGTCCTGTTAACGGCCTGCGAAGAGATCGAACAGGCGGCAGAAGAAGATACTGAAAATCCCGCCCTTCCCAGTTCCGAAACCGGGAAAGTCGTGGATATAATCGATGGTGATACGATTGACGTGCGCATTTCTGGCGAAGTCTACCGCGTGCGTTATATCGGCGTGAACACGCCCGAACGCGACGAGGATTGTTATTCTGAAGCAACCAACGCCAACGCCGATCTGGTCGAGGGGCAAACCGTCACGCTGGAACGTGATGTCAGCGACACCGATCAGTATGGGCGGCTGCTGCGGTATGTGTATGTCGGGGATACCTTTGTGAACGCCGCCCTGGTCGCGGATGGGTACGCCGAAGCCCGCCGCTACGCGCCCGACACGGCCTACTTCTCCTATTTCCAGGAATTAGAAGACGAAGCCCGCGCCGCGAATATTGGTTGCCATCCCTACGGCGTGTTTGTCTATCCGTGATTGATTCGTTTAATCAGATTAATCTGAGGAATACCGTATGATTCGTCTTGATCGTCCCCTGTTTTTATGCCTGCTGCTGAGTCTTATCTTTCCGGCGTGCGGCAGCGCCTCACAGGAGGATGTTCTCCCTACCACTGCCCAACTGCCCACGTCAGGCGCGGCGCTGCACGCCACCAGTGCGCCGACACTGCTACCGCCGACAACGACACCCACCATCACGCGCACCCCGCGTCCAGCCACGTGGACCCCGATCCCGTCGCGGACTCCGGCCCCGACGCGCATGGGACAATTCGACATTCCCGCCACCTCAACCCCCTTCAATCCCCCGGCAGCGGCACAACCATCGGCAGCGGGCGGCGAATCCGCCACGGTCGATCAAGTCATCGATGGCGATACGATTGATGTGCAGCTTTCCGGCAGCGTTTACCGGGTGCGCTACATCGGTGTGAATACGCCCGAACGCGACGAAGCGTGTTATGACGACGCAACCCAGGCCAACGCCGCGCTGGTCGCCGGGCAAACCGTCACGCTGGTGCGCGATGTCAGCGAGACTGATCAGTATGGCCGCTTGCTGCGTTATGTTTTTGTGGGCGATACCTTTGTGAACGGCGCACTGGTCGCGGACGGGTACGCCGAAGCGCGCCGCTATCCGCCCGACACGACCTATGCCACCTATCTGCAAGCCCTGGAAGACGCCGCCCGCGCCGCGAATATCGGCTGTCACCCTTACGGAGTTTTTGCATCCCCATGAACCACGAAACGCTGCAAACAACGCTCGGCCCGCGCCCGTTCAAGTTCTTCACGACGATCCCCACCACGCAGGACATCGCGCGCCAGTGGGCCGCATCCGGTGCGCCAGCGGGGGCCATCGTGCTCGCCGATGAGCAGACCGCCGGGCGGGGTCGTCAGGGCCGCCCCTGGATCGCGCCGCCGGGGTCCAGCCTCATGTTCAGCCTGATCCTGCGCCCCACCCTCCCGCCGGATCGTGTGCAGCGCCTGACGATGCTGGCCGGGGTCGCCGTCGCGGAAACGCTCGATCCGCTCCTGCCAGGGCGCGTCGCGCTCAAGTGGCCGAATGATGTCCTGGTTGCGGGGCGCAAAATCGGCGGGATTCTGTGTGAGGCGGTCTGGCTGGGCGCTCAACTCGATTCGGTGATTATGGGCATCGGAATCAACGTGAGCGCCGATTTCAGCGGGACCGAACTCGCGGAAATTGCCACCAGCATCCAGGCCGAAACCGGGCATCCGGTGGATCGCCTCAGTCTGTTGGCCGATCTGCTGCGCCGGATCGATTATTGGCTCACGCAGGAACCCGCCATTCTCCCCCACTGGCAGCGCTGGCTGCAAACGCTCGGCCAAACAGTGATCGTTTATCCCAAAATCGACCACAGCGATCCTTATACCGGGATCGCGGAAGCAGTGGACGACGACGGCGCGCTGTGGGTCCGGCTGGACTCCGGTGAGCGGCGGCGCGTCGTGGCGGCGGATGTCGGGTTGCGAGAGACTGGCCCCCTCCGCTAGAATGGGCACGTATCAGAAAGGGCGCAGCAAACAGCGCCCAGTAGGGGCACTTTTCATGAATTGCCCCTACCAAAACCATTTCGCCAGCGGTAGCAAAGTGGGGAAAAAGGGTCGGGGGGATAGGGGTAAATCAGATTGGGCATCAAACTCGATTGGCAAGTTGAATCCGAAAATTCGCAGACGCTCGCCACCGAAGACCTGGAAGGCCGCAAACGCCGCCATCGCGCGCGTGCCCGGCTGCTGGTCTTGGTGCTGCTGGTGGTCTGTTTATTTGGCGCGGTAGTCGGTTCGATTGTCTGGCGCTGGCATGAGGTCGAAGATCAGTTCAAACAGGACCTGTTAGATACCGTCGAAGTCGAACGCACCGCGCTTCGGATCGGTGACTACGACAGTTTTCTCGCCGTCCAGCGCACTATCAGCGATCCGTTTAAGATCGAGCAGGGCAACCGCTACACCGAATATCAGAATCTCAAGCGCCAGAATCGCATCGACTTAACCCGCCCCATTCTCGACAGTGCCATCCGCGAGCGCACCGGGCGTGTCGTGCTGGAAGAAGTCAAGGACGGCATCGCGTACCAAACGGTCTGGTTTTACTGGTATTACGAGGACGGCGATCCCGAAGCCGAACGCGGCTGGCGGCGCGTGCCGGACGATCTCGAATTCTGGGGCGACTCGAACGATCTGGAGCGCGGCTCGATCCGCATCACATACCGCGATCTGGACGAAGGCTTGGCGAAGACGCTGGCTCCCCGTCTGAACGATTGGTGGACCAATGGCTGCGTGCTGCTCCAATGCACCACCGCCCTGCCCACACTGCACCTGGAAATTGTCGCCGCGCGCCCGATGTCCGTTGAGTGGTCCACCAATTCTCCGGCCACCCTGCGCATGACCTCCCCCTTGCTTGCCAGCATCATTTCGCCCGACGACGAGCGCGCCCGCGTGGATAACAGCATCCCGCCCGCCTACGCCCGCCTGCTCTCCGACCAGCTTGCCCAGCGGATCGTACGCCATGCCACCAATAATCTCGCCCCGATCACCAACGCCGACGCTGCATGGTTCCAACTTGAATTGGCCCGCTGGTTGGCTGCCGTGTATCAGAATGGGCCGTCCGTCCCCGACACCGGGTTTACGGGCGCATTAGTGGCGCAGTATGGCCCCACGATTCCCGCCATTCTCGCGCACACCCTGCTGCCCGATACCACGCTCGACCAGATTATGATCGCTGCGACGGGTTTAGATCTGGCAGCCCTCTCGCCGGATCAGCTTAACACGTATCCCTGGCAGGGCTATTTCCAATGGCGGCTGGATTTAGAGTCCCGTTTGTTACGTCAGGCCAACGGCGGCGGGTTATTTCTGGCGCTCTACGATCTCGAAACCCCCGGCGTATCCGACATCGCCCAACAGCGCGCCAGCGATCCCGCCTACAGCACCCGCCCGGTGCCGCAGGTCACCGCCGTGACCATTACGCGCGACGCCAACGGCCAAACCTTTGCTCTGGTCGATACCACCCGCACCGATGGCAGCCAGACGATCAGCGAACTCGTGCAGTTCCGTCTTTCCGGCGGCACCTGGAAACGCCTGACCTGACGGTGCCGGGGGATGTTGATTTTTATTATTTTTATACATCTGCCTTCGATTTTTCGTTCTATAATGAAACTGTTTGTTTTACTCTATTCGGGGGTATACATGAAAAGACTTAGTATCCTGATCCTGATCGTGCTCGCGCTAACATCGCTCTCCACAACGTTCGCGGCTTCCCAATCGCAACTCACACCCATTGGCGGTAAGGCCAATACCTGTGTAATGGCTAACACCTGGTTTACATTTCCCGTCAGTTATGTCTACACGGGGACCGGGTCCGACCAGTTCCGACTCACGGCCCCCGGCTACGGGCAGTTGAATTCATCCTTTACACAAGAACCCCACATAGGGCTTCCCATTGGCTCTGGGACCAGTGGCTATGGTACAGGCCTACTGAATTATTCACTGCCCGACCATACACCGATCACCATTACTCTCACTACCTTCTCTGGCGATAACTATACCGGGACGAGCGTTACTGCCTCCTTTACCTATGATTGCACCACCGGGGCAGCGACTTCGGGCCTTTATGAAGCGGCCCCGGTGCCCAGCGGCTTTGTGCTGCGCACCATCACCTGCGACACCCCGATCTATGACACAGCTAACGGCAGCCCCTTAATCTCTGGCGAAAAAGTGACCGTCGGACAGACCTGGTTTGTCAATCCCACCGCCAAGGGTGACTGGATTGAAATTTTCAACAATGGTTATTCGAACGGTTTTGTGCCCTCGTCGTGCATCGGCGGCGCACCCGCTGGCTTCTAATCACACCAACCGGATTCTGTAGGGGCAATTCATGAATTGCCCCTGCGTCACCCCTACAGCCCAAACGACGCCTGCAAAAACCGCATCCCCGCCAGAATCTCCTCGATCCGTTGGTCGCTGAGCGTACCGATATATTCGCCCAACTGCGCCTTACCTACACTGGCGACCTTCGACACTTCGACCACGCTGGCTTTGGGCAGGTTCGCCTCGTGCTCATCCAGCCGCACATTCCCCGGCAGGCTGGCCCGCCTGCGATTCGACGTTAACGCACACACCACGACGGTCTGTATCCGGCTGTGGTTCAGGACATTCGCCTGAATCACCACATGCGGGTGACCGATCTGATCGGGCGTGCCCCTGACCCAATAAACATCCCCTTGATTGACGACGCGCGGGGGCAATGGCTCAAGCGGATAGCCCGCCACAAATTGCGCCACCGCCATCTCGAATAATTGATTTTGGGATACCTGGAGACGTTGCGCCAGGATTTTCACCTGATCGAACAGCGGCTGCGGGAGGGTGATCGCTGTCTTTTTGACCGTTGCCACACGATACCTCGTCTCAATTAATTAATTCATGCATTTTTCATTGACATTAATTAATGATAACAGTATAATATGTTCATCTTTTTTAACTTTTATTGAGGTATTCCCCAATGTCTACTATTGTCGTTTTAAACAGCGAATATGCGAGTTTATATTTCCACACTGAGACAAAAATCGTCCATCATAAGTTGTACAGTCTGCTTGACAGCGCCCATCTGCGCGAAGTTTTGAATGAAGGAACCAAGCTGCTCGGCAAGTACGGCGCGGTGAAATGGCTCTCCGACAACCGGGATATTGAAGCCCACAGCCCCGAAGATACCGAGTGGATTAACACGCACTGGCTCCCGGCTGCCATTGATGCAGGTTGGAAATTTTGGGCGCTGGTTGTACCCGATGATGTCGCCGCCCGGATGAACATGGTTGAATTTGTGGAATCGTTCTACGCGATGGGCGTCCGCGTGATGGTTTTCGTTGAAGTCGAAGACGCCATGCGCTGGTTGGAAAAACAAGACCGCTGAGTTGACGGAGTTCGCACCGCGTCCAGGTTCCGATTATAGGTTGATTGCCTGTGCCTGCCGCCCATTTTCTGACCGCCGTGGATCACGCGCGGATAGCTTATGATGTATCCGGCGTGGGACCGGTGTTAGTGCTGTACTACGGCTGGCAAGATGGCCGGGATCAGTGGCACAAACTCGGCTGGGTGCAGCGTCTGAGCGCCGATTTTACCGTGATCACACTCGACCTGCGCGGCTGCGGGGAGTCAGATGCTTTTGACGACCCCGCGCGTTATACCCCGGCGCTCCACCTGTCTGATCTGCATGCGGTGGCGGACGAATGTGGCGCAGCCCGTTTCGCACTGCTGGGTTATTCCTGGGGCGCAACCGTCACACGCAACTTGGCCGCGCTGTCCAACCGGGTCACGCGCGCCGTGATGTTCAGCACCTATTTTGGAAACATCTTCACAGAAACATTTCTGGCCGAACTGTTCGCCCTGTATCGCGCCGATCCTATTATGGCCGCACGCGTGCAGGGCTTACGCGTCTGGATCGGGATCGAAGCCGCAGCGCTGAAGTGTCCCGCCCTGATCCTAACCGGCACCGCAGATGGCGATGTTGTGAAGGTGCTGGAAACGCAGCGTTCCGTCATCGAGGCGGCAGGCATCACGCTGCGGGTTTTCGATGGCCTGAATCATGACGGGCTGGTCGGGGCGGTTGATACCGTGCTGCCGTGCGTCCAGGCTTTTTTGATGGCAGATTGACACCCACTACCAATCCCACTCATCATTTTTGTGTTTGCGCCGGGGAGATTCTTCTGGTTCCCCTCTCAGCCGCCCTGCCCAAAACAGCGTGCTAAACCAGAGAAACATCGTGGCGAGGACTTCGGTATCGCGCGCCGGGTAGTACACCAGCACCGTAAACAACACGCTGAGGCCCAGCACCCCGATCCCACCGATTCGTGCTCGCGCGCCTCGGATCGTTCGCCCTGTCCACCGATCCCACGCGCGCCCCGTGATCAGCACAAACAAGCCGTACCCATAAAACATCCCCAACACACACCAGACGGGATAAGGTACATTGAATAGCATCGTTGCATCTCCGTCCATCCATCTGTTACTCAGTATAGGACGGAAATCCCCGCCGATCATGTCACCCGTCTGACATCCATCTGACACTTGAACTGGATCGTTATGAGCGCTACCACTCCGCGTGAATCACGGTCACGTCGCCACCGTCCTCACGGCGCGGCAGATCGGGATCGTAATACACCGTGAATTGGGTTCCCTGGGGGAGCCAGCGCTTCGCGCCGCCGTACAAAACGCCGTAGGTGTAATCGTCGGGATACGGTTGGCGAGCGATGATCTTATAATGGGTGTCGCTGATCTTTTCGGTGACAAAGCCGCCCGGATCAGTGCCCCGGTTGTTGATGTGATAAATCTCATTCCACTGCATCAGAACCTCGCCAAACGGCATCGCTTCGACCGGAGGCGGCAGCACAGCCAGTTCCATAATTTTCAGGCCAATGCTCACCAGATCCATCATTCCCCCGCCCTGTTCCACGATATCGCTGAACAGGTCCAGGATCATCTGCATAGGATACCACTTTCCCGGATCGATTTCCTTCAATCTATGTTTCGCCAGATAGTCGCTGAAGTTCTCATAATTAATGCTCTGGAATAAGGATAGATGAATCTGACCAATGGTTTCGCAGTCGTCTGAAAATGCCGTAAAGCGTGCCATGAAAACTCCCCCTGAAATGTACGATTTCCGATTAAATCAATTCTAATATATAGTTAATTTAAAGTAAATAAATCATCGCTCCTCAATTATTATTTTTTCATGAAAAAGTCGCGGACCTGTGACCATCCACGTTAGTCTGTGAATGGTGATGATAAATCAGAACATTCGTGCCATTTCATATCGAAACGCAGCCGCACTTTTCAAGACTAAAAACTCAAGGGGGGGGCAGAAAAAACACAACAAAAAAGCGGGAGCACATCATCTGCCCTCCCGCCCAGGAACACACTAAGTTGTGATCTACTCGACGCGCTCGAAGATGTGCGCCACCGCCGTGCTGCCCAACCCGCCGAGACTCAGCGCCAGTCCGAGCCGCGCGTTGGCGACCTGATTATCGCCCGCGTCCCGGCGCAGTTGCAGCGCGTTGAGTAGATCACAACTTAGTGTGTTCCTGGGCGGGAGGGCAGATGATGTGCTCCCGCTTTTTTGTTGTGTTTGTTGATCTTCTGAATGATCCCCCCCCGCGCTTTTGGCGTTTGAGGGAAGAATTTGTCT
>DATAMF010000145.1:0-5517 GCA_036260665.1 Aggregatilineaceae bacterium | reverse complement strand
ACCGGCCTTAACTGTCAACAAGTTGAGGTAATCGATTTGGGCTTCCCACTGCGTCGGGTGGACATGCTCACCATACGCCCCATGCGCCCAGGACTGTACCGGCGGCGTGAAGGTCACAAAGCGCGGCACGCTGCCGTTCGAGGCATTGGCTGCTGGCACCGCTCCAAAGTACAGGTAAATATCCCCGTAACGATAGGTGATCTGATCATGGGCGTGGTTGTTCCACAGGACAACCTGCGTGGGTCGGTGCGTATCCTTGATCACGTGCAGTCCCGCCTCATAGAGGATTTCGAACAGCGCGCCGCTTTGCGCCTGCGACATCGAAATCAGGTAGGGGGCAAGGGTTTGGGGATCAGACAGAATCGCTTCGATTTGACTGGACAGGATGTTACGAACCCCAGTATGCAGTTTGAAGAAACGCAACATATGTAACAGCGTTTCGCGCTTGCGGTTACGCCGCGCCAGGCGGGGCTGTTCAACGATCAGGCGGAGTGTGGAAGCCGTTCCCATCTGAATCCCGCTGAGATGCTGTGTTTCGGTGGCGGCATCATAATGGCTCGTGACATGCCCGGCGCGCCCATCGATCTCGACGGTGAACGCCGCATTGTCACTGATGCCGTGCAGATACAGGTCAAAAGTGCGGCGGGCCGGGATCAGGCTGGTATCGCCCTGGGCCGCTTCGATGCGGACTTCCAGTTGTGCTTCAGACCAGTGTTGTGTGATGACCGTCTGGCAGAAATGCCCGTCGCGGTAGTGGTTACTTTCGCCGTCGTCCTCATACAGCACAAAACGGTGATCCACGCCCGTAAAAATGTGCAGATGCAGATTCTCAGGATTTCCAACGCCGCCCCAGCCGGTTTTCGGTCCCAGCGGAACAATTGCGCCCGCTTTGGCAAAAAACGGAATATCGCGCAGCCGACCATAAATCGGATACCACGCCTGGCCCGCGAAATGTTCCCCGGTAAAAAAGTGATACCAGTCACCCTCTGGCAGCCAGATCACCTGGCGGCTGAGTTGGGTATCGGGGTCCGCCGGAGTCACAAACGGGGCGGCGATCAGTTCCGGGCCAAACTGGTACTGGTGCGGGCAGTGATACGCTTCCTCATTTTCGGGATATTCGTAATACATCGGGCGGATCAGCGGCAGGCTGTCCTGTGCGGCCTGCTGTGCTGCGGTGTAAAGATACGGGATCAGCGCGTGGCGCAGTTGCAGTGTGTCGCGCAGCACGTTTAATACTTCCGCATCTTCGAATATCCAGGGCCGTTCGTCGTAAAAGTCGCCCTTGGTGACATGAATGCGCATAATCGGGCTGAAGACGCCGAACTGCACCCAGCGCGTGAAAAGTTCGCTGTCTTCGGTGCCGCTCGTATGCCCGCCGATGTCGTGACTCCACCAACCGTATGCTACATTGGATGCCGTCGCGGTCATGTACGATTCGAACTGGAGTGTATCCCATGTCCGGTAGCTGTCGCCGGAAAAACCAATCGGATAACGTTGGTGGCCTTCGTTGCCCCAGCGTGAAAAGATAAAAGGCCGCCGCGCCCCGTCGCGCCCCAGATCGTAAAAATGCAGATGGTTGATCAGCCACAGCGGATCGAGGCCGGGAATCGTGCATTTTTGCCCCTGCTGCCAATCCAGCCACCAGAAATCAATGCCCATCTGTTCGTTAGGGTGGTGCAGCACTTCAAAGTACGCTTTGGCGAATGCCGGGTCTGCAATATTGAAGCGGACCGGGTCTTTGCTCGCCGGGTCAATGCCCGTGCGCCCCGCCATTTCAGAATACGCGTCTTCGTGGCAGTGAATCCCCTCTGCCGGGTGAAGATTGAGCGCCGTTTTTAGCCCTTTGTCGTGCAAAAACTGGATAAATCCTTCGGGCTTGGGGAACAGTTTGCGGTTCCAGGTGTACCCCGTCCAGCCGGTGCTGTCGTTGCCGGTTTCGGTGATATGCCAATCCATATCGATGATGCACACCGAAAAGGGGAGTTCGTACCGTTCGAAGTCATTGATCAGTTGGGTGAACTCTTGTTGTGTATAGGCCCAGTAGCGGCTCCACCAGTTGCCCAAAATCCACCGGGGGATCATCGGCATGGCCCCGCTGATCTGGCAGTAGTCGCGCAGACACGCTTTGTAGTCGTGCCCGTAGCCCAGGAAATACAGGTCCGTCCCGCCCGGAATACGCGGCTCGACCCACCCATCCTCATTCAGAACCAGCGAAGCCGAGTCATCGACTATGGACCACCCCGCCCGTGAGAGAAAACCCAAGCCCAGCGGCGTATAGCCGTTGATAAAATCGAGCGTGCGTGTGGTTCCCAGCAAGTTATCATCTGCCGGTGCGCCAGGAAACCACACCACGCCATTTTCCTTCTGTGTAATCGACAGGTTATCCGCCGTGAATCCCGTCTGCCCCGTCTGGTAACGGAGTTGGAGGTAGCGCGTTTCGATGCTGATCTGCTGTTCAGTTTGGCGCACATGATATTCTGGCACGGGTTGTTCTCGGAACCAGAAAGCCTGACTTGCCCGGTCTTCAAACCGCCCTTCAGAATGGTATTCCAGCCGGATCAATCGTTCGGTCAGAATGGTGAATCGCGCATTGCCGCTTTGAACGACCGCGCCGGGGGCGGCGATAGGCTTCAGTGCCAGTTTGAAGTGTTCAGGAATAACAACGCGCTCGCGTACAACGGCCATGAGAAATCTCTCCAAGAGGTAGCAAAAATGAGTATCTTGTTGCTTTGCGTGCCGGGCTTATCCTTTGACGCTGCCCAGCGTCAACCCTGCCTTCATATACCGTTGCAGGAAGATGGCAATCACCAGCGGCGGCATCAGGGCGATGAACGCGGCGGCCATTTGCAGGTTAACCCCATAGTAGTTGTTCGCCAGATAGTATAACCGCACGGTAATCGGTTGGCGTTGCGGCTCGGTGACAACCAGCAGCGGGAGGAGGTAGTCTTTCCACAAATCCATAAACGTCAAAATACCCAGAATCAACAGGATCGAACGTGACAGCGGAATCACGATATAGATCAGCACCTGCAACTGTGATGCGCCATCGATCCGCGCGCTGTCGATGATTTCAGTCGGGATGCGATCAAAGAAATTTTTGAGCACAAAAATCGCAAAAGCGCTGGTCGCATAGGGCAGCCACAGCCCCCAATAGCCCCACTTTGATCCCAGCGTGAGCAGGTTCACATGCAAAATCGGGACATCTTTCAGCGTCACAAACAGGGGGACCAGATACGCGATCCCCGGAATCATCAGCGTGAGGAAAAAGGCCATCATAATCAGCCGCATCCCAATCGGTTTTAGGCGCGATAGCGCATAAGCGGCCAGGCTCGATACCACCAGCCGTAGCAAAACACCGACGGCCACAATTTTGAAGGAGTTCACAAAAAGATGCGCAATCTCAAAGTTTTTTCCAGGCTTTGGAATAGTTTTCCCACTGTGGGTCTTTGGGGAAAATATTCAGACCCGATTTAAAGATTTCCGTGCTGTTTTTGAGTCCTGATGTAAACGCATACACAAAGGGAAACAACACCACCAGCGCCAGCAGCAGCAGGATCGCCATAGCGGAGTAGTAATAGATTCGCCCCTTGGTTGTGCGCAGTTCAATATCCGATAACAGTCCGCGATTCATCTTGAGCTTCTCCGGCACTCTTACATATTGGCGTTAAAGCGGCGATTGATGATCTGGTATACCCCTGAGAAGACCATCAAAAACAGGACAAGCGCCACGCTCCACGCCGATGCATACCCCATATCCATCCGCAGGAAGGCCCGGTTATAGATATGCAGCACGGGCGTCAGCGTTTCGCGGCCCGGTCCGCCTTTGGTCAGCAGGAACGGCTCAGTAAACACCTGGACCACCGCCAAAACCTGGAGCACAAACAGGAGTGACATGGTGGGTGCGAGATGCGGCAGCGTGATGTGGCGAATACGTCTGAGCGGCGATGCGCCATCCAGTTCAGCGGCTTCATACAGTTCCGTTGCGATCTCTTGCAGGCTGGACAAATAGATCAGCGTGGTTGCGCCAAAGGCTCCCCATGTCATCACCAGCACAATCGCCGGTTTGACCAGGTCCGGGTCGCGCAGCCAGCGCTGCGCCTCAATGCCAAATATGCCCAATAATTCATTCAAAAAACCGGCGTCGGGATCGTAAATAAACCGCCAAACAATAACCGAGATCGATACAGGTACTACCGTCGGTAAAAAGTAGACGATATGGAAAAAGCCTTTGGCGATCCGCATTTCCCGGATCAGAATAGCCACCAGAACGGGCAGTGCATACCCCATCAGCAGGCTCAGCGTGGCGAACTCAACACTGTTCCGCCAGATGCTTTCCGAGGCCGGATCGTCTTCGATCTTTTGAAAGTTATCGAAATTGACCCACGTCGATTCGCCCCGCAGGTTGACTTCCTGAAAGCTCATCTCGAACGCCCGCCCAATCGGATACCACGCCACCAGGGCAAAGATCAGCAGCGCCGGGAGCAAAAACAGGTAAGCCATAATCTGGTTCGAAACGTGCATGCCGATGCGACTGAGCATCTGGTTATGGTTTAAAGTTGCGGTCTTCATACGAGGGGCCACCTTGATCATGGTGTATCACTCCTGTTAGGCCATCCCAAGAAAATAATTATCCCATTCATCCGGTTTGACTCTCCTTCTCTGAGGGAAGGGGTGAGGGGGGATGGGGTAACGAATAATTTAGCGCAGCCTTAAAAACAATCGGGTGGGATTTCCCCACCCGATGTCAGGGTTTAGTCGAGTACGAACGCCTGGAAATCTTCGGCCACTTCGCTGAGCCGTCCCGCTACATCGACGTCTTCGTTTGCCAGCACTTCGCTGACCAGCACGCCGAGTTCGGCATAGTAATCTTGCGCGGCGGCGGGCGGTTCCGCTTGCAGTTTGAGCGCGCCGCTCTTGACCGCATCGTTGAATAGGGTGTAATTTTCGACGGGGAGTACATTGTACTGGGCGCGGAATTCTTCGATCTTGGCCTGGTAATCGCCGACGTACAGCGGCAGCACGGGCTGTCCGACGGCGCGGCCTTGCTCCGAATCCGCCACAATCGAGGCTTCGATTTCTGCCGGGTCAAACTGACGCCACACCTGGAAGTAAAAAGCGGCTTCTTGTTCGTCCGCTGATGCGCTGGAGTCGATCATCCACAGGCTGCCGCCGGTCAGTGCGGTTGCGCCATCGGGACCGGCGGGCATCGGGGCGTATCCGAACTTGTTCAGGTCCGCGTCGGGATACTGGTTTTTCATGAAGCTGAATTGGTCGCCTGCATAAATGACCATCGCCACGCGCTCAGACACGAGCGCTTCGGTGATGCTTGCCCAATCCAGGGTTGCGCCGGGCAGGACATCATATTCCCAACGCAGATTGTTGATATATTGCAGCGCGTCTACAGTCGCGCCTTCACCAAACGCTGCGGTATAGGTGCCATCGCCGTTGGGCTTGATAATATCGTCAGGAGTCGCGCCAAAACCATAAGCAATATTGGTATAGTGCCAACCAGTTGCA
>DATAMF010000139.1:0-9783 GCA_036260665.1 Aggregatilineaceae bacterium | reverse complement strand
AAAAGGAAACTGGATTTTATTCTGGCTGTAGAGAGCAATATAAAACGAGGGCGCTTGCCACAAGACCTGGATTTGTTGGTAAAAACAAGCGAGTAAGTCATCCAGCGTTGGATGCGAGGCGACAACCTGGGCGAGATGGTTGAAGGCGGTCAATTCCATGCTGCGCTGGTTGAGGAGGCGCGCCGTATAAAAGATCAGGGCAAGCGTAGCAAAGAGCAGGAGCAAAATAACAATAGTGCTCTGTTGAAGAAGTAGAAGTACAGCCAGCACTACGATGAAGAGCAAAACCCAGATGGAAATATTTTTCCTAAACCGCATCTTGATCACGCTTTTATAGGGATTTAGCGCTTAACGTACTTTAACACGATACTTCATTAATGATTTATCAATACTCTAGCATATCCATATACCAGGAACAATAGCTCATAGGTCTATATTTTGCGTAAAAAGGCATCATTGAGTGATATTTGTAATACGCTGACAGGTTTCTCAAAGGACGAATGATGAACTATCTACCCGACTTTTACCATCCAGCTAAGGTGGGGACACTCTATATTCCAGATACGCCGGGTGTGATCGAAGCAGGGCGTAGGGCCGGACTGCCACCCGCGGATGAGGATGAGCATCGGATTATCCTGCTCCTGGTTGATCCGCAGGTGGATTTTATCCATACGGATGGCTCACTCAGTGTGCCGGGTGCTGTACAAGATACCTGCCGGACCATTGAATGGCTGTTGAATCATAGCGGCGAGATTACGACGATAGCCACATCGATGGATAGTCACATTCCGACCCAGATCTTTTACCCCCCGTGGTGGGTAAACGAAGCGGGGCAGCATCCTGACCCCTTTACGCCGATTACGAGCCAGGATGTTAATGCCGGGTATTGGAAGCCGGTGTTCGAAGCGCAGTGGTCACTGCGGTATGTGAATACGCTGGAAACACAAGCGAAAAAAGAGCTGATGATCTGGCCGTACCACACGATGCTGGGCACGCCGGGACATGCTATCACTCCGGCCCTGTATGAAGCGATTGTGTATCACTCGTCGGCGCGACAGTCGCGTCCGCTGTTTTTGACTAAGGGTATGATTCCTAAAACGGAGCACTATTCCCTGCTTGAACCGGAAGTCAAAGTACCCGGCGAGCCACAGGGCGAACTCAATGTTCCGTTTTTGGAAATGCTTGCCAGCTATGACGAGGTCTATATCGCGGGACAAGCAAAAAGTCACTGCGTGTTAGAGACGGTCACATCCGTGGTCCGATACTTTAACAGCCAACCTGAGCAACTCACCAAGTGGCATATTTTGAGCGACTGTATGTCCTCGGTTGCTCACCCCGAAATTGACTTCGATGCAATGGCGGATCGGATGTTCGCGCTTTACGCCGAACGGGGGTTACAGTTACTCCGCTCTACGGATCCAATCGCATAGCTTGTTCGCACAAAAGAGGCTCTCGCAGCCTCTTTTTTATTGGCAGGGATAAAGGTCACGTTGAGTAGGTGACGACATGCACTGTGGGGGCTTGACATCAAGACTTAGGATCAGGAAGAATTGGAAGATTGTGAAGGAGGTCACAAATGCTGGATGCGCTCCTTATAGCTGGCACGGTGGTCTGTGCCATTCGAGCGATCCGCGCGCGCCATCTACTCTCAGCGGCATTATGGTTAGCTGGAGTGAGCGCCTTAACTGCACTCATGTTGTATAAGTTAGGCGCAGAGCAAGTTGCCGTGGTCGAACTCAGTGTTGGCGCGGGACTGGTGACAGTTCTCTTCGTATTTGCCATCAGCATCGCGGGGGATGATGGATTAGCAGAGCGGGAATTTATCCCGAACTGGTTCACGGTGGGATTAGTCGGGCTTTTTTTGCTGATCCTCGGCATTATGCTTTTGCCCCTGGATGAGATGGATGGGGCGGGCAGCAAGACTGCGATGGCAGAGATGCTGTGGGAAAATCGGACACTTGATGTCCTGTTGCAGACCGTACTTATTTTCAGCGGTGTTTTGTGTTTATTGGGACTGCTTACCGACAGCCATGCCCCGGCCAAACATAACATACCGCATGAGGCCAATGAACTTGAAATCGAGCCGATGGACGAGCGACCTGAGGAGATGATGGCATGAATCTAGACATCCTACTGGTTGGCGTGCTGGCGATTTTTGGAATTGGTTTGTACGGATTACTGATTACCCGCAATTTGATCAAAGTGGTGGTGGCACTGCAAATACTGGTCAAGGCGGCGCTGCTGGCACTGGTCGCAGCGGGTGAGGCGAGCAACCAACTAAATTTGAGCCAGAGTATCGCCATGACCGTGATCGTGGCCGATACGGTTGTGGCGGTGATTGGGCTGGCGCTGGCTGTCCAGGTCAAGCGCGTGCTGGGCACATTTGACACCACGCTCCTATCCAAATTACGAGGTTAGGTTATGACCGATATACTGATTATTCTGGCGATTGGGCTGCCCTGGTTGGGTGCGCTGGCGGTGTGGCTGGTAGGGAATAAACGGCCTGAGCAGCAGCATCTTCTGGCTGTAATTTTCGCAGTCGCGGCGGGATTGGCCGCACTGTTATTGATTCCGTCCTACAGCGATGCTGCCGAATTAAAGATTGAAGTCGGCAGCGTGTTTGGCGATTTCACCTTTGTGCCGGATGGTCTCGGCGTTTTTCTGGCGGCGGTTGCGACGGTTGTCGGGAGTTTGGCTGTCATTTTCTCCGTGGACTATATGCACGGCGATGCCGAACTTGGGCGGTATTATGCGCTGGTGCTGCTGTTCATCGGATCGATGGTCGGGCTGGTGCTGACCGGCAGCATGCTGCTGCTGTTCATCTTCTGGGAAATGACCGCGCTGTGCTCGTATGCACTGATCTCGTTTTATAACGATGATCCCAAAGCGGTGGAGGGCGGCATCAAAGCGCTGGTGATCACCTCGCTCGGCGGCGTGGGCATGATGATCGGGGCGCTGATCATTTATGCTTATGTGGGAAGCTATGAAATCAGCGATTTTCTGGCCGATCCTGAAGCGCTCCCATCGGGCGTGCTGGGCGTGGTTGCGTTTGGGTTTCTGGCGGCGGCGGCGGCAAAGTCGGCGCAGGTGCCGTTCCACACCTGGCTTCCCGGCGCGATGGAAGCCCCCAGCCCGATCAGCGCGCTGATCCATGCGGCGACGATGGTTAACGCAGGTGTGTATCTGCTGGTGCGGTTTTACCCGGCATTTGAAGATGTCGAGGGTTGGACAACTGCCGTAATTCTCGTCGGGCTGCTGTCGGGGCTGCTGTCGGCGCTGATGGCGCTGGTGGCGCAGGACCTCAAGCGGGCGCTGGCGTATTCGACCGTGAGCCAACTGGGTTATATGGTGTATGCGGTGGGGACGGGGGCGATTTTCGCCAGCCAATTCCACCTGTTGAGCCACGCGGTATTCAAAGCCCTGTTATTCCTGAGCGCGGGCGCAGTGATTCACAGCGTCGGGACGCGCGATATGCGGCAGATGGGCGGGCTGGGCAAACAGATGCCGTTTATGCGCAATGTGTTTATTGTGGGCGCGCTGGCACTGGCAGGGCTTCCGATTCTGAACGGGTTCTGGAGCAAGGAACTTGTGCTGGAAGGCGGATTGGAAGAGGGGCCGGTCTGGGCGTATGCTGGGATGCTGATCGGTGCGGGCATCACTGCGCTGTACAGCTTCCGTATGGTGTGGCTGGTGTTCTTTGGCGAGCCACGCGGCACGACACACGCGCATGATGCCGGACAGTATATGAAACTGGCAACCGGTATTCTGGCGGTGGGTACGTTCACGACGTGGCTGCTGGCGGGGGTATTCGGTGAACTGCTGGAAGACAGCCTGCCGTACCATCACCTGGAGGTTGAAACTGGCACCAAAATTATTGAAGACGTGATCACGGCTCCGGCAACATTGGTTGCACTCGGTGTCGTGGCGCTGGGCCTGCTGGGATGGTGGTTCCGCAAACCGCTGAGCGGTATCGCCGAAGCACTGAGTCCAGTGGGTGACGCAGCGGCGAACGATTTTGGGTTCGAAGCGGTCAACCGGCAAATCGTACACTGGACGAAAGAAGCCGCGACAGCGCTACGGGCGACCCAAACCGGGTATCTCAACTGGAATGTCGTTGGGATTATCGGCGGGCTGATCGCCGTGCTGGTTATTCTGGTGTTGGGGGCGTAGGGGGCGTAACAAACAATGGATGATATGACGGCTTTTACCTGGATGATTGTGCTGCCCCTGCTAGCTTCGCCCGCGATCTATCTGCTGGGGCGGTTATTCAAAGAAGATGGGGCGCGAATCGCGCGGTGGGCGGCGGTAGCGGCGCTGCTGATCACATGGGTTCCTTTTGCGGTGGCAGCGTCGGACCTGAACGAGCATGGCATACAAACGTACCAGCACGGCAGCATTATGCTGCGGCTGGATGATTTGAGTCTGCTGCTGGCGGCGCTGGTGTTGGGACTTGGCACCCTGGTCACAGTGTATTCAGGCCCGTATATGGCGGCGGAGAGCGATCAAGAGAAATATTTCGCGCTGCTGGTGGCGATGATCGGTGTAATGATCGGGCTGGGATGCGCAGGGGATTTGTTTAACCTGTGGGTCTGGTTCGAGGGGATGGCGATTGCATCATTCTTCCTGGTGGCGTTCTACCGCGAACAGGCGGCGTCGCTGGAAGCGGGCATCAAATATATGGTGCAAAGCGCGGTTGGATCGGCGCTGGTGCTGATGGGAATCGCGCTGGTGCTGGCGCAGACCGGCACGCTGGACCTGGTTGAAATTCGGAACGCGGCGAGAGACTCGGATATGCTGTTGGCGGCGGGCGCATTATTCACGATTGGGTTTGGCGTGAAAGTGGCGATGGTGCCGATGCATACCTGGCTACCGGATGCGCACTCGCAGGCACCCAGCGGGATCAGCGCAATGCTGTCCGGCGTGGTAATCGAGGCCGGGTTGGTGGCGCTGCTGCGGTCACTCGGCGCGCTGACGGGTGTCAGCGACTCGTGGGGCACACTGCTGATGATCTTCGGGGCGTTCAACATGCTGTTGGGGAACCTGATGGCGCTGCGGCAGACGCAAGTCAAGCGGCTGCTGGCGTATTCGAGCCTGAGCCATATGGGTTATATGCTGCTGGGGCTGGGAATCGCGCTGTATGCCAAAGAAACTGCCGGGGCACAAGGCAGTTTGTTCCATATGCTCAATCATGGCATGATGAAAGGATTGGCATTCCTGGCGGCAGGCGGCTTGCTGTATACGCTGCATGTGTCGCTCGGTGATCACAGCCCATTGACGGTGAGCGATCTCGATGGGGCGGCGCAGAAATATCCGATTACGGCGCTGGGACTGAGCCTGGCCGTATTGGGATTGGGCGGACTGCCGCCGCTGGCCGGGTTTATGTCGAAGTGGCAGATTTTTGTAGCCGGATTTGAGACGAAAGAAACCCTGATCGAACTGCTGGTCCTTTTTGCGGCGCTGAACAGTGTGCTCTCGCTGGCGTATTATGCACCACTGGTGAACGCCCTGTATCGCCGGAAACCGTCTAAGGCTGTGCAAAAAGGACAGCCGATGCCGGTATTGATGACGGTGCCGATGGTTATTCTCAGCGTGGCGATTGTGGCGGTAGGTGTGTGGCCGAATCTGCTGGACTGGTTGAGCGGCCCGGCGGGTGATGCGCTGCTGGCGACCTTCGGGTTTTAAGGTTCACCCCTATCCTCCCAGCCTCCTTTCCCCGCACGCGGAGAAAGGAGGAGTATCGGCTTTACCGGATATAAATGTAAAACAGCATTGCAACGCCCTACAAGTGCGCGTCAAGATGTGGGGCATGTGTTTGGGGGTTAAGGAGAAATACAGATGGATTTTTTACTCATTCCGCCTGTTGCATTTATCGCCTACGTGGGGCTGGTCACGCTGCTATCGCTGTTTGGGCGGATGCTGGCCGGGCCAAGCGAACATTCAGCCGTCAAAGCCAGCACGTATTCGAGCGGCGAGGCTTCACCGGTCCGTCCGGCAGCACCAGGGTATCGCCCGTTCTTTGTGATTGCCTTGTTTTTCGCCATTTTGCACCTGGGTGTGCTGATGCTGGGCAGTGGTGAGCTGTCGGGCACGGCGGGGATTTATCTGATCGGGTTAATGTTGGCGCTTTTGGCGTTGATTTTGGGATAAATGTCAGTTGTATAAGATAAATTCATTGCCTATGATTCGGGCAGTGTGATGTACCCCGGAGAAAAAAATGACGAGTAACGTCTGGCAGAGTGTAATGGAGCAAGTGAAAACCTGGGCGAGGATTAATTCGCCCTGGGCGATTCATTTTAACAGTGGGTCGTGTAATGGGTGCGATATTGAAATTCTAGCCACACTGACGCCGCGCTACGATATGGAACGATTTGGGGTGAAGCTGCAAGGCAGCCCACGACACGCGGATATTTTGATCTGCACTGGGCCGGTGACGCGACAGGCGCGCGAACGCCTGATCCGCATCTATGAGCAGATGCCGGACCCCAAGTTTGTCGTGGCGGTTGGGTCGTGTGCGCTGTCGGGGGGCGCGTTTCAAGGATGCTACAATGTCATGGAAGGGATTGACAAAGTGATCCCGGTTGATGCTTATGTGCCAGGATGTCCGCCACGCCCGGAAGCAATTATTGACGGGATAGTGAAACTGCTGGGCAGCCTGAAACAACCGAATGGCGCACAGGAGACGGAGACGGAAAACGCATGACAAGCATTGAAACTGCACTACAAACTGCTTCCGCAATCTGCGAAGCGTGGACTAAAGAAACAACTATACCCGAAGCGAGCCGGATTGATATACGAGTTGAAGCTGATGATCTGCTCGCTGCCGTGCAAGCGCTGTATGATGCGAACTGGGGTTATCTGTCGGCGATCACCGGGATGGACCTGGGCGTGGATAAGGGTGAGATGGTGGTGTTGTACCATTTTTGCGAAGGGGCGGCGGTGTTTACCCTGCGCGTCTATATTCCGCGTGACGATCCGAAAGTGCCGAGCGTGTATGGCATTATTCCCTCAGTCAGCTTTTATGAGCGCGAACTGATTGAAATGTTTGGAATTGATGTTGTGGATACGCCAAACCGGGATCGACTTTTTACGCCGGATGACTGGCCGGATGGTATTTATCCAATGCGCAAAGATTTTGAACACCTGCAAGGAAGCTAAGTGATGACCACCGCAAAAGAGAACGAAATTTTTCGCATTCCGATTGGTCCGCAGCATCCCGCATTGAAGGAACCCGGACATTTTGAATTTGTGGTTGACGGCGAAATGGTCAAAAGCGCCACCGTGCGGCTGGGATACGTGCATCGGGGGATTGAAAAAGGGACCGAAAACCGGAACTGGGTGCAAGCGCTGTACCTGCTCGAACGAATCTGCGGCATCTGCTCGCATGTGCATGCGACCGCGTACAGCATCGGCGTGGAAAAACTGGCGGGGGTAGAAGCGCCACCACGTGCCCAAGCGATCCGTGTGCTGGTGGGCGAACTGGAACGAGTTCACAGCCATATGCTGTGGCTGGGTGTCGCCGCACATGAAGCCGGATTTGATACGCTGTTTATGTATAGCTGGCGCGACCGCGAAACAGTGATGAATCTGCTGGAAGGGCTGACCGGAAACCGCGTCAACTATTCCGCGAATTTGCTCGGCGGCGTGAAATGCGATGTCAGCAGCGAACAGGCGGATTCGATCCGGGTGGGGATTGATTTTCTGGAAGAGCGCACCAAACACTACCTGGAAGTTGTGACTACCGATGTGGTATTTCTGCGACGGACGCGCGGCATCGGGACGATGAGCAAGGAAGTTGCGGAAAAACACGGCGCAGTGGGTCCGAACGCGCGCGCGTCGAACGTGGCGCGGGATATTCGAATCGATGCGCCGTATGCGGCTTATGCGCAGTATCCGGTCCAACTGATCACCGAAACGGCGGGCGATCTTGAAGCACGGTTTATTGTACGCATCAAGGAATTGTTCGAGAGCTACCGCGTGATCCGGCAGGTGCTAGATACGATGCCGGAAGGTGAACTGACCGTGCGTATGCCGCGCCGTATCAAAGAAGGCGAAGTGATCAGCCGGGTGGAAGCGCCACGCGGCGAACTGCTGTATTACATCCGCAGTAACGGTACGGATATGCCGGAACGGGTGAAAGTGCGGACGCCAACACTGCCGAACATGGCGACGGTGCTGACACTGGCGGCAGGCCACCAATTCGCGGATATGCCAATGATTTTGGCAGGCATTGACCCCTGTTTTTCATGCAATGACCGGATGGTGACGGTCAAAGATGAAGATGGCGACAGCCGGAATATGTCGTGGGAACAAATGCGCCAGTATGGAATTGAGAGATACAAGTAAATGGACGCGCTGAAAGATATTCTTGCTCTACTGATCTTTCCCGGCGGCATCTGTATTCTGCTGCTGGGAATGGTGTATGAGTGGGTGGATCGGAAGTTGGTGGCCCGGCTGCAAAACCGCATGGGACCACGCTGGTTCCAGCCGATGGCCGACACGGTTAAACTGCTGGCGAAAGAAGAAGTCGTGCCATCGGGCATCGACTCAAATATGTTCCTGGCGCTGCCGGTGATCGCTTTGGCGGGCGCGCTGACTTCGGTGCTGTATGTGCCGATATTCGGGCTTGATCCATCGTACAGCTTTAACGGGGATCTCGTGGTGGCGATTTATATGCTGAGCCTGCTGACGATCTCAACGGGGTTGGCTGGGGCGAATACGCTGGATCGCTTTTCGCTGATGGGCGCGACACGGACCCTGACGCAGATGTTCTCGTATGAAGCGCCGTTTTTGCTGGCGCTGCTTGGCCCGGCGATTGTGGCGGGATCGTGGGAGATCAAAACGATCAACGATTACGCGAGCAGCCATACCTGGTTTATGTTCACGCAGCCGATTGGGTTTATCGTGGCGCTGATCGGGTTGATGGGCAAGCTGGAACTGCCGCCGTTCGATGCGCCGGAAGCCGAAACCGAAATTGTAGCCGGGGCAATGACTGAATACAGCGGACGCGGATTGGCACTGTTTCATTTGGGGCGCGGCGTCGAACTGGTGGTCGGACTCACGCTGGCGGCGGCGTTCTATTTTGGTGGGGTTGGAAATCCGCTGCTGTTCCTAGGCAAGACGCTGCTGCTACTGGTTGGGCTGGCGGGCGTACAATCGCTGATGACGCGGCTACGGATTGATCAAACTGTTGGGTTGTGGTGGCGGTATGGTGCGCTGCTGGTGTTGGTTCAGTTCCTCGTCCTGGTCTTAGTAGAAGGAATGGCCTAAACCGATGAAAGTTAAACTAAGCGGCATGTGGCAAGATGCGCTGCGCTCGATGCTGAAAGGTCCAGTCACTGAGCGGTATCCGTTTGTGCGGCATCCGTCGCCGGAGCATCTGCGCAGCCAACTGCACTGGGATTTGACCAAATGCACGGGCTGTGGATTGTGCGCGAAAGACTGCCCAGCCGATGCGATTGACATCATCACGATTGACAAAAAAGCCAAACAATTTGTCTTCCACTACTCGATTGACCGCTGTACATTCTGTGGGCAATGTGTCGAAAGCTGCCGTCAAGGATGCCTGGAGATGTCAAACGACGAATGGGAACTGGCAGCGCTGGATAAGAAGGCGTTTGAAGTCTATTATGGGAATCCTGAACACATCCAAGTTGTCCTGGCTGAACCCAGCGAAGAAGACGTTCCAGAACCTGAGAATGCATAAACCCGCACTGCGGGCTGCGGTGATGGGAATTGGGCAGGAATTTGGTGGTGATGATGCGGCGGGCATACTGGTTGCCCGCC
>DATAMF010000134.1:0-1762 GCA_036260665.1 Aggregatilineaceae bacterium | reverse complement strand
ATGTCAATGTGATCGGGGCCTTTGCCGCTGAAGCCGCTTCCCAGGCGATCCGCCGCGCCGCCCAAACCGCGACTCCGCTGGCCGGGTTGCCCGTCGGAGCCGCCTTCCGCTAAATCATCAGGGCAGACTCGCTCTGCCCTGGGTATGTGTTCAGGGGGGTGGAAAAAGAGCATCTTAATGGTGTAGAATAGCGCCCATGGAAGAGACCCTGCCGCCCCCACCTAGTGATGCGATTACGCCTGAAGAATGGCAACAAACGCCGGCCAGTGTACGAAACTGGATCGGGGAAGTGCTAGCTGAAGTCAAGCAACTGCGCGAAACAGTGGAACAGCTCCAGGAAATCGTCAATCGCAACTCGCAGAATTCCTCGCAGCCGCCGTCGCAAGATCGTCCCGAGCAGAAACCAGCCAAGGAGCCGTCCGGACCACCGCGCAAACACGGCGGACAACCGGGCCATCGTGGTCATCATCGAGCATTGATCGATGAGGTGGATGAAGTGGTAGTCCACAGACCACTCTGTTGTGCAGGGTGTGGAGCGCTGTTGTTAGGTGATGATCCCACCCCCTATCGGCATCAAGTGACCGAACTGCCCATCGTCAAGCCCAAAGTGATCGAGCATCAGGTTCACCGACTGACGTGTCCTTGCTGTGGCCAAAACAACCGGGGCGAACTGCCGCATGAAGTGGCGCACAGTTGGTTTGGACCGAATGTCATCAGTCTGGTCGGGTTGTTGATGGGGCGGTTTCGTTTGAGCAAACGTCAGGTCACCCACCTCTTGTCCGAATGCTTCGCGATCCAGATGGCAGCCAGTACCGTGGTGAACCAACAGCAGGTGATTAGCCAGGTGCTGGCAGCTCCCGTCGCTGAGTTAGACCCGGTCGTGAAAAACGAGTCGGTGTGCAATATTGATGAAACCAGTTGGCGACAAGTGGGTGCGGCGCGGCGAAGTTGGTTGTGGACCGTCGTTACCGCACACGTTACCCTCTTTCGCATTGCACCTAGTCGGAGTGGCCAGATCGCACGTGAATTACTGGGTGGAAACTACGGTGGCGTAGCTGGGACCGACCGGTGCAGCGCTTACACCTGGCTGGAACGACGACAATATTGTTGGAGCCATCTGGTGCGTGACTTCCAGCAAATCCTCGAACGCGGTGGTGATTCCTATCGCGTGGGGTGGTACCTGAAACTCCAGGCGGAATACTTGCTGATGCGCTGGGCACGCGTGCGCGATGGCACCCTGGATTACTTCGACTTCCTGGCTGAGTTTCCCGCCATCCAAGCTCAAATCCGACACTGGTTAACCCTTGGCTTGAACACTACCTCTTCGCGTACTGCTGAGACGTGTCGTCGTTTGCTGGTTGCCGATCCTGACCTCTGGCGATTTGCATCCGTCCCTGGGCTTGAGCCGACCAATAACAGTGCCGAACGGGCGTTGCGTCATCCCGTGATCTGGCGCCGTTCATCGCATGGTACCCAGTCCGATTTGGGCAGTCGTTTCGTGGAACGCATCCTGACTGTAGTTGAAACCTGTCGCCAACAGCAACGCCCTGTCTTTGGCTTTTTGCGTGACGCACTGATCGCTCACCGCACCGGTCAGCCTGCGCCTTCCCTCTTACCCACTCGCTAACCTTAAGACCCTCTCTGATCTACCCCCTGAACACATACCCTTCCGCTAACCACCATAACGCTTCGGCGATCTCAGCCGGGTCTGTTTTAGTGTAATACAGTGGCGTTCCTTTGCGACAGCTAAACGTGGTCTCAC
>DATAMF010000243.1:0-4236 GCA_036260665.1 Aggregatilineaceae bacterium | reverse complement strand
TGGGGAAATATGCAGAAAACACCACCGTCAATGTGGATCGTTCGCGGGCGGAAATTGAACACATCCTGGAACGGTATGGAGCCACCGGCTTTATGTATGGCCGGGACGGCACCCAGGCCATGCTCGCCTTCCGGCTGAACGGACGCATGATCCGCTTCGTGATCCGGATGCCAGACCAGGATGACCCGCAGTTCAAACAGCGAGAAGTGACCCGCAGCAATCAGTACAGCAGCCGCATGACGCACAAGCAGCTGCGGGCTGACGAATCACAGGTGGCCTGGGAGCAGGCCTGCCGCCAGCGCTGGCGCGCCCTGGTGCTGATTATCAAAGCCAAACTCGAAGCGGTAGACAGCGGCATCGTCACCTTTGAGCAGGAGTTCCTGGCGCACACGCTGCTGCCGGATGGGCAGACGGTGGGCGACTGGATGGAGCCGCAGATCCAGCAGGCATATCTCACGGGCACGATGCCCGCGCTGCTGCCCGGACTGGGGAGCGGTGGTAGATGAACCGGTTGTTCGCGTTATCTCCAGCTTGGCAGGAGTGGGCACCAAACCAGCAGTACACGGTGCGTGGATTCGGCGGTACGGCTGAGCCGGAGATCGCGGCAGGTGAACCGCCGCTGGGATGCCGCTGTCGAGTGAAACTTTCGAATCGCTATAGCGGGGTATCGGTAGAACTGTTTTTCGTTGGTGAACTGCCGCCAACAGCGTGGACAACAAAGGTATTCGCACAGCTCAATACGAAGTTGCGCGTGATTAGTCGGAATTGAGAGGTAAAGATGCATAAAACACTCAAAATGAGAGAGAAGAAATGAAAATGGGAGAACATGCTCTAGAAACTAACTTGAAGCCGTATCCTTATCCTCCGAACTACCGGCATCCTTATGCCATCCAGCATGACTTGTCCGCTGACTGGTGGTGGTCGACCGTAAATGTCGTAAGCAACTCACCGAATCTGGGACATTTATTAGAAGCACTTCCTAAAGAAACGACGCTCTTGATGAAGCTAAAGCCGGAAGAAATTAACTCTTCCGTTCGTACCGCACCGCTTGACGAGAAGATTGTCGCTGAATGGACGAATGCTTTCATGAGGGGCACGGCAGAGGATGTTAGCCCATATGCCATGTTTGTGGACATAACCTATTTAGGATACGGAGCGTTCGGTCATGCGCGGAAGGATATGATCGACGATCATTGTTTTAAACATGACGCTGTTCCATGCATTGACTATAGCGAAAAGTGGGGGTGGGTATTCCATACGCTCTACGTTCTTAACCCCGCTGTACTAGCCTATAAAAAACATATCGCTGCTGAATTCAAAGTCGAATTGTCACGGCGAGATGTGAAAACAGAGGCTCAAATTGAGCGTGACTTAGCTGCCAGGCTTCGTAAACATGGTCACCAAGTGAAGCGGCAGGTGCGCTGTACGGCAGGCGTTGCCGATATTGTAACTGAAGAAGCCGTGTACGAAATAAAACGCAGCTTGACCCGCGACCATATTTTTTCTGCCATCGGACAGGTTCTTACCTACCGCCAGGCCATCAATCCCGACTTGCATCCGATTGTGATTGGACCAGCTAGTACGGAATACATCACAGATCTGATTCATCTCGCGCGAAAATTCGGTGTCTTCATTGTGCCGTTAAAGACCAATTAAAAATGAATCGCAAAGGGGCTGGCTGCTTCGGCAGTCGGCCCCTCCACAAGACAAGGAAAACTATACTATGATCACGCTCGCAATTACAAATCGAAAGGGTGGCGTCGGCAAAACCATGTTTTCGATCTCGTTGGCGTCGCTGTTGGCTGGACTGGGCTACAAAGTTGTACTGGTGGATACGGACCCGCAGGGCAATGTCGCCAAATGGTTCGACATGCCCGAAGAGAGCGGCATCTATGATTTGCTGATCAAAGGCACGCCGCTCGCCAGCCTTCTGAAAGCGCCGCCGCAAGAATTCTGGTGGCCGGAACAAACCGCCGGTGAACTGCTGGTCTTGCCGGGGAACTACCGGACGACGACTGCCGGAATGGTATTGGCAATGAACCGTGAGCCGGACGATACACTGAAGGGGGCACTGCGTCCCCTCGAGTACACCCAAGTAGATTTTGTCCTCATTGATACCAGCCCGACGGTAACGCCGATTCAGGCGAACGTGTATGTCGCAGCGGATTTTGCGCTCATTCCCACTGCTCCGGAAATGCTGTCGGTGAACGCCGTGACCAAAACCATCGAAGACATCAACGATAAGGAGGTGGTCGAAACACGCGGCGGGCCGCTGGCGGTGATTGGTGTAGTGCCCAACAAGTATCAGAAAGTCTATGCTGAACACCGAGCTTATCTGAAGGAGTTGGAGCACATCTTCGGGGAAGGTCTTTGGCCTGCCGTACCATACCTCGTTACCTTTGAGAAGGCCCCCAGTCTCGGCAAGTCGATTTTCGCCCATGCTCCCCGCCAGAAAGCGTCCCAGGCAGTGCGTGCACTGGGCTATCACTTGCTTAAACGGATGGACCAGGAAGGAGTGCTCGCATGAGCAAACGGGTAAGCGTGTACAGCCGCTCCGAGTCGGCGGCGAGTGAAGTGAATGCGCGCGGTGCCAGCAAAGCCTTGGGCCTAACCCCGGACGCCAACCGTTCGCTGCGTGTCCGGCTGCTGCCCTTGGTAGACATTGTGCCGGACCCGGTGCAGCCGCGTCGGGGTTTGCCGGGACAGTTGCGCGACGAATGGATTGCCGATCCAGGGTGCATTGCGAATGTGCTGGATAAATGGGAAGACCGGGCCAATCAGGAAGCCACCAATCGAGGGCGTGCGACCCTTGATCCGCTTCCCATCTTGAGGGGGGAACAGGAGCAGCGTGCTGAGACCGAGAGCGAAGCTGGTCCTTACGAATCGACGTTCACGAAACTGCTGATGGATGCCGCAACGGTCTACAAACATGGCCTGGAACATCCCATCACCGTCGTGTATCTGGACAAACGCTGGCAGATTCAATCCGGCGAACGGCGCACATTGATGCACTGGGCATTGGTGCTCTGGCTGGAAGAGGCGCGATTCAGCGAAATCCCAGCGCTGGAAACAACGGAACGTTCGATCTGGAAACAGGCCGCCGAAAACAATGCCCGTCAGGACTTGACCGCGATTGAGCGAGCACGTCAGTTGGCCCTGCTCTTGATGGATTCATACCCCAAGCAGGAATTCCAACCATACACAGAACTGTTGGATTATGCTTTCTATCGGCAGGCATTGGAGCTGCGAGTACCGCGCGGCAAAGCGGGTGACTTCCTGGCCGCGATGGGGCTGAAAAACGAAGTGCAGCTGCGCCAGTACCGCCAGTTGTTGGGACTACCAGAAGAGGTGTGGCAGTTAGCAGACAATCAGCGGTGGACAGAAAGCCACCTTCGCTTGCTGCTCCAATCCGCACGCGACATTCCTGATGGCTGGAATGAGGTCCATTATTTGACCCATCTTGCTCGTGTTGAGGCTGGACTGGAAGCACCGCTGCCAATTCCTCCAACGCCGCCCCAAAAGCGAGAATCCGTAACTATAGTTACGGATTCTTCTGGCAAACAAACGACGTCGAGGAGAATAACTACTCCAACTGTTCCGCCGAAATCGTCCCCCACTTCTCCGCGTCGCCCAACGAATCGCACCGAGTATGTGGACGACTCTGCCGTCGATCCCGGCTACGAGGAAGAGTATGTGGACTATGGCGACGAGGACAGCGGGCCGTTGGATGAGCCGAACATACCAGAGCCTGAACAGCCGTATGCAAAGCCGAAGACCAATCCCACCTACGTGCAGGCCAATCTCGCGCATGTGGCGGTGCTGCTGCATGGGCTGCCTACCGCCGCTGATGCCTGGCAGGGAATCGCGCCGACGGTGCTGCACAAACTGGCACTCCAGGTGTGGGACGTGGAAAACATGCTTCGTTCGATTGCCGACGGGTTAGATCAAGCTGAACGGGGTGACTCATGAGTGAAGGGTCTCGTTTTCCTATTGAATTCGCGGCGAAGGTGGCGGTCAAGGTCTGTGAACGCCTATCGCCCTACTGCGACCGGATCGCTATTGGCGGCAGCATCCGGCGGAAGTTGTCGTTTGTGGGCGATATTGAGCTGATCGCCATTCCTAAAATCGAGATGCGCCAGCCCGCCGAGCAGCTTGCGTTTGCGGGCAAAGGCAACCTGATGCCAAGCGCGCCACAGCCGGTCAATCTGCTGGATGAAGAACTGGCGGTCTTGCTGG
>DATAMF010000091.1:0-6555 GCA_036260665.1 Aggregatilineaceae bacterium | reverse complement strand
CGCTACCATTCCGATCCGCGCATTCCGCATGAACAGGCGACCCAGGTCTATGAAGAATGGATTCGCTCGTCGTGCGCGGGTTACGCCGATTGGATCGTGGTGGCCGAAGTCGATGGGCAGATCGCGGGGTATTCGATCTGGAAAAAGCCGTCGCAGGCCGAACAAACGTTAGCGGTCAAAGTCGGCCATTACAGCATCGCGGGCGTGGATCCGGCCTTCGCGGGGCGCGGCCTCTTCGGGCTGCTGACCTATTGCGGGATGGAACTGCTGGATGGGCTGGCGGATGTGATCGAGGGGCCGACGCATATCAACAATTACCCGGTGCAGCGCGGTTATACCCGGTTGGGCTGGCGCATTGCCGACGCGCGGCACGCCTTTCATCAATGGCTGGATTGAGCATGAGCTATAAAATTCCCTTTAACCGTCCCTCGTTCGCAGGGGACGAACAGACTTATATCGCGCAGGCCATCGCCAACGGGCATATTTCCGGCGACGGGCCGTTTACCAAACAGTGCCACCGTTTTTTGGAAGAAGCGCTCGGCGTGCCGAAAGCCTTGCTCACCACAAGCTGCACCCACGCGCTGGAAATGGCCGCGCTGCTGCTCGATATTCAGCCCGGCGACGAAGTGATCGTCCCATCGTTCACTTTTGTTTCGACGGTGAACGCTTTTGTGCTGCGCGGGGCCAAACCGATCTTTGCGGATATTCGCCCCGACACGCTGAACATGGATGAATCGCGGCTGGAAGCGTTGATCACGCCGCGCACCAAAGCGATTCTCCCCGTGCATTACGCGGGCGTGGGCTGCGAGATGGATACGATCATGGAGATCGCCAACCAGCACGGGATCGCGGTGGTGGAAGATAACGCGCATGGGCTGTTCGGGAAATACAAGGGCAAGCTGTTAGGCACCTTCGGACAGATGGCGACGCAGAGCTTCCACGAAACTAAAAACTTCCAGTGTGGCGAGGGCGGCGCGCTGCTGATCAATGATCCGCAGTATATTGAGCAGGCCGAAATCATCCGCGAGAAGGGCACCAACCGCAGCCGCTTCTTTCGCGGGCAGGTGGATAAATACACCTGGGTGAATGTCGGTTCCAGCTATCTGCCATCCGATCTGTTAGCGGCGTTTCTGCTGGCGCAGTTCGAAGCCCGCGCGATGATCCAATCCGCCCGGCAGCGCATCTGGCACACCTACCGCGCCGCGCTGGACGATTGGGCGTGTGAAATGAAGGTGCAGCTTCCGACGGTTCCGGCGCACTGCGAGCAGTCGTATCACATGTTTTATATGCTGCTGCCCTCGCTGACGATTCGCACCGCGTTAATCGATCACATGAAGGCGCGCGGCATCGTGCCCGTATTCCACTATCTGCCGTTGCACCTCTCGCCAATGGGGGAACAGTTTGGCGGGATGGTGGGCGATTGTCCGGTGACAGAAGATGTCAGTGATCGCCTGTTACGGCTGCCGTTTTACAACACCATGACCGACAGCGAACAGGCCGAGGTGATCGCGGCGATTCACGACTTTGATTTTGCGGCGAACTAGGGACGGATTTACTCCATCGTTCAACTATCCAATGCCCGAATCGCATCCGGCAGATCGAGCAGATCGCGGATTTCCACGTCGGCGGCGTCGGGTGCATCGGGGGGCGGAGTCTTCGCGGCGGCGTTGTACCACACCGTGCGCAGACCGCTTCGTTTCGCGCCGAGAATATCCGTCGCGTAGGTATCGCCCACCATGACAACCTCAGCGGGATCGCCGCCGCACAGGTTGGCGATGTACTGGTAATACGCCGGATCGGGTTTGCTCAACCCGATAGCTTTGGCGGTCAATATTGTTTCAAAATAGGGATGCAGGTTCACGCGGCGCAGCGCCCCCCACACCTGATCCACCGTCGAAGCCAGCGCATTCGACGCGATGATCAGGCGGTAGTGGGGCTGGAGTTGTTGCAGCGCTTCAATAATCCCCGGCATGGTGGAGAGTTCGGGCCACTCCACCATCGGGGTTGTGCTGTTCGGATCGTCGGGCATCAGCGTATTGCCCCAGTCGAAGGCGATCAGCCGGATCATCTTACCCCCGCATACCCGGCGGCGGCTTGAGCAGCGTGGCTTCGGGTTCGCCCTGGGGTGCATCCGGGTTCTGGGAGCGCATAAAGTTTTCCATCTGCTTCGATCCCTGCTCGAAGGGCAGCACGCGCTTAGCCTCAGCAGGCGGCGTCAGCGGTAGGGCGATAAAGAAGGTGCTGCCCGGCATCCGCTGCGGATCCTGGCCTTCACTTTCGACCCAAATCCGCCCCCCGTGCCCTTCGACTACACCCTTCGCAATGGTCAGGCCCAGGCCCGGCCCCGCGCCCATAAATTTGGTGGTTCCAGTAGAATGCAGGCTGGGGTCTTGCACGCGGAAAAACTTCTCGAAGATCAACTGCTGGTGTGCGCGGTCAATGCCGATCCCGCTGTCGCGCACTTCCACAATAATCTCGTTGTCCTTCATATACCCGCTGATGTCGATCCGGCCCCCGTCAGGCGTATATTTGATCGCATTCAGCACGACATTTCGGAAGGCCTGCACCAGCCGCTGCATATCGGCCTGGATGGGCGGCAGGTTGCGCAGCCCGCGCGCCGACAGCATCAGTTTGCGGTTTTTGACCGACTCGGTGAGCGGTTCAATCGCCATACGCATCACATTTTCGATGCTCGTCTGAGCGAAACGTAAGTCCATCGCGTTGACGTTCAACTGGCTGACGTCCAGCATCGCGCCGATCAGGTTTTCGAGGCGATCCGCGGCTTTGCGCAGATTTCCGGTCATGCTCTCGATCTGATCCTGTTCGAGCAGCCCCTGTTCGTTCATAGCTTCCATAATGTCGGTGTAGCCGCGAATCTGGGCCAACGGGGTGCGGAGTTCGTGGCTGGCAATCGTGATGAAGTCGGTTTTGACGCCGTCCAGTTGGGCAAGCTGATCGCTGGTATTGGATAGACGGCGGTTGAGTTCGGCCTGATCCATTTCGCGGCGGCGCAGGTCAGCCACCAGCCGCGCATTCCGCAGCGCAACTCCGGTCTGGTTGGCGACGGTCATCAGCAGTTCGAGATCGCTGTTGGTAAAGGGATCGTCGGACGTTTTCGAGCCGCAGCACACAATACCGATCAACTCGTTTTGCACGACCACGGGCGCATACGCGCTCATCCGCATTTGCTCGAAAAACTGGCGCTGTTCCGGTTTAATCGAGGCATAGGTGCGGCCAAAGTCCAGATCGTATTGCAAGAGCGGGGCGCGCGCTTTGAGCAGCCGTTCATAAATCGGGCCGTCGTGGAAGATCACGCCGTGCTCCGGCACATCGCCCAATCCACGCCGCACGGGTTCAAGGTGAAGCGTACCATCTGCGCCATTACTCACCAAAATCAGCCCGGCGCGCCGCGCTCGCAGCACTTGGTGCAGCGTGCGCTGGGTGACATCCGCCAGCGCGTCCAGTTCGACCACGCCGCTGATTTCTTCGCTGAACTGGCGCAGCAACTGCGAAACACCTTCCGTTGGGCCGCCAAACAGCCGGTTGACAATATTCTGCGCGACGGTGCGCAGCGGGATATAAATCAGTGCGACGGCCAGCGCGAATAGCCCCAGCATCAGATAGAGCGTGTCACCGTCAGTATCCATTTCGCGCCCAGTCAGCAGCACCCAGAAAATGATCAGCGCCGTGAACAGAGTCAGGATTCCGGTTGCCAGTGTCTGGCGCAGTGTGCGGCGGATGTCGAAGACGCGGTAGGCGATCATGCTGTAGACCGCGCCCAACAGCCCGAAAAATTCCGCCACCCAGCCGATCTCACGCATCCCGGTTGATCCGCTGGTCCCTAACACGCCGCCCAGCAGCACCAGCGGCACGATGATCGCATAAAACAGCGCCTGGTTCGCCACTTCGGGCAGATGGGCCTTAAAGAACGCATAAAACGCCGCGATCAGCAGCAGTGCGCCAATCACGGCCCAGCCTGCAATGGCGATAATTCCCGGCCACACCACCGGATCATAAATCGTGCCGAGCCAGCCGTCCTGTCCGATACTCAGGTCTTTAGTAGTAATTGTGATCGCAGCCTGCGCCCCCCACCAGATCAGCGCGGCAGCCGTCCACAGCGGTGCAGAACGATATTGCAGATAGCGCAGCGTGTGGTAGGTGAAAGCCACAAACACCAGACTGGCGAGAATCACGCCGAGCGCTGGCTGGGTGAGTTCGCTAATAAAGAAGTCTTTTGTATCTGCCTGCATGTGGGCATCATCGGGCAGCAGGTAAACCGCGGCATTCAGCAGCGCCAGCAGCAGCGTCAGCATCAGCCAGCGCCGTTTCCCCATGCCGATTTGTTCACGCTGGCGGCGGGCAAACAGCAGCAGTGTAACTGCATAGGCAGCCATTAATCCGGCAGGAAGTAGAGTGGATGAATTGGACACGAGGCATCCTCACCATAACGTGGATTAAATCTTATCTGCTCCATTGTACAGGCGATGGAACATCGTGGCTAATTTAACGTTTTCTGCGGTGTTTTTCGGAACTTTCGCAATTTCTGTAGAATATAGAAATGTCGGCACAATATCAGCCGCTATCAGTGAAACCGCTCGCACCAGAGGGGCGTCAAGTCCAGTATCATGAAAGCGAAAACCTAGTCGGAGGTCGTCAGGATGAAACAGAAGTTAAAGGTTGCTGCCATTCAGATGGACTGTGCGCCAGTCCCGGTGACAGAACGGCTGCGTCGTCTGTCCCCCCTTATCGCCGAAGCGGCGCAGGCGGATGCCCAATTGGTTGTGTTGCCAGAATTATTTAACACGGGTTATGAATTCCACGCGCGCAACTATGCGTTAGCCGAAACCCTTGACGGTGCGACGATCACCTGGATGAAGATGCAAGCGGCACAACATGCTATTCATCTCGCGGGCACGCTGCTCCTGTTGGATAAAACCGACATTTATAACACCGCAGCGTTGGTCGCTCCCGATGGGCGTCTGTGGCGCTACGATAAGTACTACGTCCCCCTTTGGGAACGCGCCTATTTTCGCGGCGGGCATCAAACCCTGGTCGCCGATACGGATTTGGGTCGGCTGGGAATGATGATTTGTTGGGATCAAATGCACCCTGATTTATGGGCACACTATGCGGGGCAGGTTGACGCCATCGTGATTATGAGTTGTCCCGGTGATTGGGACACTGCCGCTCTGGTTTTCCCGGATGGCTTTCGGGCCAAATTCATGGACTTAGTGAACCCCTCTCCCGTTGATTCAGAGGCTGTTGAGCCAGCAAGCCATCCGGCTGATGTTGACACACAGGATATGCATCCGCAAGCCGCTTGGATGGGTGTTCCCCTCATAGCTGCGGCTGCCACCGGGACTATTCGGACAAAGCTGCCGTTATTGGAATGGTTTTTGGAAAGATCGCCCTATGCGGATCGTACTTCCCAGGCGGCAGAGACGCTTTTCGAGTGCGGATTCGCTCCAGAGACGAAAGTGTTCAATGCCGGGGGACAGTTGTTAGCCCAGGGAACCGAAACGGACGATGGCGTTGTACTTGCTGAGATTGAATTGCCGGATGTCATCCCGCAGCCCTCAACCCCACAGCCCTCAATCGATATACCCCAGGCTGTTTATCAGGTTTCAGACGAGATCATTCCATCGCTCATGCTGCCACTCTATAAGGCAGGCGTACGCCGCCAGTGGGGCGCGCATATGGCACCCGACTAAATTCTGGAAAAATCCACATTTTGCCTCATCCGCAATTCATGTCAGGGGTATGTAGTCACCCGCAGTCGCGGGTGACATGCTTAACGGTGTTCGTGATGCCAGGAAATCATGCCAACGAAAATATATCTGGCTGAAGTAGGGAACTGGTTGGGCGTGGTTGAAACTCCTTTTTTATTATCCCATGCATTTTGCCCCTCCACAATTAAGGTGTTTCATTCGCCGTGCAGATGAGGCATCTTTATCGGTTTTGTCGCCACGCTGATCATGTTGATCAGGTTTTACGCCAGCGCCGACAGGTTTTTCGTCTTCGGATAGATCAGATCGCGTGGGCCGTAGAGATACAGCGCGCGGTATTTGATCGCCTCGCCGGAATGTCCTGTCAGGCTGTGGGTGTAGTCATCGTAACTGGATACCGCTGCATCGTCGGTATAGTCGATCAGGATCACGCCGGGCTGTCCCTCGAAATACGCCCGCAGATCGCGTAGTTTGTTCTGTCCGGCTTTGCGCACCACATGCACCACGCTCGTTAGGTAGCGGTGTTCTCGGCCATCCCCGTCGGTCAGATCGGGGCCAAAGGTTTGCTCCGGCAGCAGCCGCCCTGCCGTCAGCCCGATCACCAGTCCGAGATTGGTCAGAATGCCGCTGTGCGCGATGGATTGATCGACAATGAGCACGCTTATATCATCCATAGGGTTATTCCTTCGCACTGAACGCTGAAACACTACTGCTCAGCTTAATCCGGTGCGCGGAAATTTCTTGAACGATAATGACCTATCACGTACTGTCGGGGCGATGTGCCGACGATGCGCTTGAAATGCCGCGTAAAGTGGCTCTGATCCGCAAA
>DATAMF010000090.1:0-1740 GCA_036260665.1 Aggregatilineaceae bacterium | reverse complement strand
CCCACCGATGTGGCTGTTCCCACCGATGTTTTATCGCCCAACCTGGACCCGAATTTCGGTGAGTTCGATCTGGTAGCTGGATTCGAGCCGGACCCCTTTACGAAGGAGACTTCGGCGGGGGGAGATATTGACGCCGCGACGGTGAACGCGAATTGCAGCGGTTATGTCACCAGCGCGCCGGATTTGCGGATTAACTGGACGGGGCAAACGGCGAATCTGAGGGTGTTTTTTGTGGGCCAGGACGATACGACGCTGACCATGCAAGACCCGGCGGGTAACTGGCTGTGCAACGATAATGCGTTTAACAGTGTCAATCCGGGGGTGGACATTAAGAACCCGGCGGTGGGCACTTATAACCTGTGGATCGGTTCAGTTGATCCGACGAATGACTACATCGGCGGCACGCTGTATATCACCGAGTCCGATTTGACGCCGGAGACGATCCCCCAGGCGCAGAACAGCCAGGAACTCGATCCGCAGGCGACGCCGAATTTTGATTCGCGGGAGTTGGCGGCAGACTTCACGCCGGACCCGCTGATCATTGATAACATCGTGGCGGGCGGAAATATCAACATGGAAGATATCAATTCGGCGTGTGACGGCTACGTGACCAGTGCGCCCGATTTCCGGTTCACGTGGTCGGGACAAACAAATAATCTGCGGCTGATGTTTATCGGCACGGATGATACGGCGATGGCGGTTCTCGCACCGAGCGGTAAATGGGTTTGCGGCGATGATGTGGCGGGGACTTTCCATCCGGTTGTTGATCTCGGCGCGCCGCTGCCGGGGGAGTATAACGTGTGGATTGGCACGTTTGGCAATATGGCGTATGTGTCGGGGCGGCTGTATCTCTCGCAGACGAAGCTGGAACCCGCCGACGTGATGCGGCCCGGGGAGAAATAAAAAGCAAGGGAAAGATAAAAATTGAAGTGATAAGGGCGGGTGATCAGATCAACAACCCGCCCTTTTGATTCTCGGTTAGGCGGTGGGACGGGGGGCGGCGTCGCCCTGCGTGAGCACGGTCAGCGCCTGATCGTGCAGCAGGCCGTTCGTGGCGAGAATCCGCTTGCCGCTGAGAGCGGTAGCGTTGATCTGCCCCTCATGATCGGTGATGTGTCCACCCGCCTCTAAGACGCACAGCAGACCCGCCTGCACGTCCCAGGGATTGGTGTTGCGCTCCCAGTACACATCCAACTGACCCGCCGCGACAAAACACAGATCGAGGGCCGCTGATCCCAGCCGCCGGACGCCCTGGGTACGCGACATAAAGTGGGCGAAATGATCGATGTTGTTGGTGGGATTGGTCCAGTTATCATAAGAAAATCCGGTGCAGGCAAGGGCCTGTCCGAGGTTATCGGTGGTGCTGACATGCAGGGGATCGCCGTTGAGCCATGCGCCCTCACCCCGAATTGCCGTGAAACACTGCTCATGCATCGGATTGTAGACGACACCGAGCAGCGGGTGCAGTTCGGGATCGGTCAGGGCGATGCTGACCGAGAAGATCGGCAGGCGGTGGGCAAAATTGGTCGTGCCATCCAGCGGATCAACGTACCAATGATAAGGCGTGACTTCTGGGGCGGGACCATAGCCGCCGCCCTCTTCGCCGTGAATGTGGTGATCGGGGAAGGCATCACGCAGGGAGCCAACGACGAGCTTTTCTGAGTCCCGATCCGCCTGGGTGACGAGATCGATGCTGCTTTTTTTATGCTCAAATTGACGCGGGCGGGCGTAATAACTGCG
>DATAMF010000078.1:0-66457 GCA_036260665.1 Aggregatilineaceae bacterium | reverse complement strand
AAACGCGGACCGCCCTGGACGGACGCCGACCGAAAAGCTGGTAGCAGCCGAAATGGACCGCTTGTTCACCGAGGCCGCAGGCAGCCGGATCATCATTGCGACCTTTGCATCGCTGCTGGCGCGTTTGCAGGAAATCATGCTGCTGGCGAAGAAACACCGCCGCCGCGTCGCGCTGACCGGGCGCAGCCTCGTTGAAAATGTCGCCTTGGCCCGCGAGTTGGGTTATCTGAAAATTCCCGACTCCCTGCTGGTCGATTTCGACTCGTGCATCCCCGACAAGAACCTGCTGATTCTATCGACCGGCTCTCAGGGTGAACCGCGTTCGGCCCTCAACCGGATGGCCCAGGGCGAACACCCGCAGGTGGAAGTGAAACGCGGCGACACGATCATCATTTCCGGCGGCACCATTCCCGGCAATGAAGAAGAAGTCGGGCGTATGCTCAACAAGCTCTTTGAGCGCGGCGCGAATGTGATCTACGGCAAGCTGGCGAATATCCACGTCTCTGGACATGGCAGCCGCGATGACATGCAAACCATGCTTCAGGCTGTTCAGCCGCGGTACCTGATCCCGGTTCACGGTGAAGTCCGCCATCTGCATCTCCATGCTCGCATGGCGGAAAATCTGGGAGTCGAGAACGTATCTATTCTGCATAACGGGGCTGTCTGGGCTACCGATGGTGTCAAAGCCTGGCAGGAAAAGGCTGTTCCGGGCCACGATGTGCTGGTGGATGGCTGGTTAGTCGGTGAAATCAGCAGTATGGTATTGCAGGACCGTCAGCGTTTATCCCAGGATGGTTTTATCGTTGCCCTTATTCCGGTCAACTCGAAAAACAAGCTGGTAGGCGAGCCGCAGATCATCAGTCGCGGTTTCTTGCCCATGAACGCATCCGAAGACCTCTGGCAGGCTGCCCGTAAGGAAATCCGCCAGCAGTTCAAACACGGTAAATCAGTCGCCCAGGAATCGATACGCGAAACCCTGCAAAACTTCTTCTACCGTGAAACCCAGTCTCGGCCTGTGGTCTTGCCCAGCATCATTCGTCTCTAAAGCTGGCTCAGGCTGGCTTTAGAAATTTGAATCAATTGTCTATACAAGAATTAGATTCTGTGAGACAATCTTTTCTAGATAGGGTGTGAACGACTTGGTTTTATCTGCACAGGAACCCTCTTGCAGTTTCTGCCATGTAGGCTTACTTGCTCTATCGAATATCCGCAGTGTTTGACAATTAAGGAGTAGGTCTGATGGCCAAAAAGCTGTACGTGGGTAATTTATCCTACAATGTAACTGAAGCACAACTTCGTACCCTGTTTTCCGAAGCAGGCGAAGTAACCGAAGTAACCCTGATTACGGATCGTGACACGGGCCGTTCCAAGGGTTTTGGCTTTGTTGAAATGGCCTCCGATGCCGAAGCGCAAGCGGCCATTCAGCGTTTTAACGGTCACAGCCTTGATGACCGCGCCCTGACCGTCAACGAAGCCCGTCCCCGCGAAGAGCGTTCGGGGGGCGGTTATGGCGGTGGTGGCGGTTATGGTGGTGGTCGCGGTGGTGGCGGTGGTGGCGGTGGTCGCGGTGGCCAGCGTCGTCCCGGTGGTGGCAACCAGGACCGCAATCGCCGGGATCGTTTTTAGTCATCCCGTCGTATAAGTATCCGAAGGGCAGCTTGGGCTGCCCTTTTTTATTATTTTTGTGATGTAAGCCCCCATCCAAGTTCACCATCGAAGTTAGTATCTGAATGGGGATGACAACCTCGAACATCCGTGCTATCCTGTTATTACACCCCCTGGCAACTAGCCCGTCGCCCGACTTTGTAGAAAAAGAGAGTCTGGAGGATAGATGTCAACGTGCGCAATTCGCGCTGTCTCCCGTACAGCGGAGGGGGGAACCGCGCCCGTTTTTTTTCCCGCCCGACGCCACCCAAGGGGGGGTAGTTAGGCGGACCTAAGTTTGAACTTAGGCCGAGTTAGCCGACATTCTCAGGTTCAAACCGCCAAAAGCGGGGGGGGGGGGGATCACTTAGAAGATCGACAAACGCGTTCCAACGCGTGACGCGAAATGGGGGAAACTGCCAACTTCTTGCCCCCTTGCGCCCGGTAGATAGCGCATTTCGCCGCCACAAGTTAGACTGTGTGGCACAGGCAGGCAGTGAAATGAATCTCCTTACCCGTTTCCATCGCGCACTAATATTTCTCGTCATCGTCTACTTTATGTCGCTCGGCGGCACTTATACCGGTCTGACAGGTACCACCCTTCAATCAATCTCGCTTGCCATTCTAACCATCGGCATCGCGGCTTGGCTGCTTACGCGTCGTTTTCGCCTGGGCCAAACCCCTCTGGATGCAGCCCTTTTGTTTTGGCTTCTTGCCTATGCCGTGTCGTCGCTTCCCCATCTTTCAGGCCGCGTTTATATCGGCCTGTGGTATGCCGGTTTATATTTGGGAATTTGGCTGGTTCTGGCCGACCTTCGCCAGCATGGTTTGCCCGCCGCCTGGATCACCGGTTCAGCCCTCTTTACCTCCATTCCCATCATGTTTTTTGCCTTGGCGCAGGTGCAGTCCTGGTTTCCACAGTGGCTGAAAACAAGTGCCGTCCGCGTCGCCTTTGTGCCGCCGCGCCCCACCAGCATCTACGGCAACCCCAACATCCTCGGCACCGTCCTGATCATGCTGCTCCCCTTTGCGCTGGTTCGCATCCGTTGGGCCGCGCATAAACTGGATCGTACCGTTTGGTCTGTTTGGCTCTTTCTGGCGCTGCTGATCCTCTACCTTACTTATTCGCGCGGCGCGTGGTTTGGTGGCGTTTCCGGCTTACTGACTTTTGCCCTCGTGCTGTATCGCAATCCAATAGAGTGGTGGCACACATTATCGTTCAGATTTCGTCTGGCTCTGATCAGTAGTGCCGTTCTTATTCTGATCGTCGCCCTGGTCACGCTTAGCGCCTTTAACACCCCGCGCCGCAGCGCCAGCCACCGCTTGCAGCTTTACAATATCGCTTTAGATGAATTTGCCGCGCATCCCTTGGTTGGCAGCGGCCCCTTTACCTTTGGCTTGGCCCTTCTCGAAAATCTCTCGATTCCGCCGCTCCAACCCCATGCCCACGCGCACGATCTGCCCTTGAATATCGCCGCCGAATTAGGGTTATTAGGTCTTTTAGCTTTCACCCTAACTCTGGTTCTGCTGCTGAAGCAGTTTTCCCGTGTATTCCGTTTGGCTCCCGACTCCCAATCACGCGCTTATACGGTGGCGTGTCTGTCATCCTTAGTCGCGTTTGGTGCGCAGAGCCTCGTGGATCTCACCGTGATGGTTCCCTCCATCATGTTGCTGCTGCTGGTGATCATGTCTCTCCTGGTCCAGCCGAAATCCGATCCCTTACCATCCCGATCACCTTACCGCCTGCGCTTCGTATTATCGGTCTTCCTTTGGCTTCCACTCCTGATCGCCGGTTGGTGGTATGTCTCTGTCTACCGGGATTATATGCGCGGCCAACTCGCCCTCCTCGCTGGTGACTATCCTCGCAGCGCGAGCATTTTGCGTCAGGTTGCCGAAGACCAACCCGCTTTGGCCCTCCACCATGCCGCTTATGCCTATGCGTCCGGCTTAGCCGCCTCAAACGGCGACACCGCCTATCTCACCGAAGGCATCGCCGCCTATCGCCGCGCTCTCGATCAGGAACGCCCGCATGCGGTCTGGTGGACCAATTTAGCTGCGCTTTATTGGCAGTCCGGCGACCAGACTCGCGCAGTCGAAGCGATGCGTCAAGCCGTGCATTTTGCGTCCGAAGACCCCGACATCTGGCTTAACTTCGCCATCTATTCCGAAGAATTCGGCCAGACTGATCAAGCCGTATTTGCCTATCGCCGCGTACTGGAACTTGATCCTGCCTGGAGTTATAACACCCAATTCTGGACCGCATCCCCACTTCGCGAACAGGTCTATTCCACCTTGTCCCTCGATCCCTCACCTTACCAACTTGCCCGCACGCTCTGGCAAAACGGCCAACCCGCTGCTGCCCTTGACTTGCTAGAGGATCGTATTTCCCGCGATCCCAGCCAGCCCAAACCCTACGTCCAGATTGCGCGCCTTTATATCGCCGCGGGACAGTTAGACCGCGCCGCAGATTATCTCGACGCTGCCTATCTCCTGGTCCACGAAGATATCAATCTCGCCTGGATTCGTTATGCCGAATCCCAGATCGCTTATGTGCGTGGCGATCTGGCTCTGGAAAAAGAACTCTTGCAGGAAGCTCGCGATTACATTTGGCCCGATCCCACCGGACAGCCTATTTTTTATGGTCGCGACATCACCAATTACCAGTTTTTGCACGATACCGTGATCGGCGTATTGCTTCCCCAGGTCTATACGCTTGGTCCCGATCCCGAACTCGTCAGCCTGCTGCGCTGATCCATTATGGTGAACCCCTACGGCCCTGCGTTATAATCTCTGCGATGCCTTCTATAAATTGGAGTTGCTTTGGTGGCTGAGATAGAAGATGTAAAACAATCCGTGGACGAGCGCCCCAAGCGTCGTCCTGAATGGATCAAAGTCCGCGCGCCGAGTGGTGAAACCTACGAGCGCGTTTATAAACTGATGCGCGGCAAAAAACTGCACACCGTCTGTGAAGAGGCCATGTGTCCGAACATGGGTGAATGTTGGGGCAGCGGCACGGCAACCTTCCTGATGATGGGTGACACGTGTACACGTTCTTGCCGCTTCTGCGACATCAAAACAGGTCGTCCCGCCCCGCTGGATTGGCAGGAACCCAACCGCATTGCCGAATCCGTTAAGGCCATGCAGCTTCGCCATGTTGTGATCACGAGTGTCAATCGTGACGAGCGTAAAGACGGTGGCGCACCCATCTTTGCGATGGTCATTCGCCGTGTTCGTCAGGTTCAGCCCGGTTGCAGCATTGAAGTGTTGATCCCCGATTTCAAAGGCAATCGTGACTCGCTGAAAATTGTCATGGATGCCCAGCCGGAAATCCTGAATCACAATGTCGAAACCGTGCCGCGTCTGTTCCGTTCCGTCCAGCCTCAGGATCACTATGAGTGGGCCGAAGCCACCTTGCGCGCTGCGAAGGAATTAGACCCCCTCGTGCTTACCAAGAGTGGGATCATGTTGGGCTTGGGCGAAACCTTTGATGAGGTTGTTGAGGTCATGCGCGATCTGTCGAGTTGGGGCGTTGATATTCTGACCATCGGGCAGTATCTCCAACCCAGCAAGCAGCACATGCCCATTGATCGCTACTACACCCTCGAAGAGTTTGCCGAACTCAAGCGCATTGGGGTGGAAGACCTCGGCTTCAAATGGGTTGAGTCTGCGCCGTTGGTCCGCAGCAGTTACCACGCCGAACAACAGGTGCGCACCCTATCCAGGCTGAACCATTTCCGTCTCCGCGACGAAGAATAACCAACCCCAAACGCCGGACATTTTGCCCGGCGTTTCTCTTTATGATCGGGTTACCGCTAACTCTCGATAATTTTATCGTCAATCAACTGCTGCTGAACGCGCTGTCCGCGTGTATCAAAAGCAAAGAATGGCGCATGCAGTTGGAATTCCATATCCTGCATCGCCCGCCCCGCTCGGTTCTTTTCAATCGTAAACACCACCCAATCACGGAATTGTCGTGCTTGATACGGGTTAAATGCCACGTGTTCTTTCGACAGAATGTGGTACTTGTTGTTCATAATCACGGCAATGTCGCATTCGTAATCCAACGCCGAGCTTCCCCGCAGATGGAATAGATGCAGTCGGTTGGCTTTCAACCCTTCCCGATCCGCCGCGACAATTGCCCATACCGGCACGCCCAGCGCCAGCGCCATATCTTTCAGCCCTTCAACCACAATCGTGACTTTTTCGCCTTCGTCTGTGGCTCTTTCGGGGTGAATAGCGACCTTTTGCAGATAGTCCACAAAGACACTGACGTTCCCGCCCGTCGCATCACACAATCGGCTCGTCATCTCTCGAATCGCGCGCAGCGTTGTAACCGCCGGACTCGCTTTGACCAGAATCAGCCGGTCCGCATAGCGGTTCATTCGGGCCAGTGGCATCGCCGTTTTTGCATTTTCACGCAGAATGGTTTGCAGCGAACCACCGCCATCCGCGCCGCCCCGCATCGTGCTTTTCGCCCGTTCAGCGATAATGATGTCATACAAATCTTTGAGCCGGATTCCATTTTTTAAATCAACTTCGGGTGGGTTAATGCTTTCCAGGCACAGCAGTCGATTCATTAAATGCGTTTCGGTATGTTCGTACGACAGATAAAACGCAAATTGCCCGCTGCGCATAGCGACATTCCGCGCGATTTGCAGCGTAGCAATCGTCTTCCCGATTCCCTGTGCGCCGCCCAGCAGCACCAGTTCGGTTTTGCGCAGTCCGCCGCCGATCATGCCATCCAGGGGATCAAAGCCTGTAGGAATCGGCACATATTCGGTTAAATCGCCGCGCACCACCATATCATTGGCCTCGTTCATCACCTGGGCCAATGTGCGGGGCATATGAGCCGCGCTGCGGTTTGAGCTACTGCTGCGCTCACGTGGTACTCCCCGTGACCGTACATCCTGTCGTTCATCTTCATACCCGGAGTCACCCGGTACAGGGGATGACGGCTCGTCTGCCATATCATCGTTAAACCGTCGTGTCGACATGTAGCTCTATTCCTCACACGTTATTTTCCGTCAATTCTAAATTCTACTGTCTCCTCACATTCCCCGCAAACAAGTACAGGACCGCTGATGACCGGTCCTGTACTCATCATGTTGTGAATGGCTTACGTTATCCCGCATGGGGTACCGCAGCCATATAGTGCCGCTGGCATTCCATTTCGCGGCCCCGCACCACCCGTTTCCCTTTTAACGGCCCATTTGTTTCGGTGACTACTGTTACTTGCCCTTCATCTCCGCCGCGCTCATGGTAGATCACGACCCAGTCGTTGGTTTTACCCAGTTCATGAGCGCGCGAGGTATTGGAGTACATAGCGGTCAAGGACCATTCAGCTTTTTCCGTATGCATGATCGGCAGCCACGCTTCCTGTTCGGGGTTAAACCGCTTGGGTGCGATCATTCTCAATTCGCCTGCTGCCGCTTGTTTCCGGTATTCCTCATCCACCGCCAGCAGGATTTCCACCGGTGGTGATCCTGCCCCGGATCGTATCTCGCCCGCCTCCATACGCGCCCTTTTTCGGCGTTGTGCCGATGGGCTTAACAGACCTGCGAGACTCGTCCGCACCGCTTGAATCCGGCGCGGTCCAAATCCCCCGACTTTGCGCAATCGGCCATCATGTGCCGCCGCTTCCAGTTCTTCCAGACTGTGAATATCCAATTGGGCAACAATCCGCCGTGCCAACTCGTCTCCGATCCCTGGCACTTTGGCGAATAAGTCTTCGGTTGATACTTCACCCCTCAGTCGATCCAACAAAGTAGACCGTCCGTTAGTGACAAATTCGTTGATGAGACGAGCTTGTGTTTCACCGATTCCCGGTAATGCTTCTAGCCCCTCTTCACCGCGTTCGTGTACCAGTTCCGCGACCGATTGTTCCATCTGTCGGACCGTTTGCGCGCCGTTGCGATATGCCCGCACCCGGAAATGATCCGCATTCTGAATCTCCAGCAAATCGGCAATGTCGTTCAACATCTCTGCAATAGTATGATTGGGAGGACCTGCTGCAACCATCGAATTTCCCTTCCCACTCGTTGTCCGCTGTTACTTAGATTTTAGCAGACTTGAGGGAAGATACCCTTCATTTTGAAGGAGGATTGGGCCTGCTTTTTCGCTCATATTAAATCAGTGCATTGACGCTCATCCTCTCGCCAAGTATAATATTCAGGTTTGGTAGATTAATACCAATTTTCCCCGTTAGAACGGTTATTTTCGCCAGTCCCTAACGGCGGCAAGTGAAGATTGGAGACAGTACATGTACGCAATTATTCGCACCGGCGGACGACAGTTCCGTGCGGAACCTGGGCAGGTTATTGATGTTGAGCGCTTGCCCATTGAAGAGGGCACAACGGTTCAATTAACCGATGTGTTGTTGGTCGCTCCCGATGCTGGCACGCCGCTCATTGGTCAACCTGTGGTTGCCAACGCTGTAGTGAATGCAACGGTAGTCAAGCAGGGACGTGAGCGTAAAGTGTTTATTTGGAAGTACAAGCCGAAAAAACACTATCGTCGTCGTCGGGGCCATCGTCAATATTTTACGTCGCTGCGTATTGATAGCATTACGGGCGTGTAGAGGAGCGGAATCATGGCACATAAAAAAGGTGGCGGTTCGACTAGAAATGGTCGTGATAGTGCCGGTCAGCGGCTTGGCATCAAAAAGTTTGGCGGCGAACATGTGATCCCTGGCAATATCATTGTCCGCCAGCATGGAACCAAATTCCATCCTGGAAACAATGTGGGTATGGGTCGTGACTATACCATCTTCGCTACCATCCCTGGTTATGTGGTATTTGAACAGGTTGGGCGTGATCGTAAGCGCATTAGCGTTTACTCCGAACTCCCTGGCACAACAGCTCAATCGGAGCAATAACCAGCTTAACCCACTGGTTTTGATCATTCGTTCCGTATACCGCTACGCATCACCCCATCGTGGGAGCCGTAGCAGAAAAGGTTATCTTTAATCATGCGTGAAAATATCCATCCCAAGTGGTTCCCCGAAGCACGCGTTATCTGTGCCTGCGGCAACACCTGGACAGTTGGCTCTACCGTTGCCGAAATCCGTACCGATGTGTGCTCCGCTTGCCATCCTTTCTTCACGGGTGAACAGCGTATCGTGGACACCGAAGGTCAGGTGGACCGCTTCATGAAGCGGTTGCGCGTCCGTGATCAGCGTATCGCCGACGTGGAAGCTCGCGACATGGGCCGCACCTCGCCCGATGTTCCGATCGTAGAACTCGGCCTCGACAAGCGCTATACCAGCGTGCTGGTCGAAAATGGCATCGAAGTCATCGGCGATCTTGTTGCCCGCTGGGAAGAAGGCGGCGACAAGGGCGTTTTGGCGATCCCTGGCGTTGGTCGTAAAGTCTTGGCGGACATGAAGAAGTTGCTGCGTGCCCGTGGTTACGACATTCCGGCGTTCGAGGAAGAATAATCTTTCCCGTTGGTTGTAAATTTGAAGGGCAGGCTCATAAGGTCTGCCCTTTCTTTGTGTCCAAATGAGAGGAACAGCGATGAAACACCATCGAGGGCAAGTCGAAGTCATCTGCGGCAGCATGTTCAGTGGCAAGACCGAAGAACTGATCCGTCGCGTACGTCGTGCCAGTATTGCCCAGCAAAAAGTGCAGGTTTTTAAGCCCGAAATAGATACCCGTTTTACACATGAGCGTGTCACTTCCCACAATGGTCAGGATTTTGATGCCATCCCGGTCCATGACGCCGCCGACCTGCTGACGCGCCTTGAACCGGATACCACCGTGGTCGCCATCGACGAAGCCCAGTTTTTCGATGCCAAAGTTGTTGAAGTCACAGAAATGCTTGCCAACAAAGGGTTGCGCGTAATTGTTGCGGGTTTGGATATGGATTTTCGTGGTGAGCCGTTTGGCCCCATGCCGATGCTGATGTGTCAGTCCGACGAAGTGCAAAAACTCCACGCGATCTGCATGGTGTGTGGCGAAGAAGCCAGCCGCACACAGCGCCTTGTGAACGGACAACCGGCCAATTATCACGACCCGATTATCATGGTCGGCGCGTCCGAGTCCTATGAAGCTCGCTGCCGTGAACACCACAGCGTCCCTGGACGATAAGTCTCAAGCTCGCATCAAGTGATTGCCCAGTCCTGCGCATAAAATGCCAGCCATTCCTTGATGCGAGTTTCCCAAAATGCCTTGTCGTGTCCGCCCGCCAAAATCGCATACTCATGCACAATCCCCTGCCGCTCCAATACCTGATGCAGTTGCTCGACTTCGTCCACGAGATCATCCTGCTCCCCACAGTCGAGCAGAATTCGTGGTGCTGTCGCCGGATCAAGTTTCAGTGCCAGGTCATCTGGATTCCGTTCAGCAAAACTTTCTCGCTCTACCCCAAATATCCACGGTGGTCCCATTTTCCCCGGCGAACCAGGGAAGAGCGCTGGGCTGTGCAGTCCAACCGCCCCAAATTGTGATACATCACTGAAACCATGCAATGCGGCTGCCACCCCGCCCATCGATATTCCGCCAATGGCCCGCCCATCGCGATCCCGTCGCACTCGGTACGCCGCTTGGATAGTGGGGATAACCTCCTGGAGCAGATAATCACCATATCGCCCGTAGGAATGCAGTGCATCGCGGTAAAAGTCTGGGCTGCGTTGCACCACGGCTTGCCAATCGTGTCCTGGTGGATCTGCCGCGTTCATAAAGAAACTTTTGCCACCCATCGGCACTACGACAGCCATCGACGGCAGCGTACCTGCTACCGTTTCATTCCATACATGGCGTGCCAGACCGAGCTTATCGGTAAGATAGCGTGGTGTCATTCCCCAGGGATGCAAGAAATACAGCACAGGATAAACGCGATCCATAGCGGTACCATAATCGGGCGGCAGAATGACTCGCACATTCAGCTTCCGCCCGACAGCCTGACTATCTAACGTCAAATCCTGGGTTAGAAAAGATGGTGAATAAACCACACAAAACTCTCTTCAGTGGCGGCCAGCGCAATCGCCAATTGGAAGAAGTTATAGAAAAAGTGGGTAAATATCGATGTGGTAGTACTATAACGCATCCGCAGCCAGCCAAAGGTCAGGGCCACCACCAAAATAATCAGAGAGGCTGGTGTTAGGGTATATTGCAAATGGATCGCCGCGAACAGAATCGCAGTCGGCCACAGCCCGAATATGGGTTGTAACGCCCCGCGAAAAGCGATTTCCTCACCGACTGCCGCCAATACGGATACCAGCAGCACCAGCCAGATCGTATTGATGCTATCTCCCAGCGCTTCCGAAGCTTTTTGCTGCTCCTCAATCGTCTCTTGCGACTCCAACAGTGACCAGATAGCCGATGCCGCCACCAGAAAGATAAACAGTGCAATCGTAACCCCAATTGCAATCCCCACATCTTGCAGCGTTGGTTTTTTTAGCCCCAACCGCTCAAACACCTCCCGCCAGTTGCGCCGGACGCCCACGCCAACGCCCATGATCGGGATGGCTAACTGCGGTATTGCCGTTAACAGTAACGACCAGATCGTTAATCCCTCGGCGAAGTCTTCCGCAATCCCTTCTAATCCCCCGCTCAGAATAAATCCGGTAAGCTGAGAACCAAAAAAGTAGAGGCAGTAAATCATGGCAACCATGTGAACAATCGACGCTGGGTTGAAACCGCCCCCCGTGCCCGAAATCGGCGCTTCTACCGGGCTGGGAATTTCCTGATGAACGGTGAGCGCAGGTGCTGCGCCAGTCGTATAATAGTCAAGCATTTGAGGAAACAGCGGTGTCCCTGCCGTTGTTGGATCGATCTGAATCGACGCGGTAGGAACATACTCAGTCCGTTTCGCCTTGTTTGGTTCCCCTTGATACCGTGGAAACAGCCGGACCAATCGTTCCCGGACCCGTCGCAGCAGCAAGGCACTCGTCGCCGCGACGACTAATCCTGCTGCGACAATGGCCCCTACTTCTTCTTCCTGGCTGAGGTTATCACTCGTCGCGGATGCCGATAAAACAATCGACCCCAAGAATAGCACATTGATCAGCATAAGCAGCACTTGGACCGTAGTTCGCAGTGAAGCACTCTGCCGCTTGTCCGCATAATTGGCTAAGCTGACCACTATCCCCAGAAAAACATAGATAACCAGATAGATAATAATAGTGCCGACGATCTCAGTATCCACACCCTACTCCACTCCCTGCACACGCGCACACCCTAGATTATAGAAAGCGTATTCACTTTGCACCAGCAATGCCTTGCTAAGCAGCGTGCTTCGCGGCAAAATCACCCGTTTGGGTTGTCTAAATGAGAGGATAATTCCTTGCAATACCAGTCGCCTGCATATCCCGCGTATCCCGCATATTCCACCTATCCGCCGGTGCGCCGCCGCCGCCGTTGGTATTGGCGCTGTGGTTGCTGCCTGCTGGGTGCGCTGCTGCTGCTCCTTACACCATTTTTCTGCTTGGGCGGAGCTTTTCTCACCTATAAAATTGCGCCCCCCGAACCAATTACCATTGTCATCCTCGGCATTGATGCCCGCCCTGGCGAAGGCAGTGTGACACGCACGGATAGTATCATGCTCTTGAACATCAATCCCGCTGCCAACGATGTCACCTTGTTATCTATTCCGCGCGATGTGTTTATCAGTGTCCCCGGTTATGGGGATGAGCGTATCAACACCATCAACGTCTTAGGCGAAATGGAAGCGGAAGGCCATGGCCCCGCATTACTGAAAGCCAGCCTTCAGCAAAGTTTTGGGATCGATGTGGATTATTTCGTGCGGCTTGATTTTTCTGCCTTCACCCAGATTATTGACGCAGTGGGCGGTGTGGATGTCGAAGTTCCCAAGCAAATCATCGATTACGAATACCCCACCGAAGATGGCGGTACGATTGTCGTCCAGTTCGATCCGGGTAAAGAACACATGGATGGCGAACGGGCGTTACAGTATGCCCGCACACGTCACGCGGATGATGATTACCAGCGTGCCGGACGCCAGCAGCAGGTCCTCGATGCGTTGATTCACAAACTCACCAGCCCTACCCAATTCCACAATTGGCCTCAGATAGTGAGCATCATCAAAGATCACACCGACACGGATATGCCCACTGCCGCCATGGTAGAAATGGGACCAGCGCTTTTAATGGGATGGTCTGGTCGAACCAGTCGAGTGCTTCAACGCGAGGACTTGATCTCGTGGAAAGATGGTTATGTCACACCGGATTATGATGCGCTGTCGTCCTGGATAGCCGAACACTTTAAATAAAAGAAGTGGGCGACCAGCGAGGCCGCCCCACTTCTCTTTATTGGTTAGATTCTTCCTTCAACCGCTCATATGCACCTTCCCACGCGCTGGCATTGCGGGTGAGCTTGGTGATCTTAATGTCAGCAAAATGTTCAAATAAGCTGACCATCACCGCGGGCAAAGTTTCCCATGCCTCATTACGGATCAGATTTTCCATCCGTGCCCCCATATTACCTGCCCAAACCCAGCGCTGGCGAAGTTGCTCAGCTTTGATCCAATAATCGCGTTTCTCCCAGGCGATGGCCGATGATTCAATCCCATCTTCAATCCCGCGCAGCGCAAACACTAACTGCGCCGCCATATCGCGCGCTTCGTCATCGACTTCAGTTTTCTGGCTCAAATGCCGCAGCAATTCGGCGGCAGTACGCATCAACTGGTTGCGGGATTTGCCAGGATTATTAGCATTCACAACGCGGCCCATAACACTTATGCTCCACTCTTTGCCAAAAATTCCAACGGTGCAACCTTACTGTTAGATGGGGTGCCTGTCAAGAGCAAATTGAGCGCCAAGAAAAGCTTAAGATTGAGCAACCAAAGGGAGCGCAAGATCAATTTCATAATGATCCGCTTCCCCCGTGCGTAGTGTCAAATATCCCTGTTGTTTACGAGCCAGAAGATTTGCAACATAAAGTTGCATGCGATGTAATTGGGGCCGTCCTGCTTCACTTAAATCGCGCGGACGCATCAACTGAAACAGGCCTTCTACTTCGCCTGGACTTAATTTGGTCGCCCGGTGTTTGATCAGAATGTGTGCTTGCGTCGAATTGTAAACCAAACGAATATCAACGGGTTCATCAAGCGCGCTTTCTTCCAGCGCAAACTCGACCAGGATATAGAGAATTTTGTGCAGCGCTGCTGGGGCAATTTCTGTGTTACGGTTGTCAGTGATGCTGTTATGATACACAAGGCGGGTGGCCGAAAAGCGGTGGAGAGCGTCATTCAACCAGTGTTTGACAAAATTCCCCAACGCCACCTGCTCCACCTGAAAATCCTGCAAATTGGCTTCCAGGTACATAATGTCAAGCGCAATTTGTGTATAACGGCTCAATTGGGTTGCATTTTTGATGATATGCTCGACAAACTCTTTTTGCTCGTCGGTCGAAAGATTCCCCAAATTATGATAAAGAAGTTCGGCAAACCCCATAATCGTGCTTAAAGGAGTTCGCAGATCGTGCGAAATCATGCTTAGAAAAGATTGTTTTGCTACTTCCAGTTGGCCCTGTACCCCCACATCCCGGAAAATAGTCACCGATCCAATGGCAGCTTCACCCTCGCGTAGGATGATCTGGTACCAGTTTAATCGCTGTGTGGAGGGTTTGGGAAGCCGCATTTCTCCCCATTGAGCGGTACTCAAGGTAGAGTCTTGTGTCAACAAAGTCCGCAATTCGGGTGTAGCATTTTGAGTTTGACGCAGTAATTCTTCAACGGTCTCTGGTTTGCTCGTTAACTTGAACAGGTCTTGTAGCCGTTTGTTGATCAAGCAAACAGTTCCTCTGGTATCCAGTACCAGCAGCCCTTCATTGGACGCCTCACACCACGATTGTAGTGCTAGCGTTTGTAAGGTATCCATAATCGGTTTCCTGTTCCAAGTCTTTTCTATAACATTAGTCTAGGAATTGAAAGATTGCTATAAAAAAAAAGTATAATCTCTGTTTTAGGCCCCTTCTCCCGTTTGTGCTATGATTTATTTGGACTCTTCAAATCTGGGGCACTCATGACCGAATTTTTTCTCATCCGGCACGCAACCAACGATTACGTAAAAACGGGGCGATTAGCAGGCTGGACAACAGGGGTTCATCTGAATGGAGATGGACAAAACCAGGCGGCTGCCTTGGGAGAACGGCTCAAAGAAAGCCACTTAACGGCTATCTATTCCAGCCCCTTAGAACGTACCATGGAAACCGCGCAGGCCATAATTGCCCATCATCCGCAGTTGGCGATTCAACCTCTGAACGAGGTGGGCGAAATTGATTTCGGAGAATGGCAGGGACAAAAATTAAGCCAACTTCGCCGTGAGAAAATGTGGGAAACCGTACAAGTCTATCCCAGCCGGACGCATTTTCCGCATGGTGAGTCGTTCATGCAAGCGCAGTCCCGCGCAGTCGAAGCACTGGAAAAGTTGGCAGTCCAACATCCGAATGGCCGTGTCGCTGTCGTGTCGCACAGTGATCTGATCAAACTCGTTTTAGCGTATTATCTCGGTGCTCATATTGATTTGTTCCAACGTGTCGAAATTTCTCCGGCATCGTTAACCATCATTCAACTGGGTTCAAATCGGCCTTACATTGTGCGAGTGAACGATACCAGTTACTTGCCTGTACAGTCCGAAATCCACCAGAAACCGAGCAGGTTAGCTCGGCTGCGCCGGGCCGTCGGTGTATAAGAGTGGATTTTATTTGTATATTTCTCGAAAGGTAAAAGCGGATTATGGCAGAAATTGAACTCGATCCTGTTGATTTTGTAACGGTAGGCACGGTTGGCCCCAAAGGCCGTCGCCTGTTTCACTTGCAGGCAGGCAAGGCGGAACAACTGATTTCGCTGATCATAGAAAAAGAACAAACGCGTGCTTTGAGTGAAGCTGTAAATGAAATGCTGAATGATCTAAGTCAAAAGCACCCTGATCTGCCAGAGGCCGAAGTCGCTTCACTCAAGATCGATATGTCCTTGCGCGATCCGATTGATCCGCTCTTTCGTGTCGCACAGTTGGGCCTTGGCTATGATGAATTGCGCGATCTCGTTTTGCTTGTGGCACAAGAATTGGTTGTGGTTGAAGAGGGCGAAGAAGAACCTGCTGAAGAACCTCAAGTCGTACGACTTTGGGCAACCCGCGCTCAGATGCGCGCGCTCAGTGAACATGCCCAGGGCATAGTCAAACAGGGGCGAACCGATCCCAAGAGTAACGGACATTTGATTTACTATTAGACGTAATGGCTGATCATTCGGATTCAACACCACCCCCTAACTCGCCATCTGACGGTTCCCCCGCTTTCTCAGCGTTTGCTCGCATGGAGGGACTGCTCGATCATGGGCGGATTTCCGATCTGCATGGTGTGATGCGTTGGGGTTCAAATTATGCAGCGCTTGTGACAGTGAGTGATGGAGACCTCAAACGAACAGCGGTATACAAACCCCAGCGTGGTGAACGCCCTTTGTGGGATTTCCCCGATGGCACCTTATGTATGCGCGAAGTAATGGCCTATGTGATCTCACAAGCGACTGGCTGGGGCTTAGTACCACCAACCGTACTGCGTGATGGTCCGCATGGGCTGGGATCGTTGCAGCTCTTTATCGAACATGACCCCGATGTGAACTACTTCTCCCTGGATGATAGCTTTGTCGATCAACTCCGGTGTTATGTCTTGTTCGATTATGTCATCAATAATGCCGACCGCAAAGGTGGACATCTACTGTTAGATGACAAGGGTAAACTATGGGGCATCGACCATGGCTTGACCTTTCATTCTATGCCTAAGTTGCGCACCGTAATCTGGGAATTTGCGGGGCAAAAGGTAGATGCTGCACTGCTCGCTCCAATCCAAAAGATGTACGAGCGCTTGCTGTGTGCCGACGACGACTTGCGCGCTAGCATCGAAAAACTGTTAAGCGCAGTTGAAGTCACCGCTTTGATCCGCCGCATCAAACAACTGCTGGATTGTCAAACCTACCCCACCCCTGGCCCTGGTCCAAATCACCCCTGGCCTCCAGTTTAATAGTTACTTTTCAGCCGGATCCGAATATCCGGCTGAATTTTTGTGACCACTGAACCGATAATCTCTCGTACCAGTGATTCAATTAGATTTCGCATCTCCCCAAGGAGCCAGCATGCTTGTTGAAACCGTAGCGCGCATCCGTGAAAACGTCCAGCAGGTAATCGTCAGCAAAGCTGAGATCATCGACCTCATGCTGATCGCAGTTTTAAGTGAAGGTCATGTCTTGCTCGAAGACGTACCGGGCACCGGAAAAACCACCCTTGCCAAGTCGATGGCCGTTTCCCTTGGTTGTACCTTTCGCCGCATTCAGTTTACGCCGGACCTTCTGCCCAGCGACGTGACGGGAGTCAACTTTTTTAACCAGAAATCCCAATTGTTTGAATTTCGCCCCGGTCCCATCCTGAGCCAGGTCGTCTTAGCCGACGAGATCAACCGCGCCACTCCTCGCACTCAAAGCGCGCTTTTGGAAGGCATGCAAGAGCGTCAGATGACCGTCGATGGCGAAACTCGCCCCCTTCCACGCCCGTTTCTGGTCATGGCAACTCAGAATCCGATTGAACTGGAAGGCACCTTCCCCCTTCCCGAAGCGCAGTTAGACCGCTTTTTAATGCGGGTTGCGGTCGGCTATCCCACCGAAGCCGAAGAAAATCAAATCCTGGAGCGTTTTCAGCTTGAAGACCCACTCGATACCCTGGAACCCGTGATCGCTCCGTCCGCCATTCTTGATTTGATTCGGCAAGTCCGCCAGATTCATGTTGCCGACGCGGTACAAAATTATATCGTGAGCATTGCCCGCCGGACGCGTCAGCATGAAGAGATCGATTTGGGTGCCAGCCCACGTGCCACAATGGCTCTTTACCGCACCTCACAGGCCCGTGCTGCCATTGCAGGGCGCAGTTTTGTGCTGCCCGACGACGTGAAGTTTCTGGCTCCCTATGTCCTCACCCATCGTATCCTGATCAACCCGCAAACGCGCTTGCGCGGGCGGCGTCCCGAAGATGTAGTCAGCGATCTGGTGAACACCGTCCCCGTTCCTGTGGAGCGTTGACCGTGAGTATTTTTGATTTTGAAAGTGCCGAACGCGAAGAACGCGGCGGTCAGCCCATCCAGCAGCGCGGCGATTCACTGCACGCACTGATGGATCATCGCTGGTTGAGTTTTGCGGTGCTGATGCTGATCGTCGCCATCATCGGGCAAATCCGCGAATTGTTAGCCGTCGTGGCGTTTATGTTGGTCGTGCTTTTGACAGCTTGGATGTGGAGTCGTAGTTCTCTGCGCGGACTGGTTTACACGCGCATATTCCCGTATCGTCGCTTTTTCCCCGGTGAAACCATCGAAGTGCAGATTACCATCGAGAATCGAAAGCTGCTGCCCAACTCCTGGTTACAAATCGAAGACAAGTGGCCTGCTCAGGTTGGTCCTACCGACGAAGCCAGTCTTTCGCATTCTGAACATGATCCAGAAACAGGTTATCTGATTAATACGTATTCCCTGCGCAGTTATGAGCGTGTTCGCCGCCGAGTGGGGATCACAGCCCAGACGCGCGGCGTTTATGAAATCGGTCCTGCTCAACTAGTTTCGGGTGATCCTTTTAGTCTTTTTGACCGCAAAGTTACCCTTTCCAATCGCTATGAAGTCCTCGTCGTTTATCCCCATATCCGTAGCCTTCCCGAATTGGGCCTCCCGCTCAAAGATCCTTTTGGGGATCGTCGTGTCCAGCGCCATCTCTTCGAAGACCCGAACCGCACCGTCGGCATTCGCGAATATTCCCCCCGCGACAGTTTCCGCCACATCCACTGGAAGGCTTCCGCCCACATGGGCACGCTGCAAACCCGCGTCTACGAACCCACCGCCGGACTGCGCACCATCCTTTGTTTGAATGTCGCCACCTTTGAGCAGCACTGGCGCGGCATGTGGCCCGCCATGTTGGAGTACGAAATGGATGTGGCCGCGTCGTTGGCTTCGTGGGGCCTGGAACAAGGGCATTCTGTGGGTATGACAGCCAACGGCACCCTGGCCCACGCCGATCAACCCTTCCGCATACCTCCCAGCCGTAGCCATAATCAGTTAACCCGTATTCTTGAATCCCTGGCAGCGGTGAGTTATTTTGTAACCAGTTCCTTTGATCGCTTTCTCTTGGAAGAAAGCCCTCGCCTGTCCTGGGGAGCGACATTGGTGCTGATAACCCCCTACATGAACGATGCCATTGCCGCCTCGATTTTGCGCCTGCGCGATAGCGGGCGTCGCTTGGCACTGATCATGCTGGGTAAAACACCGCCGCCGACTATCCCCCGTGTGATCACCTACCATCTCCCGATTTCCGAAGAAGAAATGATTTTGCCGGAACCGGAAGAAGAAGACGAAGAACCAGCCCAAGCATCGCGCGAAGTAAATGACCCCTTCGCTGGTTTGACGCCACGCCAACGGTATTTAGCGCGCCGCGCACGAGGGGAACATGGAAAGTAGACGTCCCTTTTTCTGGCGTCAGGAATATCTACACCTGACGCTCCTGCTGATGACCATGTGTTGGTTAGCCGCCTGGGTCTTTTTGTCGCTCAACTGGTTTCTGACCATTTCCTTAGCCGCAACCGTAGAGTTATGTTTCGTTCACCTGTTGGGCTGTTTGCTGGTAATCCGTGTCATGCGTCACTACCGCCTCGACTCCTACATTCCCTGGGTTGCGTTGGGCCTCATGGTCCTGTCTGTCATCCTTACCTTACTGGTTATTCCCATCTTGGTGACAGGCTACCACTCCGATCAAGCCCTGAAATTATCTAACCTGTTCTATTTCGAAAAACATGCCCGTTTACCCGGCGGCCCATTACTTATTTTTTGGGTACTCATGTTATGGTGGCGTGGCTATACTATCGGGAGTCTGGGGTGGATTTCCGTCGTTCGCGCCAGTTTTGGCATGCGCTTAGGAATTCTTTCCTTCCTCTGGGTGTTTATTGCCGCCCGGCGTGAACTCCGCGCTGATCTGCTGACCTTGGTCCCGTTTTTTTTCTTATTTGGCTTGCTTGCATCCAGTCTCGCCCGTACCAATAGCTTGGACGCCGACCGCCCTGGTCGTAAAAGCATCTTTGGCCGGGGTTGGATACTATCGCTCTTCAGTATGGCATTAATCATTACTGCTTTGGGATACATGGTTGCGCTCTGGCTGGCCGGCATGAATTTGGATCAAGCCAGCCATGCATTGGCTCTACTGGGCGAAGGTGGCTTCAATCTTCTGATGGTCATTCTGTCGCCCATTTTGCTTATCTTACAGGGCCTTTCTGAAGTGATAGGCTGGATTTTGCCCGACCAACCTATCCGTCAGGCCACTGAGAAAGAGATTGAAGCCAGAAAAGACGGGAGCGATCTGAATGTGCCCTGGCTTCACGATCTGCTCCAGTTTTTGTGGGGCGCTTTCACCGTTGTGATTTTGGCATTACTGATCTTTATGGTGTTGGTCCTGATCTGGTTCCTGCTCATGCAGTGGATTGCCCGCCAGCAGGAAGACGATGAAGTGCGCGAAACGTTAGGCACGGGTGAAATCGCGCTGGGAATTCGCCAGATGTTTCGTGATAGCTGGCGCTGGATTGCCGATACATTGGGTCTGCTTCGTCAGTTTGGATTAGGGCACGATCTCTTTGCTGTGATGACCATTCGCCGCATCTATTCGCGTATGGAAAAATTAGCTGCCCAGCGTGGCTATCCGCGTTCCCTGTTCCAGACGCCCTACGAATATCGCCGCGAACTTCATCAGGCGTTCCCCGATCAATCACCCGCCATCCAATGCATTACCGAAGCCTACATTGCGGTTCGTTACGGTGATGTTCCCGAAACCCAGGCGGAATTGCAGGCTGTCCGTACCGCTTGGACACAGTTGAGCACAAGTCCGGATGAAAATTGAGGAGCGTGATGATACGCTCCTCAAAATTCTGTTACTTTATTGCAGCCTATAACCTGTTACGGCAGCGGCGGCGGCGTAGCTGTAGCATCCGTCTCAGTTTCATCCGTTGGCGTATTAGTCGGTCGCGGGGTTGCCGTTGCGCCATCTTGAGCTTCTTCGGTTGCTGCGGCAGACGGTTCTTCGGTTGCCTCAGGTGCTTCTTCAGTTGGCTCCGGCGTCGAAGCGATGTTTTCGATTCGTTCCGTCAGATCAGCCATGCGGTCTTCAAATGCCTCATCCACAAAAGGATATGCATACGTGGTATTCCAATACACCACCCATTGATATTCCCGCAGCGCCTGTCTCAGGCTGGACTCATCGCCTAAGCCTTCCAGAATCAACCCACGATAATAATGATCGAGTGCAGTTTCACGGACGGCGAGGGCTTGGTTAATATCAGCCAGCGCCTGAAGATAAGCCGCTTGTTGTTCTTCCGCATCACCAGCCGCAACATAGTATTGCGCCTGCGCTCGATAAGAATAGGCGTTTGCTAATTGCTCCGGGCTTAATCCGGTAGGATCGACCAAAATCTCGTCATCCAGCACTTGCCGCATATCTTCGTATTCGCAGTCAATTTCATCTACAAATGTGCAGGTTTCGACATATAGCTTGGCTCGTTGAATGAGGTAAACCTTGGTGTTCTCAGGATCAGCCGCAATCAATCGTGCTATCCAACCATCTGCGCCGTTATCGCCCAGATATTGTTCGAGCCGGAGTGAAATATCGAGCAGTTTGTTCAGTAAATCAAGATGCTGTTCATCGCGGCGCGGCGTATCGTTGACGATCTTTTCAAAGTCCAGGAAGGCGTCATTCAGTCGGCCATCGGCATAATAAAGCTCACCGCGCAGACGGTAAGCCGCCTCGATGTAATTCTGAGCCTCGCTGGTATCAGGCAGCCCGGCATCGATCACCCGCGTCAGTTCCGTCTCGGCCATATCGGTATTTTGTTCTCCGATACGTGCCTCAGCCAGATACAGATACGCTGTGGGATCGCTGGCATAATGCAGCCATAAAGTTTGCGCGCTCAACACCGCCCACCCATAGTATTCCTGCTGCTTACCGGGAGCCGTCTCGACGGCGGCCAACTGCAAATAAGCGCGTGCTTGCAGTTGCAGTGCGGGCTGGCATAACGGTTCAACATAGAGTGCTTGCGCAATATAACCGAGCGCATCCCGCGCATTATTAGCCGGACTGCTCATATCGCTTAGTTTCGCCTCAGCCGCCACAACCAGTAAATTGGTATCACCCTCGTTCCATGCCGGAGACTCGCGGAGTGCATTCAACGCATCGGCATATTGTTCGCGGATAAGCAATACTCGTGCTTTGGTCACGCTGGCCTGAACCAGCGCCGGAGCCTGATCTAATGCCTGTTGGCTTAACGCGAGCGCTTCATCATATTGTCCTTGCAAAAAGCGGATATGTCCCAGCGCGGTCAGCAGCAGCGGCGCATCCATCCGACATGACTCATATCCCTCTTCCCCTCGAATCGAGTTTGGCGGCATTTGGTAATTCTGGGCTTGTTCTAATAGTCTTTCCGCCTGATCAATATTATCCAGGGCAACTTGAGTGAGCGCTTCATAGTACACGAGTGAAGCATAACATTCCTGGTTTTGGTCAAAATACTGGTGTGCATTTTCCAGGACCGCAAGCGCTTCCTGATACTGTCCATTCGAGTACAGAGCCACCGCATTGGAGTTCGATTTAGCAATCTGGCCGCGTACAAATGGATTCAAAGTGGGGCGAATTTCCGTCGGCTCAGGCGCGCTGTACGCGTTCCCATGCGCAACCAATCCAGCCGGCGTCGGTGACGGTGTGGGCGTTTGGCCGTTGATCCGAATGCCGGTTGGCGTCGGTCCGCCAATGGTGGGCGTCGGTGTCAGCGTGGGGGTGACAGGTGTCCGTGTGGCATTAACCGCCACTGGCGTCCCTTCCGAATCTGATCCCCCAGTCAGGCTACTCAACAAAAATACGCCACCACCGACCACCACGACGATCAGTAGTGCAGCAGCAGCATACGTAACCTGTCGCAGTCGCTGCGCGCCCCCCTCACCATAGCGGCGTTTGGTCTTCTTTCCCCATGTGACCTCCGCCGATTTGTCCGGCTCTGGGTTATAGTGACGTAGAAAATCATCTACAGCCTGCTGGATACGCCCATATTTATCATCGGTCACTGTCGGAATAGTCGAAGTCGGAGCAGTCGGTGCGGCTGGTCCCGCGGTTTGCACGCCCAGTGCCCGTAAGCCCTTGAGCGCAAACTCATTCTGTGGATTAATCGTGAGAATCTGTTTCAGACAAAATAATCGTTCTTTATCGTCTCGCGCCACGCTGCTCAACCAGAGCCAGGTCGTTTCGTTTTGGGGATCAAGACGAATCGCTTGCTGCAAAATATCTCGCGCAATATCCGGTCGTCCAGCGCGCGCAGCCGCTATACCCTGTTGTAGGAATTGTTTAGCTTGTTCCTGCGCCATTAGCCCACCTTAAGAGTAATTCGAGGATGGCGATCATTGTACAACAACACCGCAATCTTGCGCTATACTGGGCCAAACAGGAGGCGAAACCATGACCGAAATGTGGCGTCTTTTTATTGCCCTGGAACTTCCTCCCCATGTATTGGAGGAACTGACATCCATCCAGACCAACTTAAAGCGGCAGATTCCGCCGCAAACTGTGCGTTGGGTTGATCCCAAAGGCATCCATCTCACACTGAAATTTTTAGGCGATGCGCCTGTCAGCCAGCGCGAAACGCTGCAAAATAAGCTTTCCGAGGCGGCCCAGCAGGTTGCACCTTTCGATCTGACCGCTGGCGGCCTCGGCTGTTTCCCGAATCTCAAACGCCCCCGTGTCGTCTGGGTTGGGATTCACGGCAGTGAAACCCTGCTCAACGCGCTGCAACAGGCCGTTGAGGACCATATCGCCCCGTTAGGTTATCCTACTGAAGATCGGGCCTTTAATCCCCATCTAACGCTGGGACGTGTGCGTCAGGACGCGGATCGGAATAACATAGCAAAGCTGGGTGACTTGATCAGCCGTGCCCTAGCCGGACAACCGCAGTCTTGGACAGTCCAACATGTGAGCCTGATCCGCAGTGAGCTTAAGCCATCGGGGGCCGTCTACACCGTATTATTCCACGCACCCCTGAAGTAACCGTCTGCACAAATCAAAAAGGTCGTGTTACAATGGGAGGCATCTATGATGCATTGGTGGAGGTCGTGTGGAGGTTAATAAACTGGAAACGGTAGATTTGGCCCGATCCATAGTGGATTTGGCTTCGGACAAAAAAGGCGAAAATGTCGTGCTAATGGACATGCGTCAGGTATCACCCATCGCCGACTTTTTCGTGATCGTCAGCGGCGGCAGTGATCGTCAGCTCAATGCCATTATTGAACATATTGGTGAAGAGACGAAAAAACAGTTCGGCATCAACCCCTGGCGAGTAGAAGGCACGTCAACCGGCGGCTGGGTGCTCATGGACTTTGGTGATGTGGTGGTCCATGCATTTTTGCCCGAAAAACGCGCCTACTACAATCTGGAAGAACTCTGGCGCGAAGCACCTGTCATGGTCCGTATTCAATAGCAAAAAAATAAACACGAGGCATCTGGATCAGGTGCCTCGTGCGGTTGTGATGGTTACTCAAATATCCAGCGATCCGTCTCGCGCTGCCAGTCAACCAGTTCTTCTGGCGCGAAAAACAGATTAACCTCGCGTTCCGCGCTTTCCGGTTTATCCGACCCGTGAACCAGATTGCGCCCAACTTCCATTCCAAAATCACCCCGAATGGACCCCGGTGCCGCCTCGACGGGTTTGGTCGAACCAATCGTCCCACGGGCGATAGCAATTGCGTTTTTGCCTTCCAATGCCATCACCACCACGGGCGCAGAAGTGATGTACTGCAACAGGCCCTCATAAAAGCCTTTGCCTTTGTGTTCAGCATAATGACGTTCGGCCAATTCGCGCGGTACTTGCATAAACTTCATGCCAGCAATCCGCAGTCCGCGATTTTCAAATCGGCGAATAATTTCACCAATCAGGCCGCGTTGGACGGCATCGGGTTTGATAATGATGAGTGTACGTTCCACAAGTCCTCCCAAAAAATCGAGCATTACACAACAAGCGGGCTAGGTTGCGCGAACCCAGCCCCTTGTTAATCAACAAGTTCCAAACGCCTACGATTACAGTTGTTCAAGCGCGCTGCGGTAGGCATCCAGCGCATCTTGCAGCATACCCTGCCGCATATACGTGTCGCCCAACAATCGGCGAACACGCGGGTTATTTTCCTGCTCTTGCATCAGGTTCTTCAAATCGGTTGAAACGTCTTGCAAAAGTTGCGACGCTTCAATCAGCACTTCATAATGATCCAGATCCGTGCCTACCTCACGATTAGCGTGAAGCGCTCGTGCTAAGGCCAGCCGGGTAGCATAATCATTCTGATTAGCTTCCAGGCGTTCCCGATATTTATCAAATAACGGCCCCGGCGGAATGACAAGCCCTCGCCCCGAGACAACAGGCTCCGGGGTCGGTTCGGGTGCGCGCAGTACAGGCTTGGGCTGTTGCTCTGGTTCTGGGGTCGGTCTAACTTCTTCCTTGGGAAGCCAGTCTAGCCCTGTGGTTCCAACCGCCTGTTCCTCAACCGTCGCCAACCAATCAGGCATTCCCTCGAATGGGGCTACCGGCTCAGCGGCAACAGGTTCAGCCAACCAGTCGGGCATTCCTTCGGCCATATCCGATGGGACTTCCTCGGTTGTATCCTTGAGCCAGTCCGGCATATCAATCGGTGCGGCTTCGGCCAGCGTTTCAACAACTGGTGCAGGAGGCACTTCAATGGGAGGCGGCGCTTCAACCGGACCACGTGCAACGGCTTCGGTATACCACTCCGGTTCCGATTCATCCCCAACTAACTTGCGCTCAAATTCATCATCAAGCGCATCTGCCAAAGAGTCTTCTGCCGATGCCCCGAAATCACCTTCCAGGAATGCCGCGAGTTCAGATTCAGGAATGAGTTCCTCTTGGGGGACAATTTCCTGAGGTGCTGCCTCTTCCCATAAGGAGTCGACATCTGCTTCTAAGGTTAACTCAGGCAGCCCGCTCAGTTCCGGCAAGTTCTCTGGCATAGAAGTCTCTACAGCTGCTTCGGGCGCTGCTTCACCCAGCCAGTCAGCAATATCGAGCATTTCCGGCTCAAGTGTGCCTTCTTCCTCGAACGACACTTCCGGCACTTGCTGCATTTCAACCAACCAACTCGGCAGTTCAGCGGGTTCTGCTGGGCGTACTTCTTCCTCAGCCTCTTCCAGGAAACTAATATCCATCTCTTGGCTTTCACGCACTTCAGCCAGTTTATGCGCCTGTCGTTGCAGCCATTCGAGTTCCTGTTGTGGCGTTAATTGCCCGTGCGCCTGTGCGTAAGCAATATCCTCATCCGTCATTTCAGCCAATTGTTCAGCCGAAATACTGTCCGATGCGGGAGCTTCTTCCTCAGCCAGTAACGCCGAAAGGTCACCCTCTGGCTCTCCAGCAAGATCAGCCAGCCACGCCAACGCATCATCGCCTGCTTCAAATAGTTCGGCAACGGGTTCGAGTTCTTCTGCCATAGGTTCGGGCGCTGGTTCAGGTTCAACTTCCACACGACGCGGTTTTGCCCGAACTTCATCGTCTCCAAAACTACTGAAGGGCGAATACTCGGTATATCCCGGTTCATCCACAACCGTATCCGGTGGAAGTTCCGGTATTTCCAGATCGGCGGTCGTGGTTAGCTCTTCCGATTTAGCGCCTTGCCGCTTCGCCAGAGATTCCAGCCACTTCATCGGATCATCGCCGATCAAAGCCGTCAGTTCATCTGGGCTGGCAGCGGGTTCTTCTGATGGCGCAGCAGCTTCTATCGGTTGGGGTTCTGGTTCGCTAGGAACTGGCGTTGGGCTCTTTTTAGCCCGTGCTCCATCCGAAATATCAAACGGCACATAACCCGGTTCATCCACAACCGTACCTTCTGGAACCTCTTCGATCTCCAGATTCGCTGCCGTTGTGAGTTGATCGGCACTTGCCCCTTGTCGAATCGCTAAACTTTCGAGCCACAACATCGGATCCATCCCGCCCAAGGGATCCTCTTCCCCAACCGCGGCGGGTTGCTGTTCACTGGGAGTAGGCTCTTCCAGATTCCAGTCCAGCGCAAAGGTATCATCCATTTCGGGCAAAGCGGGCGGTTCTAAATTGAGTGGCGCTTCGGTGTCGAGTTCAAAATCAAATTTAAGGGCTGCGGCTTGAGAAGTAGCCTCATCGTCGAGGAAGATGGCTTCAAACTGATCCGCTTCACCTTCGCCAAATAGTCCTAAATCTTCCAATTCCTCGCCAGGATGCGCGGCCAAACTGTCGAGCCATTGCATCGGATCAAGCGCCGCCTCTTCCATACTCATATCAGGCACAGCCTGTGCCTGATCAGCTATGTTAATTTCTGGCTCTTTTTCTTCCTTTGGTGGCGCTGGTGGTTCCGGCTTTCGTTCCTGTCGAGGCCGCTCATCTACCTTATCCGTCATCGAAAAAGGCACATATCCCGGCTCATCCACAACGGTATCCGGCGGAAGTTCAGGAATATCTAGATTAGCGTCCGTCAGAAATTCGTCCGCATTAGCTCCCTGGCGTCGCGCAAGGCTCTCCAACCAGGCCATTGCTTCCTCAGGTGTCATTTTATCAAAATCGGGAAACTCGCTGCCCGTATTATCAGGGGGCGGTACCATAAAATCCTCCTCGAGTGCCGATGGCTCTCGACACCGTGCTACACAATCAACTATTCAGCTCATCATCTTCAAACAAATCGCGTAGCCAATTGGGCGACTGAGGCGGAGTTTCGGTTTCAGTCCACCCCGCTTGTTCATCTTCTTTTGCTGATCGTAACCAGGCTGGTGACAGCTCTCCGAAGGAGAAATCATCCGGCACACCCTCATCCTGAGGCATCTCCTCCATGTCATCGCTGTCAATCCACTCAGCCTCACTAGTATGAGCTAGAATCTGTGCTTGTGCAACCTCTGTCTCTTCGGCTAGACTTTCGAACTGCGTCCGCTCAGCCTCAAACTGATCAAAAAGTTCGAGTTCCTCTTCAACAATGTCATCTCCAACCCCAGAAAGCCAATCGGGTGTCACACCGGGCTGCAATACGCCCGTGTCCGCCGCCGATGGATATTTCTCAGGTTCTTCTTCCACCACAAATAACCCTTCATCCAGTTTGGCGGCTTCTGGACCCGTAATGGCGAGTAACCATTCAGGCATTCCTCCTTCTTCACTTTCCGAAGAAGGTAACACATCTTCCTCGCTGGGGATTTCCTCGGCTGGTTCCTCCGCGCCCCAATCATGCAGTTCGATGTCTTGTAGACTATCAGTGACGGGTTTTGGTGCAAAAAAGTCCAACTCTTCCAGATGGAGTTCTTCCGACTCACCAACTCCCAACGCCTCATCCAGTTGTTCCTCAACATCAAGCGGAACCTCTTCTCCAGAGAATGCGAACATCCAATCCGGTTCTTCTGTCGGCTGAAGAATACCGGTTGTTCCCGATGTTTGATAGCTTAAGTCCGGTTTAGCAGTGCCAAATGGATCATAGGGTTCTTCCAATATCTTGTCGAGAGCGTTATCCGGCACGTCATTCTCAACTGGGGCCATTTCTGACAACCAGGCCGGAGTATCAGCTTGCACTTCCGCCGCCGGTTCATTATAGGGCATATCCCCTGCCCCTGTCTGCTCTATTTCAATTTCGGGGTCAGATTCTGCTTGGAACCATTCTAGCCGATCATCAGTATCCGGTTTTAAGACTAATGTATCTTCAGGACTCTCTAATTCGCCCGCCTCAACCACAGGCCTATTGGGCGTTTGCAGCCAATCGAGAACGTCAGCCCCTCTGGGCTGTTCCATTTCCGCTAACCAATCACCGCCCGCTTCGCTGGTCGGCGTGGCTTCCGCTGGCGGAGTTGCTGTCTTTTCCAGGGCGCTCAGGAAACCCGACTCATCGAGCGGTTCCATTTCCGTCAGCCAATCACCGCCTGCTTCACTGGTCGGCGCTACTTCGGCTGGCGGAGTTGCTGTTTCTTCCAGCGCACTCAGGAAGCCCGACTCATCGAGTGGTTCCATTTCCGCTAACCAATCATCACCCGCTTCATTAGTCGGTGTAGCTTCCGCTAGCGGAGTTGCTGTCTCTCCCAGCGCACTCAGGAAACCCGACTCATCGGGTGGTTCCATTTCCGCTAACCAATCACCGCCCGCTTCACTGGTCGGCGTGGCTTCGGCTGGCGGAGTCGCTGTCTCTTCCAGTGCGCTCAGGAAACCCGACTCATCGAACGCTTCCATTTCCGTCAGCCAATCACCGCCTACTTCACTGGTCGGCGTGGCTTCGGCTGGCGGAGTTGCTGTCTCTCCCAGCGCACTCAGGAAACCCGACTCATCGAACGCTTCCATTTCCGCCAGCCAATCGTCGCTTACCTCCTCTTCCGGAGATGATTCTTGGCTGTCTGATGCTGTATCCCAGTTAGGCTCAGCAGGAATTCCTGCCGGATAATCCTGAGCAATTTCTTCTTCTGCAAAAAAAGCTTCCAAATCAAGCGCAGAAGGCGGCATAGACGCCCGCCGCAATGCGTCTAATTCTTGACTCGATATACTGCTGCCTGCATCCTGTCCTTCTATTTCCGGTGAGATATTCAGCGTTTTCATCCACGCCATCGGATCTTCTTCAACCGCGTCTTCTACAATATCCGACACTCGCTCATCTTCAAAGGCGCGAATCCAATCCGGCGGTATTGGCTCAGCCTCACTGCCAAGACCTGCTCCAATATCAAATGACGATCGAGCGCTCTCAATCTCTCCCAGCAAATCAGTGAATCCCCCGCTGACAGGCTGTTCAGGTGTGGGTAAATCGCTAGCGAACAGCCAGTCCATTTCCACCGGAGCTTCTTGGGACGTTTCAGGGCTGGGTAGCTCTTCAAACGCGTCCGCTGCCGTCCAGCCCATGTCCATGGGTGCGTCCTGCGAGAGTTCAGGTTTTGTCAACTCCTCAAAGGAAGGTGCTGCTTCCGCTGCCTCATTTAACATCCAGCCCATGTCCATGGGTGCGTCCTGTGAGACTTCAGGTTTTGTCAACTCTTCAAAGGAAGGCACCGCTTCCTCCGCATCCAGCATCCAATCCATCTCAACAGGTTTGTCGGCTGCTTCAGTCACCACAGGTGCCTCTTCGGACTGAACAAACTCATTGAACCAATCAGGAATACCGGCTGCACTGTCAGGTTCCGAAGACGCCGCTGGCATTTCAGTCGGCTGCGGTGCGCTAGGTACAGCCGTGGGCAATCCAAGATTCGAAAACCAGTCGGGAACTTGTTCGGGAGTGCCCGTCGGCTGGCTGCCAAAAACAGCCTCAGCATCAATCCGATCAGGCCCACGTTCAGGTTGGGTTGGTGGGACTGGCGTAGGTGCCGGTTGGATGAAAGCATCTTCCATCGTTCCGAACGAATCCAAATCACCCAATTCTTCAACCCAATCCGGTGTTTGTGTTGATAAAGCTCCCACTACCTTAGCCGAATAATCTAATCGTTCAAGCAAATACATATCCGGCGTTGGTTCAACCCCAGGTTGCACAATTTGCAGTGCCTCATAAGGATCAACCGCTTCTATTCGATCCAAATACTTTTGTGCATCCGAGGGACGTTCGTAATCCAAAAACAAGCGTGCCATGATCCGGTTCGCGGCCAGACAGTTAGGTAATTTTCGCAGCACCTGAACAGCCATCTCGCCCGCTTCAACGGGATGATGGCTTTCCCACAAGGTCTCGGCCAACAGTAATTGAAGGTCGATCCGCTTAGGAGACTGTTCAAGCGCTTTGCGAAGTTCGATCAGAGCTTGATCGTAAAGCTGTCCATTCGCATATTGGCGCGCTAATGCCCCGCGTGTCAGTTGAATTTTATGACTGCCCTGTTCGCCATATCGCTGTGCATAAAGATTCCGCAGGGCGTTTTGGAGTTCCACATTGCCTGACATTTGCTCATAGGCGCGTTCCAGGTGCCAAATCGCCCGGTCCAATGCGTTCTCTTCGGCCCGAATTTCGCTCAGACAGATATGGGCTTCGTAATCGTTAGGCAGTACCGTGAGGACTCGCTGAAAGACTTCAACCGCTTCATCAAAGTGTTCTTTCAGGCCTTCATGCTGGCCTCTTTGGAGCAGTGCTTTCCCCAGCAGGCGGTAGGTATCTACGTTTTGAGGATAATGCTGCAAAATATAGCGGCAATGGCTGACAACCTTGGTCGCAGACTCACTTTCCAACATCTGGTTGAGTTCATCCAAATACGTACGGAGGGTTAGGGTATTAGCCATTGGTTTCCATCTTTCAGCCTGTCTGTTTTCTTCATTATGCAATGCTAAAAATAAATGCGCAACATAACTTAATTCAATTCATGAACTTGTTTTATGTGCTGAAGCAGAAGTTCGACTCTTGGCTCCGCGGGCAATCGATTTGGACGAAGAGGATCTACCATCTCTGTATCACCTAGCAGCGCTCGAACCACATTAACCCACGCATAACTCAACACCTGCAAATCATATCCCCCTTCCATCACAAACACGATTCGACCATCGCATAATTCGTTTGCCAGGCCGATTAATGTGCGTGTCATGTGATCAAATCCCGTGAGTGTGACGGTAAGATTCGCCAACGGATCCATCCAGTGTGCATCAAACCCGGCGGAAACGAGCATTATCTGCGGCCTAAATCGCCGGATAGCTGGAACCACAATCTCATCACATACAAGCTGAAAACTTTTGTCACCCGCTCCAGGAGCGAGTGGAATGTTGAGTGTATACCCAACACCCGGCCCCTCTCCGGTTTCATACAATGCGCCCGTCCCTGGATACAGCGGCGATTGGTGAGTGGAAATATAAAACACATCGGGGCTATTGTAAAAGATGTCCTGGGTACCATTCCCGTGGTGGACATCGTAATCCAGGATCAGTACCCGCTGGTTTTGCTGTTGAATCTGAGCTGCTGCTATAGCCACATTATTCAGCAGACAAAATCCCATTCCCTGCCCTGCTGTAGCATGATGCCCTGGCGGGCGTACTAATGCAAACCCATTTTGTACCTCACCCTGCATCACGGCACGAACCAGATTCAGCGTTCCACCCGCCGCCAACCGCGCGATTTCATACGATTGTGGCAAAACATACGTGTCTCGGCCAAATCTTGTCATCTTAGAAGCGTGGGCTGTTTTTTCTAATTCGGCAATATAAGAAGGTGTATGTACCGCGTGTAGCGTTTTAATCGATGCCAAATCAGCGGGCAGCCGCACACACCGTTCGAACAATTTCTCCGCTTCCAACTGCTGATGTACGGCTACCAGTCGTCCGGCATGTTCAGGATGTCCCTGGAGCGTATGGGTCCTAAATCGAATATCGGAAATATAACCGGTTGTCATATGGATATGTCCCTCGGATATTTCCTGGATTCTAAATCAAACAGGCGACTCGCTGCATAAGCGAGCCGCCTGTAAAACGGAGCTAACTTTTACTGCTGGAAATTAGTCACCAGCTCCAAGCGTCGAAACGCGCTCAGTAGAGGCATCTTCAACCATCTTGATTTCGCGGTCGCTTCGACGAACGGCCCATAAGATCAGTGCAATCGAAAGCACGACCCCAACAATGATCCCAATCCCATAGCCATCATATTCAACGACAATGGGCGCGAGGATCAGCGAAACGAGGTTCATCACTTTAATCATGGGATTGAGTGCTGGACCAGCAGTATCCTTCAGCGGATCACCAACGGTGTCACCTACGACACTCGCCTTATGATTTTCGCTGCGCTTGCCACCGAAATTCCCATCTTCGACGTATTTCTTGGCGTTGTCCCATGCTCCACCCGCGTTCGACATGAACACCGCGAGCAGTTGTCCAACCAGGATAACACCCGCCAGGAAACCACCGAGTGCCTGTTCCTTGAGCAAGAGGCCCACAGCAACGGGCGACAAAACAGCGATGAGAGCCAACGGAATGAGTTCGATCTGTGCCGACTGAGTCGAAATCGTGACAGCCTTGGCATAATCAGGAGTCTGCTTGCCGCTGGCAATTTCGGGGATCCGCAGTTGGCGGCGAACTTCATTCATGATTTCACCGGAGGCACGGTTTACTGCTTTGATCAAGAGGCCGCTGAACAACAGAGGCAGCGAGCCACCAATAAGCATACCAACAAAGACTACTGGATTTGCCAGATTGATGACTTTCTCGAAATCAGGATTAACACGTTGAATGTCAGCAAAGAAGCTGCCAAACAGCGACACCGCTGCGATCACGGCTGAACCAATTGCCACACCCTTGGTGATGGCTTTGGTTGTGTTTCCAGCCGCATCCAGGTCCGCCATAATCTGGCGTGCTTCCGGTCCCATCCCCGACAGTTCGCCAATACCATTGGCGTTATCCGAAATCGGTCCGAAGGTGTCCATACTGACATTATTGCCCGTATGCGAGAGCATACCGACACCGATCAGTGTGACGCCGAACAGAATATAGCTGTAACGGTGAACTTCCGGCACTTCTTGCATGCTGACGATAAACAGCGCTGCGACCATAATCCACATCGCTGCAAAGAAGCCTTCAACGAGGTGACCGCGCATTTGTCCCCGAATAAGCATGAATGCGGACAGGGCAACACCACCCAGCACCGCAATCAGTTCGTATTCATCCGGGAAGTCGAAACTGTAGACCAGGATTGCAGCCGTCAAGCTGGCAACAATCACAAACAGCGCCCATACACTCGACAGATAACCCAGTGATAGACCTTCCAGAATAACGGAGGCCGGACCAAAACGGGTTGATGCTGCGATAGTATGAACGCGCTTGCTTTGCGCGCTGGTCGCATAGGAGGTAAGCGGATTAAAGACCACCGCCAGGGCCACGCCGATGGCTACCAGAGTCGCCAGCGAAAGTTGACCCGCATACAGCCATGCCAGCAGGAACGTCGAGCTGATGGTAATACCACTCGACACTTCGTAGCTCTTGAACATAGCTTCTTCGGCATCATCCACACGCCACAACGACACCGCATAGGTACCAACAATCGAACTTACCACACCGATACCACGTACCAGCAGCGGCAGCACGATCCAGTACAGTTCACCATTGATGGCGGTCAGGGCCAGACCAAGAATCAGGCTCGACACGATGGTAACTTCATAGGATTCGAAGATGTCTGCTGCCATGCCGGCGCAGTCACCCACGTTATCACCGACGAGGTCCGCGATAACAGCCGCGTTACGGGGATCGTCTTCTTCCATACCGGCTTCGACTTTACCCACGAGGTCCGCGCCAACGTCCGCCGCTTTGGTATAGATACCACCACCGACGCGCATGAACAAAGCCAGCAGCGTGCCGCCGAAGCCGAAGCCCAGCAGAACATCCGGTGAAGCTTTACCAAAGACAATAAAAATAAGAGTGCCCCCCAGCAGACCCAAACCGTCAGTCAGCATGCCGGTGATCGTGCCTGAACGATAGGCGATCTTTAAGGCTTCCTGGTATCCCCCCCGCTCAGCCGCTGCCGCCACGCGCACATTACCCTGCACGGCCATATTCATGCCAAAGAAACCAACCATTGCTGAGAACGAAGACCCCATCACAAACGCCAGCGCGCGCGCTAGTGCAATGACAATCCGGGCTGTATCTTTGTTGTTATCAAAAAACTCTTCGGCTTCGGGTGTAGGTTGGACTGCAAATACACTTAAGAACATGGCAACAGTCAGGATCCCAATCATGATCACGACCGTCTTGAGTTGGGTACGCAGGTAAGCGTTAGCCCCATCACGGATATAGCCCCAGATACGCTGCATTTCTGCATTACCTTTGTCCGAGGACATAATATAGTTCCTCAGCCACATCGCGTACCACAGAGCCACGCCCGCAATCGAAAGGACGATAAAGATCATCACTTTCTCGTAAAGCGCAACATCTTCCATTTGAAACATGAACAGTAACCCCTCCTAATGGTAAGGATTTTAAAACTAAAATGGCTCATTCATGGGCCAACCAGACACAACGGGCGAATTTTACCGCGAAGCTTTTAGAACAGCCAAAAGGTGATGTGGTATAAAACAACAAAGTCCCCAGAGAGACTCTGGGGACCTGTTGGGTATGGGCGCTGTGACACCTAGTTTTCCTTAGTAAGGAGGGGTGTCACAGCGCCAAGTTTGGTACTACCATTCATCGACACCACCTCCTTCTTTTAGGGATGGCAAGTTTGAAAAGTACACCCACACAACAGACTTTGTTATGCCAACTGCCGAGTGGATAGAATGATTATGACACAGACCACCCGTTCTGTCAATTAATTTTTGCTAAAAAATATCCTAATAACCCCACTTTACCCTGTAACCTTGGGCAAATTGCTCGGCCTATCCTCCCTGAATTTTATGCTACACTAAAACAGGTATCTGGTCATTGCTATGAGGGAGGATAAGCAATGCGACTCTACATCGAACATCAACGTTCTTATTCGCGTCTTGAACTTTTGCTCCGCACCTTTTTCGGCCTCTTTTATATCGGCATTCCGCACGGCATTGTCTTATATCTGCTCGGCATAGTGGCTGCTATTCTCAATTTCATCACCTTTTTTGCCATTCTCTTTACCGGTAAATATCCCCAGAGTATGTTTGATTTTCAGAAAGGTTTTATGTCATGGGGATTGCGTGTCCAGGCCCGTTTTTTGCATCTGGTCGATGGTTATCCGCCTTTTGGCCTGGAAGCCCCTGGGGAGAAGGTACAGTTCGATATCGTAAACCCGCCCAGCTTAAGCCGTGTGTTGCTGCTCCTCAAGGTTTTCCTGGGTGGCTTCTATGTCGGCATCCCGCATGGTATTTGCCTGTTCTTCCGCTTTATCGTGTGTTACATCTTGGTTCTTCTGGCCTGGTTTGCGGTGCTCATCACCGGCCAGTACCCTGAGTCTTTCCACAGCTTTATCGTTGGGACCATCCGCTGGGCGACTCGCGTACAAATCTACATGAGCATGATGACCGACCAATACCCACCCTTCTCCAGCGCAGAATAGGCCTCACAGGGGCCACCCTTGTGGCTCCTGTATTCTTGTAATCTTGGCCTCCCTTAAGTTTCTCGATCCTGCCTTGCGCGATCCTGCCCCGGTTGGTAAACTCGACAGGTTACGTTTCTTCTCTTTTTTATGCGTTTATGCGTAAAGGACATCGGCCATGATCCGACGGCTGGGACTCCTCTTGATCTGCTGCCTGGTAGGATTGAGCGTAGGCCGAGCTACAGCCTTAGCTCAAACCGCCGATGGGCTGGTCGCTGTGATCACCTCGCCTATCCCCGGCCAGCAGCTTTTTGGGCAGGTACAAATTCAAGGTAGTGCAGGCCATCCCTCGTTGTTTGCCAGCTACACCCTGGAATACGATGATCTGAGTGATCCCGCCTTGCAGTGGTTTCTCGCCCAGGAACGGGTTTCGCAGCAGGTGGATAACAATGTCTTGGGCGTTTGGAATACGACCCTCGTACCCGATGGCTCCTACCAGTTGCGTCTGCGCGTCTTTTTAACCGATGGTCAGGTTGGGGAATATACGGTATCCAATCTGCGCGTCGTAAACACCGAACCGACTCCCATTCCGACGGTTACAGGGGATCAGGCTATTGCGACTGCATCCGGCCCTACGCCTGCGGCCCCGCTGATCGAACAGCCGCCAAGCAATAATCCCACCGCGACCTTATCCGCCGAAACGATCCCGTCGATCAGCCCCACCCCCATCGTGGAAGAGTCCGGTGGTTCATCCAGCACACGAGTCAATTTTTCCCGTGTACGTAGTGCGTTCTGTTCGGGCGTCTATCTGGCCTTGGCGCTCTTTGCGGTCCTCTTCGTCTATTCATTGCTGCGTGGCCCGCTGCGCCCCTATACGCACCGCGCGCTTTGGCAGTCATCGGACGATTTTGATAATAATCAAAGCTAAAACCTATGAGCGAACGTTATCTGATCGTCGGCTTGGGCAATCCGGGCCGCGAATATGAAAATACCCGGCATAATGTGGGTTTCGCCTGTGCCGATGCGCTGGTGAAAGCTCACAATCTTGCTTACGACACGAAAAAAAAGTCCAAAGCCAAAATTGCCGTCGGAACCATCGTCGGCAAATCCGTCTTGATCGCCAAGCCGCAGACCTATATGAATCTCAGCGGCAGCTCGGTTCAGGGCTTAGCCACGTTTTACCGCATTCCACCCGAACAAATTCTGGTCATTTTTGACGATCTGGATCTCCCGCTTGGGACTCTGCGCATCCGTAAAAAAGGCGGTTCTGGTGGGCATCGCGGCCTGACCGATATTCTTCAGCGCTTGGGCACCCAGGAATTCCCCCGTATCCGTTTCGGCATCAGTCGTCCCCCCGACAAAATGGACCCGGCTGCTTTTGTGCTGCGCCGTTTCGAAGGCGATGAAATCCCGCTCGTGACACAAACCCTGGAACGAGCCGTCAAAGCAGTCGAAACATGGCTTTCCGAGGGCATTGATGCTGCGATGAATCGTTACAATGGCACCAGCCAGGAACAATAACCTCATGCAATTAACGGGACTGCTGAACGTCGTACACCAGACAGAACTATTCCAAAATTTGATGCACAACCTGAAGCATAAGCAGGCCGTGCCCGATCAGCATGTATTACGTGCCGCCCGCTCCTATTTGATCGCTGCCCTGGCCCACCAGTTCGGCCATCCGGTGATCGTGATCACAGGTCGCATTGATCGCGCCTACAACATTTCCGAACAGCTTCCAGTCTGGCTCCCGGATCGTAAAGTCGAGCGTTTCTCTGAACCAAGCGCTATCTTTTACGAACACGCGCCCTGGACCATTTCCACCATCCAGAGCCGTCTCAACACCCTGGCTACCCTGGTCAAACCCGTGAACACGCGCAGCGCGGAAACCGTTTCGCCGCCCATCATCGTCACATCGGCCTACGCCCTGATGCAAAAAACGCTTCCTGTGCGCGAATTTCGTGTTAACTCCCGCGTCCTGAAAGTCGGCGCACAAGCCGAGCCGGAAATACTCCTGCGCAACTGGCTTCAAATCGGCTATTCCCCCGCTTCGATTGTGACCGAGCCAGGAACCTTCAGCCGCCGGGGTGGTATTCTCGATGTCTTTCCGATGTCCACCCATCTACCGGTACGCCTCGAATTTTTTGGCGATGAGATCGAAAGTTTGCGCAATTTCAACCCGGCGACTCAGCGTTCCGCTGTCAGCATCGATCAGGTAACTATCACACCTGCACGTGAAGCCTTGCCGCGTTTTGCCCCCGATGCGGCCCAGCATTTAGCAGCGTGGTTTTCCGAGCAGCCAGCACCCGAAGAAGATGTTGTTTCCACCCTGCCCGACGAAGAAGCATTAGCCGTCGGAACCGCATTTCCCCATCTGGAATTTTATCTGCCGTATCTCTACACCTATCCCGCCAGCTTGCTCGATTACGCCCCCGATGATGCGCTGATTATCGTGGAAGACTGGGGCGCGTTGCAGGACAGCATTGCCGATCTCGAAGAACAGGCCGTCAGCATTCGCCAGGATCGCATCGCCTCGAAGCAGATTCCACCCGATTTCCCGCTGCCCTATCTCACCTGGGATGAACTTCAGGACGAACTGGACTCTCGTCAGGTGCTTCATCTTGGTGCTAATCCCGAATTCCCCGCCTCCAACCTTCCGACACTGGGCGATCTGTTTCGTCCCGGTACCCATTACGGCGGTCAGCTTCGCATGGTGATGACCGAACTGGGTGACTTATATGAGCGCGGCGAAAATGCGATCATCGTTACCCAGCAGGCCCAGCGGCTGGCTGAATTATGGGGTGAGCAGGACGAATATACACCACCGATCAGTCACATAGATACCTTGGATGATCTGGCTCGCCTTTCATTTGTCGAAGGCTCGTTAGGCGAAGGCTGGATCATGCAGGGCCAGGATACTCGTTTTCACATCCTGACCGATGCGGAAATTTTCGGCTGGAAACGTCCCGAACCCCGCCGCCGCCAGCAGCCCCGCGCCCTATCTCCTGAGTCCACCTTTGCCGACCTCGAAATTGGCGATTATGTGGTTCATATCGAATACGGCATCGGGCGCTTTGCGGGCGCGCGTAAGCGCGAACTGGATGGGACTGAGCGCGAATATTTGATTGTGGAATATGCGGGCAATGATCTGCTTTATGTGCCCATTCATCAGGCGGATCGCATCTCGCGTTATGTCGGTGCTGACGACTCTCCCCCGCCGCTCAACCGTCTGGGCACCCAGGATTGGAATCGCACCAAAGAAAATACCCAGCGCGCGGTTGAAGAAATCGCCCGCGAACTGCTGGAACTTTATGCCGCCCGTGAGCAGGTCAAAGGCCACGCGTTCAGCCCCGATACGCCCTGGCAGGCTGAACTTGAAGCCTCTTTCCCCTATGTCGAAACCGACGACCAGTTAAAGGCGCTCGATGAAGTCAAAGTCGATATGGAAGACCAGCGCCCGATGGATCGGCTGATCTGTGGCGATGTGGGTTATGGCAAAACTGAAGTCGCGTTGCGGGCTGCGTTTAAGGCCGTTATGGATGGCAAGCAGGTAGCTATTCTCGTCCCGACCACCGTCTTAGCCCAACAGCATTTCAATACCTTTTCGCGTCGGTTGTTGCCTTTTCCGGTCAAAGTCGAAATGCTCTCCCGCTTTCGCAATCCCGGCGAGCAGCGTCACATTCTCTACGAGCTTTCCGAAGGCCAGGTCGATATTCTCATCGGCACCCATCGCCTGCTTCAATCCGATGTCCTGTTTAAAGACCTCGGCCTGCTCATTATCGACGAAGAACAGCGTTTCGGTGTGACGCACAAAGAGCAGTTGAAAACGCTCCGCACCGAAGTGGATGTCTTGACGCTCACCGCCACACCGATTCCCCGCACTCTGTATATGAGCCTCACCGGAATTCGTGACATCAGCATGATCCAGACCCCGCCCGAAGAACGCCTGCCCATCGTGACCCATGTCGGCGTCAACGATGACAAATTGATTCGGCAGGCCATTTTGCGTGAACTGGATCGCGGCGGACAGGTCTATTTTGTGCATAACCGCGTCCAGACCATTGAAACGATGGCTGCTCGTTTGCGCCGTCTTGTGCCCGAAGCCAAAACCGAAGTCGCTCATGGTCAGATGGACGAACATCAGCTTGAAAAAGTGATGACTGCCTTTGCCAAAGGCGATTTCGATGTGCTGCTTTGTACGACGATTATCGAAAGCGGACTGGATATTCCCAATGCGAATACCCTGATCGTAGATCGCGCTGATTGGTTTGGATTAGCGCAGCTTTATCAGCTTCGTGGGCGGGTTGGTCGTGGCACCAATCAAGCCTATTCCTACTTTTTCCACCCCCGTACCAGCCGCTTGACTCCCGAAGCTCGTGCCCGGTTGGAAACCATTGGCGAACAGACCGATTTAGGTGCTGGCATGTCGATTGCCATGCGGGATCTCGAAATTCGCGGTGCAGGTGACTTGCTAGGCACGCGCCAGAGCGGTCATATTGCTGCTGTGGGCTTCCACCTCTATACCCAGTTGTTGGCCCAGGCTGTGCGCCATCTCAAGGGCGAAGGCCATGCCCCCAAGCTAACCGTAGTAACGCCCACGCTGACCATTGACCTGCCGCTTCCCGCTTATATCCCAACCAGTTTTATTTCCGAACCCTCGCTCCGCATTCAGCTTTATCGCCGTTTGGCCGAACTCGAAGATATGAAGAGTGTAGCCGACATGGAAGCGGAGCTAACGGATCGTTTTGGGACCCTTCCGCGTGCGGTTCAGGGCCTTTTGTTGCAGTTACGCGTCAAGCTTTTAGCCCAGCACGCCAATGCGTCGGCCATTGCCAGCGAGAACGGCCAGATCAGCATCCGCCTCCCCTATCTGGCAACAATTGACCGTCAGGCCCTGCAAACCCGTCTCGGCCATGATGTCCGTATCAGCCGGACGGCGGTTTGGTTTCCCTACAACAACCCCGACGAAGAAGCATGGCAGCATAACCTGTTGGATATTTTGGACAAACTGCGCTTGGATCAGGTCCAGGCGAGTTAACCCACATTATCCCACGATAAGTGGTTTTTTTTGTGGGATACATAAGATAATCCCACCTTATCCCACGAATTTTATGTATGGTGTGGGATAGTGTGGGATAGTGTGGGTAATAAATTTTGTGATTTTATGGGTGTCAGGATCCCCATTCACAGATCAGCCCGACTGCGCCCGGTCCGGTGTGGACTCCAATTACCGTTGTCGCATAGGTAAAATGAGTTTCCAGCGGAACAAGTTTTTCGATAGCCTCATCAAGCAGCATTTTTGCGTCATGCTTAGCTTCCGCATGAATCACGGATAACCGATTGACATGCCGGACATTTCCCCGCACATCAGCCACTTTGAGCAGTTGTTCGAGTGCCCGCTTGCGGGTTCGCACGGTATCCACCGGATGCACTATTCCCTCGCGAATTTCCAACACGGGCTGCATTCTCAACATCGTCCCCATCAACCGCTTGGCATTGCCAATTCGGCCACCCCGCCGCAGAAAATCCAGGCTTTCAATGGTAAACAGGAGCATCTGTCGCGTGGCAGTTTCGGTTACGGTCTGTACAATTTCGGCTGCACTTGCGCCCCCATCTCGCGCCTCTGCCGCTGCTAATAGTACATGTCCCAGTCCCCACGACACTTGCCGTGTATCAATCACATGCACGGGAAAATCCACCATAGCCTTCGCCTGCATAGCCGATGCATAGGTGCCGCTTAAATCGCTCGACACCACCGGGCAAATGACTTCATCAGCGTTTTCTGCTTTTCGCGCTTTTTCAAAAAGTATGACGAAATCCTGTGGTGAAGCCTGCGATGTTTTGGGAATCTCGTTTGAACTCGCCAATCGCGCATAGAATTCTGGCTCCAGAATATCCACGCCATCCTTTAGCGACGTATCCCCCCAGATAACATACAGCGGCGTGACATGGATGTGGCATTCACGGGCTAAATCGGCAGGAATATTACAGGTGCTGTCTGTCACGAGCGCAATGGTCATACTGAAATTTCCTCTCCTTAAGAACTTCCAACCCAGCCGAGCAGTTGAATATCGCCCTTAAATTGGCTGGTGTAATTACGCGAACCATACCCATTCGGCTGGCCGATAAACAGATCAAGCCGCCCATCATCCACCCCAACCTGGGTTTGAATCCCGGCAAATGCCAGCCACCGTCCGTCAGGTGAATAGCTGGGATCGCACACGCGGGGTGTAGTCGGCGGCGTAAAGACGATGCTCAGATCATTCCGGGCCACAATTAACCCATAGGGGCACTGTCCGTTGCGCCCCGCGAATGCCACATAATCCCCCTGGGGCGACCAATCCGCCGCGAACCCAAACCGCGAGAAGAGATATTCGTCTGTCATACTGACCAATCCGCCAGTGCCATTTTTGAGAATAACCCCCGCTGGCTCCGAAGCGCGATGGTAGAGTGCATAACTTCCTCCCGGTGCCCACGCCACTCCCAGGTTAAACGACCCATCCGCATCCGAAATTTGGACCAGGGTTCCCGACTGAAAATTCGCCAGCCATATCCGCGACTCGCGCGCCATCGGATCAGATAACCCCGTCGTAAAAGCAAGTTGCGCATTACCGATCCAGATCGCCGGGCCATCCACGAATAGGTCCGTGACCTGCTGCACGCTGCCCGTTTCAATATTCATTACAAACAGATTGCCCCCACTGGGCGGTTGGACATCCGGTGCCGCGCAGCTCCCCGGCTGATCCGGCGTCCATGTCGGGCATGTATTCCGATCCGACACAAAAGCCAGATATTGCCCATCCGGCGACCACGCCGGCCACAGATCGTAGGCCCCGTGCGCCGTTGCATTCTGAAAGACCGATCCATTAGCCGACACCAGGAAAATATCAACATCATAAGCCGTCGGCAGCGCAACCGCGAGTTGTGAACTGTCCGGCGACCATACCGGATAATGTTGCGGGATTCCACGCGGGCTAAGCGATGCAATATCAAACAACCGGAAGCTCAATCCCAGGTCCAGGTTGAGCAAATAAAGCCCACCGCTGCGCGTGCCATCCGAGTTCAGGCTGGGTTCCATAAAATAGGCAACCTTCCGCCCATCCGGTGCCCAGTAAATCCGATCCGCGGTGCTGGCGGGTACATCCACAATTTCGACATTTTGCCCATTCGACGGATCGATCAGGTACAGCGTTTCAACGCCAGCCCCCGCCGGAACCGGCGTCTGTTCCGCTTCGGGACGGTCCGCCGTATCCTCGTTAATGCTGACGATAGCAAACCAGGGGTTGCTCATCCCGCTCCGAATCGCCTGGGCCACCTCGATGGGTGTCCACTGATCATTCGCAAAAGTCACGGGCGCTAAAGGGGTTGCGGTCGGATACGGGGTATTGCTCGGTGTCGCTGTGATCGTAGGCGAGGGCGTAAGGGTGGGCGTAGCCGTAAGGGTGGATGTCTTTGTGACCGTCGGTGATGGCGTAAGGGTGGCCGTAGCCGAAGCCGTAGCCGTCACGGTTGGCGTTAGGGTCGTCGTCGCATCAGGAGTCTCCAGCGCCATATTGCAGCCGGCCAACATCACAACACCGCTGAGTAGCAGTACAAGTCGGTTCCGTTTCATTTTAACCAGTCCGTATCCAGCCGATCACGCCTGAGCATAATCCAATAAAATTCGCTTTTCAAACACCGATTTCCCACCGCTCGCTCAGGACTGTCGCTTTAGAACATAGTAGGATCCACGCTTTTCGCCCATTTTAAGCAAGATATTTCGCGATACGAGGTCCGCAAAATCGCGCCGGATTGTTTCGGCATGTACATCGGGGAAAAGTTCTTGCAGGTCTTTGTTGGTAATACGCGGATTTTTTTGATTAATCAGAAAATCAAGTGCATATTCTTGTCGATGGTTAACTGGTTCGCCTCGGAACACCCCGCCGAACAGTTTCGGTTCGAGGTCTTCTTCCGTCGGCTGTTGATTATACAGTGTGACTCGGAACCCACCTGATGTTTCCGTGAATCGCGGCCCCGGCAGATCCGCTTCCCGCATCAGCGCCATCACCCGATCCACCCCATATCCCAGCCGCTCGATAAACCCCAGGTCCGACAGCACCTGCACAATAGCCGAATTTCTTGAAAAACGTTCGTCAACAATATTATCCACCGTCACCGGGCCGGGTAAATTGCCGGGGCTGGTAATTTCCAGTCGGTCACTAAACATATACAGCCGTATCCCGTCGCCCTGGATGCTGTAATCGCGGTGCGCAACGGCGTTGACCACCAGTTCGCGTACCGCCTGGCGTGGATATTCGAACAGTTCGGTGCGTGCCATATTCTCGCCCAGCAGCACGCCCTTCCGCAGATTATCCATCAAAAACGTCTCGACTCGCCGAATCTGCTGTGGCAGTGTGCCCAGAATATCCTGCCGTGTAAACACGTCGCCCATCTCTTTCCCGGCAAATCGCGCAGCAGTAATATCCGATCCGCGCACAAATTGTTGGGGATCTTTTCCAAACAGCAGAATCCCGGCATTCGTAGGTCGTAGCTCTCCGTCCAGCGGCACGAGGCATCCGCGTTTGAGTAGCACCTGTTCCGGCGACAACCCGCTCATCCCGCTCAGACTGCTCACATAGTTTCGCACCTGCTCCCAGTCTAGATCATCTTTGACAGCATAATGCGCGGGTTCGGAGTCAAACGACACATCCCCCCGTTCGAGCATCAACCGTCGAAGTTGCGCCGACGACAGCGGCTGATTGTGTTCTCCTTGCCGTGCCAAAAAACGCCCATCGACAGCATACACATACGGCATCCCGCGTGGCACTTGCACCACCACCATAACATTGTTTTCGATAGGCAGCATCTGTGGCAGCGGGATAATCAGCGGCGGATCAATCATCAGCGCCGCCTCCAGTACCCGGTTGAGCGTGCCCTCGGGGTCTTCAACCCCAACCGGTTTATTCGTCCGGGGGGCCACACCCAACAGCACCACCCCGCCGCGTGTATTGGCCATCGCCGCGAGTGTTTGGGCGATCTCGGCGGTGGGTATCCGTCCGGGGAGGCCGTCTATCATCTCCGACCGCCCATTTTCCAACAATGCCAGGATGTCCTTTTCTTCCATACCTCGCCCCCTAACTGGCTGTGCTGGATAGATCATCAGGAACAAATGCGTGTTTGATCACTTCATCCATATGGCTGACCAGCACGATTGTCATCCCCTTCACCAATCGTTTTGGGACTTCCGTCAAATCCTTTTCGTTGCGTTTCGGCAGAAGCACGCTTTTTACCCCGGCCCGATGTGCTGCCAACAGTTTTTCGCGCACGCCGCCAATCGGCAGCACCCTCCCCCGCAGCGTAATTTCCCCGGTCATCGCCACATCCCGCCGCACTTTGCGCTGCATCAATGCGGAGATCATGGCTGTCGCCAATGTGATTCCCGCCGAAGGTCCATCTTTAGGAATTGCCCCCTCTGGCAGATGCACATGAATATCCAGCCGTTCAAATTCATCAGGATCAATCCCGAACTGGACCGCTCGTGATCGGGTATAACTCAGCGCCGCCTGTGCCGATTCTTGCATCACATCGCCCAACTGTCCGGTCAGTGTGAGCATCCCTTTTCCCGGCATCAATTGGACTTCGATAGCCATAATATCGCCGCCCGCTTCCGTCCATGCTAACCCCGTCGCCACCCCGATCTCGTCTGCCTCTTCAGTCAGCGTCGAAATAAACTGGGGCGGGCCAAGATATTTATCCAGGCTCTCAGCCGTAATACGCTTGGGGATCGGTTTTCCTTCCGCCACACGCCGCGCCAGTTTTCGGCAGATTTTGGCAATCTCCCGTTCCAAATTCCGCACACCCGCCTCATAGGTGTATTCCCGGCTGATTAGGCGAATCGTTTCTTCATCAAACCGAATCTTCTGCCCCTCTAGCCCATGTTGTTCAAGCTGTCGCGGCACGAGAAATGCTTCAGCAATGCTGAGTTTTTCTTCTTCCACATACCCCGGAAATTCGATCACTTCCATCCGATCGAGCAGCGCCGGCGGAATCGGATCAAGATAGTTGGCCGTCGTGATAAAAAACACCTTCGACAGGTCATACCCCGTATCGAGATAATGATCGGAATAACCAAAGTTCTGCTCCGGGTCCAGCACTTCCAACAGGGCCGCCGATGGATCGCCGCGAAAATCCATGCCCAGTTTATCGATCTCATCCAACATAAACACCGGATTCACCGTCCCGGCGCGCCGCATGGTCTGGATCACCCGCCCCGGCATCGCCCCGATATAAGTACGGCGGTGCCCGCGAATTTCCGCCTCATCCCGCACCCCGCCCAGGCTCACCCGCACAAACTCTCGTCCGAGCGCTTTGGCGATGCTTTTTCCGAGCGATGTTTTCCCGGTTCCCGGCGGTCCCACAAAACAAAGAATAGGACTTTTCATTTTGTCCGGCGCGAGTTTGCGCACCGCCATATGTTCCAGGATACGTTCTTTGGCCTTCGGCAGTCCGAAATGTTCTTCGTCAAGCACCTTAGCCGCATTTTCAAGATCGAGATTATCCGTAGTCGTCTTCTGCCAGGGCAGATCCAGCATCCAATCCAGGTAGGTCCGGATAATCCCCACTTCTGGAGCCATTGGCGGAATCATGGCGAGCCGACCCAACTCCTTGAACGCTTTTTCTCGTACCTCATCTGGCATCTCCGCATCCGCAATCCGCGTATGCAGTTCAGTCAGTTCCTGTTGAAATATATCCGCCTCGCCCAATTCGTGTTGGATCACCCGCATCTGTTCCCGTAGGAACAGCTCGCGTTGTCCCCGATCCACTTCCTGCCGCACTTGCGAGTGAATGCTTTCTTCCAGTTCCAGCACTTCCAGTTCCCGCCCCAGCAGCGCGCTCACCCGCCGCAGTCGCTCCGCCGGATCGACGAGTTCCAGCAGTTCTTGCCGTTCCGCCAGCGATAGATTCAGAATCGACGCCGATAAATCAGCCAACCACCCTGGCTCATCCACATTCAAAGCATACACATAGGCTTCTTCGGGAAGCTGCGGGTTGAGATCGACACATTTTTGGAACAAGCTGAGTGCCGCCCGCATCAAAGCCGAAACTTCGCGTGACTGCGGAACCGTCTCGACAATCGGTCGTGCTTTCACGCGATAAATAGGCGTTGTCTGGATAAATTCAACAATCTCTACCCGGCGTCGTCCCTGCGCCAATGCGGTGGTTCCGCCTTCTGGTAGATGCATCAGCCGTCCCAAAGCCATTTCCGTCCCCACTTGGAACAGGTCTTCTGGCTTGGGCATCGCCAGGCTGGCATCTTGTTGCGCCACGCCCAACACGGTATGCTGTCGGCTTTGTGCTTCTGTAACGGCCAACACATCCTGTTCGCGGCGCAAAATTAGCGGTGTGACCATATTCGGGTACACCACCAGTTCGGCCAGCGGAATCAGGATAATTTCGATTAACCCCTCAGCATCAGGTGTCGCATCATGAATATTGTAGAAGTCGTTCAGGCTGTGCCCAATCAAATCATTTTCTCCGCGCTGCCGTTTAATTAATCCCGAAACCCAGAACCTATCACATGTCCCACTGGGAGCCTGCACAAGGTTCGTATCTCACCCACAACAGATAAGGAACCTGTTGCGCAGATTAGACCACCCGATCCGACCAATTCTTCGGCACGCCGCAGCGCTTCATCTGTCTGAGGAACTACTTCAATTGGCTTCATAAATCCTAGATCGCGGGCTACTTGCGCAATCTGATCAGAAGCCATCGCGCGCGGATTAACAGCCTGAGTGGTAATCAGATAATCAGTAATGGGCAGCAAGGCATCCAGGATCGCTGCCACATCTTTATCAGCATAGACACCAAAGATAAGCGCCAGCGGACGCCGTGGAAAAATATCAGTAAGTGCCTCGCACAGCCGGAAAGCCGACGCGCCGTTGTGCGCGACATCTAAAATCAGAAGTGGCGTGCGCTCAACCACCTCTAAGCGTCCTGGCCAATCGACATGTTGCAATCCGGTCTGAACGCTTGCTTCATCAATCGCCCACCCCGCCCGCGCTGCGGCAACATCCAGTGCGGCTAATGCAACCGTTGCATTTAATGCTTGGTGTTCTCCCACCAACGCCGTATAGTAGGCTTGTGGCACTTCCTCAGCCCGCCCTGCCGTGAAATACTGCCTACTCCAGGTCCAGTGCCCCGCTGTGTAGAGCCAATCATGTCCCACCAGTGTCAGCGGTGCTTCTCGTTCCGCTGCCACTTCCATCAACACTTCAAGCGCTTCGGGTGCTTGCGGCGCGCTGACAACCGGCACCCCTGGCTTGATAATTCCGGCTTTTTCCCGCGCAATCGACGCCAGCGAATTTCCGAGCAGCGTCATATGATCGTAGCTGATGCTGGAAATGACCGTCACCAGCGGATTCACGACATTGGTCGCATCCAGCCGTCCGCCCAGCCCGACTTCGATCACCGCGACATCGACCTGCTCATCTGCGAAATACTGGAATGCCAGTGCGGTGATCGCCTCAAACCACGTGAGATCTTCTACGCTGTCCAACACGGGTTTCATCCGGCTGATCAACTCCGCCAGTTGCTCTTCACCAATCAGTTCATTATTCACCCGAAACCGCTCGCGAAAATCTTGCAGATGCGGCGACGAAAACAACCCGGTTCGCAGTCCTGCCGCTTGGCAGATCGAGGCACACATTGCCGCTACCGAACCTTTGCCTTTAGTCCCTGTGAGATGAATGACCGGATACCGTGTCTGGGGATGCTCCAGCGCTGCCAGAACTTTCAGCGGGCGCTCAAATGCCATGGCGTCGCTGTCATACCGCATATGGCGTTGGGCTTCCCAATTGATAAACCCGTACAGATAATTTAACGCGTCTGCGTAGGCGAACATTGAACCTCGACCAAAATAAGGAAAAGGCGCTTACCGCGCCCGCCAATTATCCCACATATCCCACATACTACCCCTTAAAATCCCACCTTACAAGGGTTAATTGGGCGATTGCCTGACGCGGGTGGTACGAGACGACAACCCGTGTCATAATCGCCCTGTTTTGAGAGGACCATGCCATGACAAAGATGATAACGGCGCTGGTAGCCATAATTGCTGCGGTGCTCGTGGGTGTGCTCGGATACTTCATTCTACGCCCCCCCGTTGCGCTGCTCTCGAATGCGGAGTTTGTAGATCTACAAATTTCTCCTAACGCGGACGGCGAAAACGACCTGACGACGGTTCGTTATTCCCTCGCCCGTTCCGCCCAGGTGAGCATTTTTCTCGAAAACGCTGCGGGGCAAATATTTTATTTTCGCCAGGCTGAAACCCGTGTCAAAGGCGATTATAGTGTGTTGTTCAGTGGCGTGGTGGATGGCTATCAGCTTCCCGACGATCCCGCTGTGGTCGGCACGGTTGAGCGCCGCCTGATGCCCAACGGCCACTATACCTGGACCATTGAAGCGGTTGCCGATGACAAAACCGTGACCAAAACCGGCACGCTGGACATTGTGAATGCCGATGTCGCCCTGCCCAGCATCTCCATTTTTGACATCCATCCCCCAACCTTCACCCCCAACCAGGACGGCATTGCTGACCGGGTGCGCATCAACATCTATCTGGACAAACCCGCCCAACTCACCCTCTATCTCCAGGACACCACCGGTCAGCGTTATTACCTGTCCGAACGCGAAGGCAAGCGTGAACTTGGCGAAATGGGCAGCCACGATTTTGACTACGACGGCGGCGTGGATCAGCACATGGAACCCCCGCCCGACGGAACCTATGATGTGTTTGCCATTGTCCAGGATGCCGAAGGCCAGCGGCTGGTGCGTCAAAGTCAGCTTACCATTCAGGATGGCGGCATCCCCCAGATGGAATTCGCCCCCCAAACAACCGGCGGCGCGGTTTACTACGAAACCATCCCCTATCGCGACGAGTACTACACCTCCAGCGAAAAAACGGGTGAACTGCTCGAAAAACCGGAAGGCGTCATCTCCGATCTATCCACCATCACTGTCATCCAGGGCGATCTCCTGGTCTTCAAGCTGACCGTCACCAACTATGGCCGCACCCCAGTGCGCACCGCCGGTCCATTCCCCGGCACGGTCTACGACTTCAACCAGAGTTTCGCCACACTGGGAGCCTATGAAGAAGCGGGCGGTTGGCGGGTCGGCCTCAAATGCGATACCTCGCTGAGTGATTATCCCTGGCGTTGGGCCATCGCGCCGCTTGATGAATTAGAGCAGGTCTACGACGAAGCCGAAGATAAAACCTACTATTATCTGATGCCCGGCCAAAATGCCGAAGTCTGGGGTGCCGTGCGTTTGACCGAAATGATCGAAGCGCAAAATCCCCAGGACTGCTGGGCAGGTTTGATCCACGAAAGAGTCGAGATTCCCGAAGGTCAGGGCAACTTCGGCCCTCGTGAGGTCAAGATCGTTCCCTGAGAGCGAGTGATTGAAACATGGCTGCCCCCTGGACGCTTGCCGCTAAGGGGGAACTGCTGTACCATGTGTGGCACATGAATTATTTTCAGCCGGAGGTGGGCCATTAACCGCCGAACTTTATTCAAGCTGAAGCTGAGCTTATCACTGATTTTGATCCCGCTGCTCCTGATCGCCTGTGGGAGCAGCGACAAAAAAAACACGGGAACCACCGTGCGCCGGGGGCCATCGCTACCAACCTCGACTCCGCGCCCCACCCCGCTGGCGACGGTAGCCGCGACTGCCGTGCCCTTAGGCGATGCGCAGCGCCCGGTTGTGCTGTTGGTTGCCGTCCCGGAAGGTAATCCGAGTTCCGATGTCGAGCAGGGAGGCCGCGCCCTTCAGAATTATCTTCAGGCCGAGCTTGCCGAAGAATTAGGGCGTGAATTTGCGCTCGAAGTTCGTTATGTATCCGAGTCCGACGCGCTGAATGCCTTGTGTAACGGCCTGAATGGATCGCCCGCCGCCGCTTGGACCAATGCCTTTACCATGCATGCCGCAAATCAGCAGTGTGGGGCCGTTCCGGTGCTGGCCCTTCAGCGCAATGAAATGGTGGGTCAAACGCTGGAAATCGTATCCCGCACTTCCATCAATGCCCTCACTGGTCTGACAGGTCGCCGTTGGTGTCGCCTCAGCGCCGATGATTTTACCAGTTGGATCATGCCCAGCCTGATTCTGTCCAGCAAAGGCGTTGACCCTTTTGCCGGGTTCAGCAGCATCATCGAAGAGTATCCTGATTCCGACGCTGATAATCTGGCGATGCTGAAAGCCATCTATAACAATGATTGTGACGCGGCGGCTTTTCCGCCCGGATCATTTGAAGATTTGGTAGATCGCCTCGCCCGTGATGAGGACGACAGTGTCAGCCAGGTTCGCCGTTCGCTCAAACTCTTGGTGGAGGCCGCCGTGGGCGATTCGCTCACTGAGGACTACATCATTCCCTATGAAACGCTTGTGTTCCCCTCCGACGCCATGATCCCGCTTGCGCTGCGTCTGACCATCACCGAGCAGGTGAAGGAGTTTTTTGAGGATGATGACACGGGTGCGGATCGTTTGCTGAGTCTGTTCCAGCGCGATGATCTGCCCGATGCAACCGGGATTATGGATGTGGTGCTTGAAGACTACGCCGCTTTTCAGGTGTTGGTGGGTAAACAGACCATCGTCGATTAATCATGGTTCCTGAACTCGCTGTCGTGATTGTGTCGTGGAACACCCGCGACCTGACTTTGGATGCGCTTCGCACCCTCTATGCCGACTTGGACGCCAATGGCCCCGACGCACAGGTGTGGGTGGTCGATAATGCATCTACGGATGGCTCCCCCGATGCCATCCAGAAGCTTTTCCCCAATGTGATGCTCATTGTCAGTGCCGAAAATCACGGCTTTGCGGGGGGCAACAATGTCGCCTTGCGTTTGATGGGTTTTGATGACACCCCCACTGGAAACACCGGGGATGATCTTCCCCAGGCGGTCTATTTGCTCAATTCCGACACACGCACCCACCCCGGCGCAACCCGAACCCTGTACGATGCCCTTTTTACCCTGCCGAAGGCGGGTGTAGTGGGCGCACGCCTCACTTACGAAGATGGCGCGTTCCAGCATAGTGCCTTTCATTTTCCGGGGCTGCGTCAGCTTTACATCGATCTGTTTCCCGTTCCGGGTCGTCTGATCGAAAGCAGTATAAATGGCCGTTATTCGCGTGACTTGTATGCCGGGCAGCAGCCTTTTCCCGTCGATCACACCCTCGGCGCAACCATGATGCTCCGCCGCGAAGCGATTCAGCAAACCGGCCTTTTTGATGAGCAGTACTTCATGTATTGTGAAGAGGTTGATTGGAGTTGGCGTATTCGTCGCGCCGGTTGGCAAATCTACAACGTTCCCACCGCGCATGTCACCCATCTGGCAGGCCAGAGCACGCGTCAGGTCCGCCCGCAAAGTGTAGTCAATTTGTGGCGTAGTCGCCTTCGTATGTACGAAAAACTCTACTCGCCGCTCAAACGGGCGGTGGCCCGCCGTCTGCTCTATCGCGGCATGCGCCGCCAGATCAAACTCACTCATCAATCATATGCAGCGGGCGACCTGACCGAGTCGCAGCGCGACGATCTGCTTGCCGCCTATCGCAGCGTTCAGGAAATGTGCCAGGAATGATGCCATATCGGGCTGCCGCGCCCGTTTTCTTCTCTTTCTCCACTCATGGATACTAATTAGCTGCAAAGCGGGGAACACAAAAATGCTGGCCGTTATAATTCTCGCCCGTGATGAAGAACCCCATATTCAGGCTTGCATCACAAGCGCCCTCTGGGCGGATCGGATCGTGGTTTTCCTTGATGCGCGCGGATCAGATCGCATGATTGATCTTGCCCAAAATGCAGGCGCACAGGTGCTTCAACACCCATTCGAAAATTTCGCCCAACAGCGGAACGCCGCCCTTGCCGCCGTTGAAGCGGATTGGATTCTCTTCATCGATGCCGACGAACGGTCCAGCACCGAACAAGCCGCTGAAATCCGATCTGTTTTGGCTTCACCCGCCCATAATGGTTACTACGTTCCCCGTCATAATTACATTTTCGGCCACCTCACCCGCCACACCGGCTGGTACCCCGATTACCAGATGCGGTTGCTGCGTCGCGGTCAGGCCCACTACGACCCCTCCCGCGAAGTCCATGAATTAGTCGTCGTGGAAGGCGAACCCGGCTATCTAACTGTGCCCTTCACCCACTACAACTACGACTCGTTTCAACAGTTCCGCCAAAAACAAAACCGTTACGTCCAGTACGACGCCCGCATTTTAAAAGAACATGGCATCCAGCCCAAACCCCATAAATTTATCACGCAGCCCCTTCGCCAGTTCACCTGGCGTTATATCACCCTCCAGGGCTATCGTGACGGCTTTCACGGCTTGCGCCTCAGCCTGTTGATGTCCTGGTACGAATTCCAGAAATACGTCCATCTCCGCCGCCTTTATCGATAGCCTACCCGAAGTTCACCATTCAAGTTAGTCATCGAAGTTAGCCATCCGATGGTGATGACAAATCCGAACATTCGTGCTATTCTGTATCTGAGATAAATGTACTATCGCACCTTTCCAACTCAAAACTCACCACCAGGCTTTGCTCCCCATTCTCCGCGCGCGGCTATACCTTACCCACATCTTTTGAGACATGGACCGACATGTGCCCGTAGGGGCGATTCACGAATCGCCCCGCGCTCAATGCCCGCCATGGGTAGGGGCGCTGCTTGCTGCGCCCTGCCCCTCCTTTCTCCGCGTGCGGGGAAAGGAGGCTGGGAGGATAGGGGTTCACCGCCTAACGCCTGTTTTTCCCTCATCTCCGATTTGTGGGTAATGATTAGCCGCGTGCGCGGGAAGGGGCCGGGGGATAGGGGTTCACCGCGCCACCCCCATTTTTGAGGGAACTCGCGTCGCGAAATGGTCTTCACGACGCGAGATCTTGTCATAAAGTGGCACTTTCTGCCATTATCTTCCCCCTTGGGGGAACGGTTTTCCCCTCAAATGGCCTCAAATCAGGGGTCAAAGGGGGGGGAGGGGTAATAAGTTTTTTTCAGGTGCGGCGCGCCCTATGTCACCTTTTTACGTCGTGCAGCAATAATATCCGTCAGCGCATACAGGCCGCCCGCCACCACCGTATGCCCGCCCAGCAGCACCGGAATTGGCGCATGAGCAGCGGCTTCCGTAAAGGCATGCAGCCACGGATCCTGTATCTCATTAACCAAAAACAAATCAGAAGCAAACCGTTCGGCATTCGACGCATAATGTCCGCTGGCGACCATCATCACCCGTGAATCGAGCAGCACGGCGTCAGCAACGTTTGCCAGTTCATCAAAAAACGCCTGCGGCCCAACCAGTTCGAGCATCCGTCCCAGCAAAGACCGCACTTCACCCTTACTCATCCGTTCGCTGGCGACCATACCGCGCTCTTCCGAGTACACCCGAATCCAGCATTGCGTTGCCTTGCTCAGTGCTTGCCACGCCAGCGGCGAAACCCGTCCCACCAACGCCACGCGCCCGCCATCCCGCGCCGCCACATCGATCACCGCTTCAATCGGAATGCGTTCCAACAGCGTATCCCGCAGTGCTTCGGCTAAATGCGGCGGACATTCAGGATGGTGCCGCACAATCGCCAAATCCGATGGTGTATCCAGGTCCATGCTCGATGAGGGCCGCACGCCCGACAGCACGCGCACATCAAATTCCCAGTTTTGTTGCAGCATCCACGCCAGGCTGTTATCGCGTTGCGCTTGCCGGATAATCGGCACCGCATCCTGTGCATGACTGATCCCGATCCAGTCGCTCGAATGCAAGTTATTGGTAAGCGCGATATGCCCCGGAATTTGACTCCCGCGTCCATACTGCGACTGGTACAACATGCCCTGCATCAACCCCACCATATCCTGGTTGAGCAGCGGTGCGCTTCCCGCCCCAAAATAGATCACAGGCGAAAGTTCATACTTTTGGATTAGCTCTGCCAATCGTTCGCCAAAATGAAACGGCTCTTGATCAACTTCGCAGATAACGTGCGGTAGTTCGGGCAGCCAGGCCAGTTCCGGTCCCGCCACAATCACGGGTTGGACTCCCAGCGCATTTAAAATATCCAACAAATCGAGTACAGCGGCCTGCGTTGCCTGGTGAACAAGCTGTTCCTGCGGCGTTGGCCCCCCAGCACCAATAAAAATAACCGCGCCAACGGTCTGCATGAAACCTATCCTAATGAAAAGGCCGGGGAAAGCCTTCCCCGGCCTGCGAGTAAAGAACTGGTTTTAAGGTTAAGAAACTTCAGGTACCAGAACACCGTAATTGCCATCTTCACGACGGTACAAAACGCCGATTTTCGCTGTGTCCGCGTTGTAGAAAATAAAGAAGCTGTGTCCCAGCAGTTCCATTTGATCAATCGCTTCTTCTTCGGTCATCGGCACGAGTTCAACCTGCTTGCGCCGCACAATCGCGGTTTTCAGATCTTCCTCATCTTCTTCATCCGGCGCTGAAACAGGCACCGGCTCCATGGTTGCCAGTTCTGCATCAGCTTCCGTATACCGTCCACCACCGCGACGTTTACGCTTGCCCTTATACCGCTCAATCTGGCGATACATCTTGTCCAGTGCCAGATCAATAGCTGCATAAATGTCATTCTGCTTTTTCTCTTCGGACCGCAGGATCACGCCTCGCGTATTCCGAAGTGTGAGCTGTGCAATACACTGCTCACCACCCGCCTTGCGTTTTTCAACCGCCAGGTCTACACGCACTTCATGAATATTGGGTAAATACCGGTCAAGCTTGCTGATCTTCTTCTCCACGTGTTCCTGCAAGCGAGGAGTGACATCTACATTACGCGCGTGAATCTTGAGTTCCATGACTTGCTCCTTTTAAGCGTGCAGTCCTTTTCCTATACAGGTGCATCAACCGCACCAGTATGAACATCATACATTGATCCGGCCACTGTTGCGCCAAAGACCTGGATCGCCCCTGCTCTACGGAGCGCATCTGCACAGGCCGCCATCGTAGCGCCGGTTGTGAGCACATCGTCAATAACTAACAGCCGCTTTCCCCTAACCTTTTCCGTAACCGCGTCAAAAGCGCCTTCCACATTCGCCTGACGCTCCTGGGCGGATAGCTGAACTTGGCTGGTGGTTTCGCGTGTTCGCTGTAAAATATCATCCGCAAATTCCCATTGGTAAAGCTGCGCTACCGTTTGAGCAACTAGCGCCGCTTGGTTATATCCGCGCTCCTGAAGCCGTTTGGGATGCAAAGGAACCGCCGTCACTAAATCGACAGGCCAGTCCAACCCGGTCAGCAGTCGCCCCAACGGTTCCGCCACCCGCCGCTGTCGCTCGTATTTTAAAGCATGGATCGCGCGTCGCACAGCCCCTTCATAGTTCACGGCGGCTTTGACGCCATCCAGTCCTGCCACTTCTCGTGCCGGTGCTGGAACAAGGGTTGCCATGCAGCGCGGACACAAAAAACTCCCAACACGGTCACAGCCTACACAGAACGGCGGAAAAACTAAATCGATTGCCGTTGTGAATACCTGTTGTGCCAGGAGTTTTATACGGTTCTCCGGCAACAGACCGCCCATCCGTTGCCGGACGTTATCGATCCCTGCGCGCGAAGAAGGTATCAATTTGCTCTCTTCAGTTTAGAAACTGCTGCCCAATACTCCAGAGTCCATAATGACGATGATCGACGGTCCCAACAGTACAATCCAGATCGATGGGAAGATCAACAAGACCATCGGAATCATCATCTTCACAGGCGCTTGCTGCGCCTTTTCTTGAGCGCGTTGGCGGCGTTTCACACGCATCTGGTCCGCCTGGATGCGCAGAATTTTCGCAATACTCACACCCAGTTGCTCCGCTTGGACCAATGCCGCCACAAAACTCGTGACGTCCGCCACATCCATTCGGCTCGACATATCGCGTAACGCTTCGCTTCGTCGTTTGCCAAGCTGAATCTCTTGCAGTACACGCCCGAAGGCTATCGCCAGATCATCGTCCCACTTCTCATACACTTTGCCCATCGCCTGCTCAAAGCCCAATCCTGCTTCCACGCAAATGGTGAGCAGGTCAAGCGCGTTTGGCAAAGACTTCACAATACCATCTTGACGCCGTTTGATTTGGCTCTTCAGTTGCATAACCGGGAGATAATATCCCAGTGCGGCACCAATGATCGTTGCCACGAAACCCTTAACCGGTCCCCATTTGGTCACGAAGAAAAACAGCACAAACGCGCCGACACCCAAAGCCAGTGTGAGCGCGATGCGTTGCCCAAAAAAGGTCACCGGTTCCATCGTCTGCGATTTTCCAGCCAACTCAATCTGGCGGCGCACACCTTCAATCTGGTTTTCTGGCGTGAAATTCACTGCAAAACGGGCCAACGCTTTATACATGGGAATAATGACACGTTCCCGTGTACTCAGCGAGAGTTCAAGTTCTTCGAGCGATGCTGGAAGTTCACGATCACCGTATTCGGACAATCGTTTTTCAAGCGGATCAACGCCTGAATCTTCACGATTGCCGACCATGATCAACCCTACCAGCAGGATAATTCCCACTACGATTAGCGCAATTACCGGCAGCATAGTAACTCTCTCCTGCTTAGTAGTCGATGTTCACAATCTTTTGGATCACCGCTGCACCCGTTCCAATGAGGCCAAGGCCGCATCCTAACATCGGCCATCCACACATTCGGTTTCGCACCATGTTACCCATATAGTTCGGGCTGACAATGTACAGAAAGATCGTCAGCAAAATCGGCATCATTGCAATTACCCAGCCCGTAATACGACCTTGTGAGGTAAGTACACGAACTTCACCTTTCAGCTTAATACGCTCGCGGATGGTGTGACCAATCGCTTCTAGAATTTCAGCCAGATTACCACCAACTTCGCGCTGAATGTTCACCGCCGTATTGACAAGGTCCATGTCTTCGCTGGGCATCCGGTTAAGCAGGTGTGCCAGCGCATCTTCCATCGGAATACCTAACTGAACTTCTTGCACAACACGCTTAAACTCAATGGCGCTGGGTTCAGGTGATTCTTTCGCGATAGCTTCCATGGATTGAAGCACCGAATAACCGGAACGCAGCGCATTCACCCACAACATTAGCGTATCAGGAAGTTGGCCTTCAAAAGATCGTAGCCGTTTACCCTGCTTCCGGGCCACATAAAATCGCGGAAAGAATAACCCAGCCAATCCTAGCACCACGCCGCCAATAGGAGTGCCGAAAAGTACCGTGGCGACTATCGCCGTTCCAATACCCGAAATCACATGAAGCGCCAGATATTCTCCAACCGTTAGCTTGAGGTCAGCTCGCGCAAGCTGCACGCGCCATTTTTTCGCAAACTCACGATCGGCCAGCGCTGCATCTAATCTCTTTTGGAGCATGCTCGGCTCGTCGGCCATCGCGCTCGACTGCTGCAGATCTTCTGAAAGCAGTAAGCTGCTGTATTCCGTTGTATAGCGCCCCAGCCGCTCCTCAATTTCTTCTTGTCGTTCCGAGCGAATGCTGCTAATCCCAACGACCAGAATAATGAGAGCCAACACACCAGCGGCGCCAGCGATTAGCACTTCAGGACCCATAAGACATCGTTCTCCTCAAACTGGTCTACTCTTCTATTTTTATTGTACCAGTAATCCCCAAAAACAGTTTCACCTGTCGGGATGATTCCTGACAGGTGAAATCGAAAAAATGATGGTTTAATATCGCGACATACCAATACCGAAGACCGACGGTGGCAGATGAATACCAGCCGCCTCGATCTGCTCGATAAATTTCGGGCGCAGTCCGGTAGGACGAATACGGCCAATAACTTTCCCCGCTTCAATCCCGGTTTGTTCAAACTCGAAAATATCCGACATCGTGATCACGTCACCTTCCATACCTTGGACTTCGGTGACTTTCGTGATCTTACGTGAACCATCCCGGATACGTTCCTGGTGAACAATCAAGTCAACCGCGGATGCAATTTGCTCGCGGATAGCACGGATTGGTAATTCCATCCCTGCCATCAAACACATAACTTCCAAACGTGAAAGCGTATCGCGTGGGCTGTTCGAGTGTGCCGTCGTCAGCGATCCGTCGTGGCCTGTGTTCATAGCCTGGAGCATGTCCAACGCCTCACCCGAACGGCACTCCCCAACCACAATCCGGTCAGGACGCATACGGAGCGCGTTCACCACGAGGTCTCGAATGCTGATTTCGCCGCGCCCTTCAATGTTGGCTGGGCGGCTTTCCAGTGATACCACATGTTCCTGGCGAAGCTGAAGCTCCGCCGCGTTCTCAATCGTCAGAATGCGTTCGTCGTTCGGAATAAAACCGGATAGTACATTGAGCAGCGTCGTTTTACCCGACCCGGTACCACCCGACACCACGATATTCAACCGCGCAATAACGCAGGCCCGCAGAAATTCAGCAATTTCTGGTGTCATCGAGCCAAACCGAATGAGGTCTTCAACGGTAAACGGACGCCGCGAGAATTTACGGATGGTGATGGTAGGCCCGCACAGTGCAATTGGACGGATGACGGCATTCACACGCGACCCATCAGGCAGACGGGCGTCAACGGTAGGCGAGCTTTCGTCAATACGACGGCCCAGTGGCGCAACAATACGGTCCAGCACGCGCAGTACGTGATCTTCATCTTCAAACGTAACATTCGAGCGGAGCAAGTTACCGGCACGCTCAATATAGACATTCTTCGGACCGTTCACCATAATTTCGGTGACTGTATCATCGGCCAGCAGCGGTTCCAGCGGGCCGAAACCCAGAATTTCCGCGACAATCGCCTCAAACAGCCGCTGCCGCTCATTGCGAGCCAGAACTATGCTTTCTTCCGAGAGAATAGTCGTGAACAGTTCTTCAATTGTTGCGCGTATTTCGGGTGAACGAGGATCAACACTTGTGTCCAGTTCGGCCAGGAGCTTGTTTTGAACTCGCACTTTTAGGTCTTGATAATTACTGACATCCGGTCGTGCTTGTGCAGCACCAGCACCCTGCTGAATCTTGACCGGTCGCCGCTGCATAGCCGTCAGTTTGGATTCCTCCGGTTCCTCCGGCCCTTGCTGGTTTCCCCCTCCACGTTCAATACGCCTTAACAATGACATTGCAACCTCCGCTAACTAGTTCCACCGAATAAGGCCCGAATTCCACTCTTCGAACGCTGCGCAACTTGCGCTGCGTCAGCAGCATCACTTCCCTCAAACTGTAGCCGCACATGCTCAGCCAATTCCATTAACTCACGTCCTGGCGATCTCTGTTTCAGTTTAGCAACTAACGGTACGCCTTGGTTAACCGATGCGAGTACCGCTCGTTCATCGAGCGGAATCTGCCCTGCTATCGGGTGTTTGAGGTGTTTCTCAATCGATTCCGCTGGAACGGTGCCGCTGTTCTTTTCTTTTTCATTCACAATGCGATTTAGTACAAACTCAACCTTACTGGACAGGTTGGCAGGTTTTTCCAGATTATCGAAGATGTCTAGCATCTTCCGGGTATTACGAATCGCGGGAATTGTCGGGTTGCTCACCAAAACGATTTTGGAAGCAATTTCAAATAGTTTGAGCGTCAGATCATCATATTGAGTAGATGTATCAATGACGATGTAGTCATAAATATCCGACAGGAACAAAATAAGCTGTTTCACATCTTCGGCTGAAATATCGTAGGCTTGTTCCGGGTGCGGCGGCGCAACCAACACTTTGAGGCCGCTTGGATGGGTAACCAGTACATTATCGATAATTTCTTGATCGAGATCGTTTACTGCTTTAGTCAGGTCCGATATATTCAGTTGTGACTGGACATTCAAAAACGCGTCCACATCCCCAAACTGGAAATTACAATCAATTAACAACACACGTGTATCTTTGCGCATCAAAGCCGATGCCAGATTGGTCGCAATCGTCGTGCTGCCAGACCCACCCTGTGGGCTGTAAACAACAAGAATGTGCCCGGCCCCAGCTCGTTTTTCCGCCGACTTCGGACTAGGTGATGCTGGCGTTGGCGCTTGATCAACATAATCATGCGCCGCTGCATTTCCTTCATAGACGCGGCGGATCGTGGTATAAAGTTCTTCACTCGAAATTGGCTTGGTCAAAAAGTCGCGCGCACCGGCCAACATCGCTTGGCGCAAATACCCTGGCTCACTCTGGACTGACATAATGACAACGGCAGTTCGCCGTACCGCCACAGTAATTGCCTTGGTGGCTGTAATGCCATCCATATCGGGCATGTTAATGTCCATCAGAACCACATCTGGTTTGGTTTGGGTAGCGACGGTAATGGCTTCGCGCCCTGTGCCTGCTACGCCCACGACTTCAATATCCGGCTCAAAGGCCAACAACTTTCGCAGGTTCTCTCGTGTATCTGGAATGTCGTCAACAATTAAGACCTTGATGATGTCCTTTGGATTTCCACTACTCATCCGCTTTTTACCCTTTTACCCTTGTTGGTCAGAGGGGAAGCGCTTATGTCTTCCCCTTCGCTTCCTGTGTAAACTGTTGATAAACCCAGCCGCTTGAAAAAGCGCCCGTGACTAAAGTAGTCCGGGCGTTTGAGACATTAATTAGCAAGGTTCTCCTGGAGCACCTCTTCACCCGTACCCGGTCCCAGGAAGTTATAGAGCGATTGCAGGTCAAACCGCCGCACACTGGTGATCGGAGGTTCCAGCGCATACGGCAGTGAGCGCGGAACCTGTGGATTACCATTCTCATCCAGAGTATAGCGGTTCAGCATATACTCCAGTGTTACGGGTACCGTATCCGTTATCGGCGGATCGCCCGCTTCACGCAGCAACAGGGTGATCGGAATCTGCGCGTCAATTGCCCAGGTGAGTACCAAAGCGTCCTGCGGTGACACGCCTAGGGTAATAATCAATGGTCGATAAGGTGTCGCCGTTGGCAGCTCTGTCGGAGCAGCTTGCGCCGTATCGGTTTCGCCTGGCGGTGCCGGAGGTGGCGCAACAACTAGTGGTGTGGGTGTCGCACCGACTATGTTTCCGCCTGGAGGGAAATGCCCCACGTGGACAACGAAGGCATTCGTAACGGTGCGAACCGTCATCAGGCGCGGGCGCTGCGAGGTTTCGCTAGGGCCAACCAATACGCCTTCGGGCGACAAAGCACTTGCTTCTGTTCGTCCTGTCCGTGGCGTACCGATGCTCAACTCGCCTGTTTCCAACCTCGTAATCACCGAAATGTTGTTAGGCATACGAGTCTGGAACGTCTGATCGACATCAATAAACAGGAAGGACAGCACCACATCCACATAGTCGCCATCTTGTACGGCATAGGCAACTTGTCCAACCCCCGATGGATCAAGGGGAATTGATACGGCTACATACTCTGTGCCCAACGCGTTTTCGGGTAGCCCCGCGAGCATGGCTGCGGCATCGGACCCCGTTCTGGCAACCTGATACAGGTTATCCACCACGAAGCGCCGGTTCACCGGACTGCCAATATAGATGTCCGTACGCGCGATCTTACCTACAACTTCGTCAATTTCAGTGAAATATTGCTCCGGTTCCGCCAGTGCCCAGAGAGGCCATGCCTGTTTGGATACCCCACTTTCGGGAATAACCATACCGCGTGTCAAAGTCTGGACGGCAACGACAATCTCAACTACCTCTGTAGTATCTCCCCCCGCTGGTGGTGCGATAGGTTGCTCACCACTCGAAGAAGGTTGGTCTCCCGTGCCACTGTCGGGAATTACTACCACGTCTTCTGTTGCTGTGGCGTCGGCGTCTGAATTTTCATCACTATTGCGTGTCATCAGCACGACAACCACGACGACCACCAACAAGATGATCGCACCGATCAAGATAAGTACTCGGCCTCGCATGAAAAGTCCTCCCAAAAAGGTTGGCGCTTGGGTCGGTATGGAATTGACTTGTTTACCCAGCCTTTATTGTACGTAGCTTCTAGTGTAGTCTGTTGCCAAAATAACGCAAACAGCCTGATAGTCCTACCTGGTTATAAAAAGAAAACAGACAAGCAATTTCACCCCAGGATTACCCTGGAAGTCCGTTCCAATGTTATTCTCCGGCTGGCAAGGCAACGACATACCGGCTTCGTTCTTCCTCGCTACTGGTTACATTCAATGTACCACCCACTAAGATAATACGCTCTCGTAGGGTTCTCAGCCCAGAAGCATCCTCTTCTCGCCCATCCGCCATAAATATGGCATCAGGATCAAAGCTGCGTCCATCGTGGTCGATGGTTGCTTTAAGAATTTGCGGTCCAACGTCAAGGACAATATTCACATCCTTGGCCCCTAAATTATCACGTGCATTCCCCATAATATGCTGAATCGAGCGGAACATGATGACTTCGATATGGCTTGGCAGTCGGCGCTCTTCCCCCAGAATATTCAACTGGGTATCGATTTGTGTCTTATCCTGGAAAGCTTCTATGTAACGTCGGATGGTGGGTACAAGTCCCAGGTCATCCAACATCATGGGACGCAAATCGAAAATAAAATCGCGGACTTTCTGAAAGGTAGAACTGGCCGCTGTTTTGAGGTTACTCAGTTCTTCCCCAGCTCGATCCGGATTCCGATCAAAAAGCCGCTGGCAGATTTCAGCTTGGAGAATAAAATTCGTGAGTGATTGGGCAGGCCCATCGTGCATTTGACGCGCCAGCCGTTGGCGTTCCGCTTCTTGCGTTTCAACAATCCGCACAATCGCCTGAGTCGAGAGATTGCCCCCCTCTACAAGGAGCGGTTCCTCTTCCCCCGGTCCTCGTAGTGCTGGTAAGTTAGGAGCTATGCCCTGAAGAATATTCACTAAACGGCCTAAAAGTTGCTCAAAATAGGTCAGTTCTTCGTGTAAACTCTTCAACTTTTCAAGCTGCCCCTGCATCGTCAGCAAGCGCGTCTTGGCATCCAATGCGTTATCATAAGCAGCTTTAATATCAGCCCGTGGGATGGTGTCAAAATTAGACTCGACACGGCGAAGGTGCGTGCTGATTGCCACATTACGTTCGCGCAGGCGATCTACCTCAAGCTGACTCTGCTCAATCAATTGCTGGTTTTCACGCAATCGAGCTTTGATTTGAGTAAATTCGCCATTCAATTCGGTAAGCAGGTCTTCCCTGGAACTCGCTGTACTCAGCGCCATAGTCAGATGTTCCTTCTAATCGTCCTTGTTCTCGGCCTCATATAACAACTTTATAGTCTGCTCGTCACCCCGTACCCATCCTCGACGCAGTGCATACACAGCCGCCTGAGTCCGGTCTCGCACATCGAGTTTTTTCAGGATGGAGGTCATATGATTTTTGACTGTCTGGTGACTGATTCCGAGCGAGGCTGCGATTTCTTTGTTGCTTTTGCCTTGCGTAACAAATTGCAGGATTTCCATTTCACGTGGGCTAAGCGGCACAAAATGCTCACCTGGATCGACCATATACGGTCCGGTAGCAGCTTCAACACCAGCATCTAACCAGTTTTTCAGTCCTTCTTTATCGAAAACCCGGTTTCCGATAATGTAATAACCTCTAGCCGCTTTGCGCACGACATCAATCAGGAGTTCTGGCTCAATATCCTTTGGACAATATGCAGCCCCTCCTGAACGCATGGCGTGAAGAACCTGTTCGATGTCATCGTAAGCAGTCAATAACACAATTGCCGTTGGCGAGTGTTCAGCCTTTAAACGGCTTGTAACTTGCAGCCCATTGATCCCTGGCAAATTTATGTCGAGCAGAAGCACATCCGGCTGGAGTTCATGCACCAGATGAAGCGCTTGCTCACCGCTTGCACCCTCAGCGATAACTTGGATATCGTCTTCGGTTGCAAAAATATTACGCAAGCCCTGGCGAAAGACGGGATGATCATCCACAATCAAGAGCCGAATTTCTTGCCGGGCGTTTTGCGCCTGGTAATCTTCCATCGAAATATTACCACCTTAACATAGACAAGTTGAAACTAATTGGAAACAGCTACTCCCCTCTTTCGGAGTATACCATAGGACAGAATCGGCGGGCAAGCAAGAAGGCGGTTGTCGCGCATCTTGGCCTACATCCCTATTCAAGGACAGTTCAATCGGTAGACTGCCATATTGCCCGCTCCAGCTTCCTTCGCATAGCGTGCATTGGTGATAAACAACAGATCTCCAAGCCTTGGATCGTTCGATATGGCTGGAAGTTGATCGGGGAGAACCATCAAGTACTGTGCTTTTTTTGTACACATGAACTCCATGATTGCTTCATGATCTCGAATGATCGGCACCACTTCAGGGCTGACCAATCCGGCCAGATCAAGAATAGAACGTGGCGCATAGTAACCTACCGCGCCAATATCATGCACCGCAAGCAGTTCGTTTGGCGGAAGATGATCGCGAACCCATTTCGCCGTTGTAACCATTTCGGTATTGATAATCCGAACATCGCGCGCGTAGACTTGTGCGCCCATGATCAGAAATGCAGGCATAATCAACGCTGATGCCAATCCCAAACTGCGGCTTGCAACTCTCTGAACCGGGCCAAAGCGTGCTCGATCCACAATTGCAATCGTCCCGCCAACCCCGTAAAGAAAAATATGAGGGACCACGGGCATCACATACCGGCCATGTTGGTAAGCAGTGGGCAAACGAAGTGCGTAAGCAGAAACATCCAAAAATATCCATGCGGCAGGCAGCAGGTAAAGCAGTGCCACGCGATTACGTTTGATCCGTTTGACCAAGATAACAAAAGCAACGATCACCCCAGGCACCATAAGCAGTTGCCCGCCAATAACTAAGGGCAGAAACATTCGCCCATAGCGCTCCAGAAGTGGCAGTTCCAATAGATTAGCATATTCAGCTTGTTTGGCCGCACTCGTATTCGGCAGGAATGTCTCGCTGATGTGATAGTTCATGGCCGCATAGGGCGCTATGCCTGCCATCCACCCCAAAGCTAATCCACCACCCCACGCTAAATAACGCTTCCACTCTGTTCGCCAACTCCCATATGGTTGAGCTGCGACGACAAATAGCCCGGCTAGCGCGACCAATCCTGCCCCTTCAGGTCTGGTCAGAGTCAGCGCCGCACCAACTAGTCCGGTGCTCAAACCCCGCCGAAATTCACCGCGTGTTGCCGTTTTTTGCGCGCTGATCTCACGCCAGGTTAACCCAATAACGGCTAAACTTAGCGTCGAAAATAGCATAGTTTCCATACCCGACGTCGCCGCCCACACTAAATGCCATGAGGTGACAACGGCCAATCCGGTAAACAATCCCACAAACGGCAGTTTTGGAAACATCTTTTCGCCTAGTGCTAGAGCAATCCACCCGGCGACACTTAGCGCTAGAAAGCCGACAATAAATGTCCAAACAAAAAACGGGATATGCAGCACATATCCCAGTGACAACACCACTGTAAATAATGGAGAGGTAGAAGCGACACTCGGTTCGCCTGGAATAAACGCCCATTCGCCCTCTTCAGCCAGATTCCTGGCATAGGTTTGGTGAATCCACGAATCGTCGAGTGGAAAACCGACATCATGCAGTGATGCCGATGCTCCAATAAACATCACCACTCCAATTCCGGCTGCCAGACCTATCAAAATAAAGCGGAACCTCATTTCGCCCCCTTCACGATCTCAAATACGCGAAAATCATCATAAGACTTATAAACTTTAAGAAACGGGCGCGTTTCGGTTCCCTCAAATAATGCTGCAAAGGGCTGTGTGCGATTTTTATCCAACACGAGATGAGTAACACCATAACGGGTGGCAAGTGTTGTCACGACAGACGGGTCTGAGTTCGGCAGAACGACGCCTGTCAATTTGGTGTGGTAATAAAGCGACGACGGATCGTTAATCATCAAGACGGCATCACGAGGCAGATCGGCTGCAATTAATTTGTAGTCCGCCCCGTTTTTGTTAAAGGTCGAAATTCGATTGATGAGAATGTTGACACTGACCAGAACGGCTAATACAACCAG
>DATAMF010000056.1:0-7094 GCA_036260665.1 Aggregatilineaceae bacterium | reverse complement strand
AAGTTATCAGCATAGCGATGGGGGAACCCAAACACGCCGAACGGTATTGTGGCAAACTGGCTCCCAGCATTACATGCCTGACCAACGAGACAACCATGCCCTACGAAACCTATGGCCTCCAACAAGGAAAACTCGGCGAGCTTATATCTCCGGCGGTCATGGTCGCCAGCGTGAGAGCATTAAGTCGAGGCAGTTCGCAAGGGGAAGCCATCGGCGATGTCAAAATGCTGCCCGGCACTTTCATTGTAGACAAGAATGGGATCATCCAGTACGTCTACTACAGTAAACATGCAGGGAATCACCCCAAGATCGCTGATCTCATTACTGCCGCTCACACGCTGAAGTAGGGTGCCCCGCCGCAACGTTGAAGGAAAACAAGGATGGCTTATTACCTGAAACTCTATTCTGCTACACTCGCTGCCTTCTTTGTCATTGATATGATCTGGCTTGGTCTGGTAGCGCGCACCTTCTACCGAAAGCATCTCGATTTTCTATTGGCCTCCGACACCAATTGGATCGCGGCGCTAGTTTTCTACCTGTTATTCATTTTGGGGATTCTGGTGTTCGTGGTTGTGCCTGGGTTGGAAGATGATTCACTCAAAACAACCCTGCTGCGCGCGGCGCTGTTTGGCCTCATCACGTATGCCACCTATGACCTCACCAATCTGGCAACCGTGAAAGATTGGCCGGTGCTTGTCACGGTGGTCGATCTGGCCTGGGGAACCGTCTTAAGCGTGAGCGTAAGTCTAGTCAGTTTTGCAGTCGGCAAATGGCTCGGTTAGTTTATGAGCCATATCATTTCGGGGGAAACCAAGCATGACCACGACCAATGAAAAAACATTTCCAAACCTGCGCCGCTTCAACCTGTTTATGGGCTTGTTTCATTTTGCCCAGGGCGTGTTGATGGTGGCACTGAGCGACCTGGATTTCAAGCTGCCTGTCACCACTGCTTTCCTGAAATATGATGAGACGACCGAAAAGTTGGTCTCTAATTTGAAGACCGCATTCGATCTGCCGCTGGCCCCACTGGTAGCAGCATTTCTTTTTATGTCTGCTCTGGCGCATTTCCTGATCTCTGCGCCGGGAATTTACGACTGGTATATCCGCAACCTGAAAAAAGGCGTTAATTACGCGCGCTGGATTGAGTACAGTTTCAGTTCTTCGGTGATGATCGTGGCAATTGCGATGCTCTTTGGTATGTACGACATCGCTACCCTGCTGCTTATCTTCGCCCTGAATGCCATGATGATCCTGTTTGGCTGGATGATGGAACTGCACAATCAAACCACCGAGAAGACCGATTGGACGGCTTTCATTTTTGGATCAATTGCAGGCATTGTGCCCTGGATAGCGATTGGTATCTATCTGATCGGTTCAGTCACCAGCGGTGAACAGGTTCCCAATTTCGTGTATGCCATCTATGCCTCGCTGTTCCTGTTCTTCAACGTTTTCGCGGTCAACATGATTTTGCAGTACAAGAAGATCGGGCGCTGGCAGGACTATATCTACGGCGAAAAAGCCTATATCGTGCTCTCGCTGGTGGCAAAATCACTGTTGGCCTGGCAGGTTTTCTTCGGAACACTCCAGCCAAACTAGGTGTTTTATTATGGGGAGGACGTAGTCGTGTCACTACTTGAGATTTACCTGCTGGCCGGATTATCCATTCTGGCTTTCAATACGGTGCTGTGGCTTGTCAGTCTGCGGGTCAAAAACGCCAGTATCGTCGATCCGTTTTGGGGTATTCTGTTTCTGATCGCCGCCATTGTTTACTTTATATTGGCCGAAAATGGCTTCCAGGATCGCAAGATTCTGCTTCTGGTCCTGGTGGCGGTCTGGAGTCTGCGGCTCTCGATCTATCTGGGCTGGCGGAATCGAGGCAAAGGCGAGGATTTTCGTTACGTCAAATGGCGTGAACAGCATGGCAGCCGCTGGTGGTGGCGCAGCTTCTGGCAAGTTTTTGTGTTGCAAGGGATGCTGGCCTGGATCATCTCGATCCCGCTGCTGGCTGCAATGGCCGGGAAGTCGCCGGATCATCTGACGGTAGTGGATGGGTTGGCTATGATCGTCTGGCTGGTTGGGTTCTTTTTTGAGGCGGTTGGAGACTTCCAACTGGCGCGTTTCAAAGCCAACCCCGCTAACAAAGGTAAAGTTCTCAATACAGGCGTCTGGCGTTACACCCGTCACCCCAACTACTTTGGCGATGCCGCGCAGTGGTGGGGGTATTACCTGATAGCGCTGGCGGCTGGAGGATTCTGGACGATCTATGCGCCGGTTCTCATGACGCTGCTGCTCTTGAGAGTCTCAGGTGTGGCGCTTCTGGAGAAAACACTCACCCAGACCAAACTACAATACCAGGAATACATTGACACCACACCGGCTTTTTTCCCTGGTTTCCCAAAAAACGGTCCGATAATCGTCATACCAGCTAATTGACAGCTTATACCGCGCTATCGCCCTAAGGATCTAACCCATGACCATCGATTACAAAATTGCACTGATTGTCGACAGCACGAGCGATCTTCCTGAGGCCAAGCTCCGGGAGTACCATATCGGCGTAGTACCTTTGATGGTTGTCTGGGGAGCCGAAGAACTCCGCGACCAGATAGACATCAAACCAACAGCGTTTTATGAACGTCTTGTCTCGGACCCGGTCCATCCAACGACCTCTCAGCCGCCGCCATCCGCTTTTGTTCAGGCCGTTCATCAGGCTAAAGAAAATGGGGCGCAGGAAGCCGTTATTTTTACCATCAGCAGCGGGATGAGCAGCACCTACCAAGCTGCCAAGCAGATCGAAACCCTGGTCGATATTCCGGTGCATATTGTCGACTCAAAAGCGAACTCGATGAGCCTGGGATGGCAGGTGTTGGCGGCAGCTCGTGCGCGCGAAGAAGGGGGAGACACCGCCGCTATGTTAACTGCGGCTGACAGGGTTCGGGAAAACCTGGTCACCCTGCTTTACGTTGATACACTCGAATATCTTCATCGGGGTGGGCGCATCAGTGGGGCGGCCAAGTGGGTGGGCACGGCGCTTCAACTGAAGCCCCAGTTGTATGTTGATCATCACACGGGGGAAATCAAGCTGGCCGCGCGTACTCGCACACGATCCAAAGCGATTGAAGCACTTTATCAGAACTTCTTCCAACAGCTAGATGTGAGCAAGCCGCTGCATGTGGCGGTTATGCACGGCAACATTTCTGAAGAGGCACAGCGGATCGCTGATCGAATCCAGCAAGAATATGCGCCTGTCGAATTAGTTGTTTCCCTGACATCACCCGTCATGGGGATTCACACTGGACCGGGTGCTATTGCGCTTTGCGGATATTCATCGACATAAGAATAGCGGATGCTACAAAACAATAAGGTTGAGCCAAGAAGTGAGCAGTTCTATCTCACTGCCGTGATCTTTTTCGCAGAGCACGTGAGAGGGGGATCAGAAGGTGCTGTGTCAGGTCTGGCTTCTCTTCGCGTTTTTTCTTAGTTTACTCCCTCCATAAACCAATACCTCCTTTGGACTAGCGCACTTGCGATTAATCTATAACGGATAGGCGTTATATATGTATAATGAAGGTAGTAGAGCTTCACTAACAAAGAAGAAGAAAGGGGGTCTCAAATGGACGATCACAGACCGGGAACGGATATGCGATTCACGCGAGAGACGTTCCCAGAATGCCATCACATGTGTCTGATTTTTGACAGCGATGAGCAACTTCAACAAATCGTGACCCAATTCATGGCAGCCGGACTCAGAGGGGGAGAAATAGTTCGCTATGCTGTCGATAGGACCACTCCCGAGCAAGTTCGCGCCTGGATTCTGGAAACAGGGGTAGAACTCCCAGAGAATGCGCCGCTAAACATCTCCCAAGCCGAGAACACTTACTGCCCTCAGGGGCGGTTCGACCCCCACGAAACCATCAGCGGTATGACTCCGCGCTACGAAAAAGCCAGACAAGCGGGTTATCCAGGTATGCGCAGTTGCGGAGAAATGTCCTGGGCATTGAGAGATATTCCGGGTTCTGACCGTTTTCTAGAATACGAAGCGTTGATCAACACCGTCACCTCAGATTTTCCTTTCACCGGGATGTGTCTGTATGATGCCCGTCTCTTTAGTGGCAATACGCTGTTCAAAGTTCTCCAGGTGCATCCTTATATGATCGCGCAGGGGCAAGTCGTCAGGAATCCGTTTTATCTCAGGCCAGAGGAATTTCTCAAGGGAGGGCCGGCGCAGGCTGAGCCATAGGCCGCAGTGTTGATTGAGCGACCGCCGTGGCACCCTCTGGCGGTCGCTGTTGAAATTTTCGAAGTCTATATTGGATTCAACCAAGTCGGTGAGCGCAGATGGCTGAATATGAACAACAAGAGGCGTGGCAAAAAGCTGATGCGCGTGTTCTTGGACAAATCCTGGCAGCACAAAACATCATCTTTACTCTGCCTGGTGTAACCCGTATTGCTGAATTTTATGCCCAGACGCTCATTTCTATACCGGGGATTACGGCCTGCCGCGTCTGCCTGGGGGGCCGGTCGGTCCAGGCAGGCGAAATGGCGAGCAGCGTTTGCGCTCAGTGCGAAGCATTACACGCCACCGCATGGGAAGACAACACATTTAGTCCCGCCGATTCGAATTTCAAATGCAAGCTCGCTGACCAGCCTGAGATACAGTTCATCACTATCGATTCCTTCCAGCATCATTTTGGTTTTTTCGTCCTTAAGATCAAACATGCCGCAGGGTTTGAAGTTTATCATCCTTTTATCATCAATCTCGCGAACTATCTTGCGATCACCCTTGAAAATCACTGGCAAAAAGAGCTGTTGCAAAAAGCCCAGGCTGACTTGGAGCGTAAGGTAGAAGAACGCACGCATGATCTCAAGGTAGCTAATGCCGATCTACAACGCGAAATTACCCATCGGAAACGTGCCGAGGAAGCGCTGAGAGAACAGTTCTCCACGCTACGCAGCATCATTGACAGCACCAATGCGCTTATTTTTTCAGTGGACCGGGAGTACCGTTACACCAGTTTTAACCGGAGCCACACGGCTGCCATGCAAGCGCTCTATGGTGCGGAAATTGAAACCGGTCACAGCCTGTTGGGGTATATGACAGTGGCAGGGGATCGAGAGAAAGCCCAACGCAATCTCGACCGGGCGTTAGCGGGCGAGCAGATCGTGGAAGAATCCTATTCGGGAGATGAACTCTGGTCACGCCGCTATTTTCAAGTGGCACACAGCCCCATCCGAACGGAAACCGGCGAGATTATCGGCGTAGCGATGCTGGCCCAGGACATCACCGAACGCCGGGCGATGGAACTGGCCCTGGCGGTACAAGAGAAAGAGTACCGCACCCTGGTAGAGCACAGCCCGGACCTGATCGTCCGTTATGACACCGACCTGCGTCGGACCTATGTGAATCCTGCCTGGGAAAAAGCCAGTGGCCTGTCCGCCGAAGAAGTCGTCAATGTGCCTCCTGCTGATATTTCCAAAGTCCCTCAAGTCACCGTCAATGAATACATGGAAAAGCTCCGGGAAGCTCTAACAACGAGAAATCCTCAATCCATAGAATTCAGTTGGGTGAACGCCTATGGCGTAACACTTTATTTGGATTACGTCATTGTCCCTGAGTACGATCAATATGGGGAAATAACGAGTCTGTTATCTGTTGGTCACGACCTGACCGAGCGCCGACAGGCCGAGGAAGGGTTGCGCCGTCGGAACCGCGAATTACAGGCCCTTAGCAACTGCAATCAAGCACTCTTGCGGGCGATTGATGAACAGACCTTACTCAACGAAATCTGCCGTATCGTTTGCGATGAGGCCGGGTATCGTCTGGCCTGGGTAGGATACGTTGAGCACGACGAAGCCAAAACCGTGTGGCCTGTCGCCTGGGCCGGAGACGACAGCGGCTATATTGCCAATGCCCGCCTTTCCTGGGCAGCCGACAGCGAACGCGGGCAGGGACCTGCCGGAAATGCGATCCGAAGTGGGGAGATCATCTATGTCCAGGACTTTGCGACTGACCCACGCATGGATCCCTGGCGTGAAGACGCTTTGCGGCGTGGCTACCGTTCCGAGATCGCTCTGCCGCTCAAGGACGAAAACGCACAGGTCTTCGGCGTACTCCTGATCTACTCCACCAAAGTTAACATCGTTACACCGGACGAAATCTGGCTGATGGAAGAACTGGCGGGCGATCTGGCGTTTGGAATCATCACCCTGCGTTCGGGTATCAGGCGTAAGCAGGTGGAAGAAGCACTGCGCGAGAGTGAAGAGCAGTACCGGTTCTTGATCCAAAAGGTTCACACGGGGATTGTGCTGCATGATGGACAGGGTCGCATCCTAGCCAGCAATCCGTTAGCCCAACACTTGCTTGGACTTTCCGACGAACAACTGCTTGGCAAAGCCCTGGTCGAACCCACCTGGCGTTTTCTCAGGGAGGATGGTTCGGCTATGCCGATCACAGAATATCCGGTGAGCCTGGTGCTTTCGTCAAGGCAGCCGCTCAGGGGGTACATTGCAGGCATTGTGCATCCAGATAAACTGATATGGGTGCTCATCAATGCCGAGCCTGAATTCGCTGCGAGGGGGAAAATTGTCCGGGTGATCGTCTCTTTTATCGACATCACCGAGAAAAAACGCGCTGAGGAATCGCTGCGTAAGCTGTCGCGCGCGGTCGAGCAGAGTCCCGTTTCGATCATCATCACCGATACTACGGGCGCGATTGAATACGTCAATCCCCGCTTCACCGAGCTAACCGGGTATACTCTGGAAGAAGTTCGAGGCCAGAATCCCCGCGTCTTGAAATCAGGCGAGACACCGTCTGAAGAATACCGGGCCTTGTGGGAAACCATCTTGTCGGGCCGCGCGTGGCAGGGAGAATTCTGTAACAAGAAAAAGAATGGCGAACTCTACTGGGAATGGACCTATATTTCGCCCGTCAGCGATCAGGCCGGGGTTATTACCAATTTTGTAGCCGCGAAAGAAAACATCACTGAGCGCAAACAAGCCGAACAGGAGTTGGAACGATACCGGGAACACCTGGAAGAACTGGTAACGGAGCGCACCGCCGAACTTCGGACCGCCAATGAACAGTTGCGGGTGCTCAG
>DATAMF010000050.1:0-3156 GCA_036260665.1 Aggregatilineaceae bacterium | reverse complement strand
CCGTTTGATCAGCAGGCGGAGGCGCGGCCAATTCGCCCAGAGGTATAACACCCCGGTCATGGCAACAAAGAGACTGTTTCCGGTGTTGATCAGAAAAGCCAGAATGAGGCAGAAATTGATCCAGTAAAAGCGGCGGGTTTCGCAGGAATCCGTCAGATCGAGGGACGAGATACGCAGGCTGCGTATAACACTCAGCAGCGCCCACACAATGATGCTCCAACCAAAGGCCATCGAGGTCCAGTGGTACACGGCGCTGCACGCGACCAGCAGCCCGCTGATCAGGCCAACACGCCGCCCGCCGAGATCGCGCCCCAAAGCGATCACCTGCCAGGTCATCAGCAGGGAGACAAGGATAGCAATCAGGCGCAGGCCGAGTTCAGAGTCAGGGAACAGCGCGAGTCCGAGCGCGGAGAGCAGATAACGCAGCGGCGGGTGATAGGCGCGAGTGAGCAGTTGGCCGATCTCGGAGAGCGATACATCCCCGCTGGCGATAGGCGCGGCGATCTGAAGCTGATCGACTTCATCGGAACCCTGAAACTGCCCATGCAGCAGCGGCAGGTTGCTGAGGGCGGCGAGGATGAGAATGGCGGCATAGCTGCCGATGATCAGCAGCCGGGATTTTGAGAACATGGTGATCCATTTGGGTGGAAGAAATACCGGGGCGCAATCGTAGCATGGGGGCGGCGCGGGCGTCAAAAAACGCTGTATTTTTATCCCTCATCATTCTGTTCGGATTCTTCAGCCTCAGTTTGAAGTTCCGTTTGAGGAACATGTAAAATAGACGCGCCTTGTGCTTTGTGCTGCCGATATTCAATCAGATTGCGGTAAGGAGGCTGAGACAAACCTTCGGCGCGGGCATCGGCTAAGGTGCGGTAATTCATCCAGTAGTCATCGAAAACTTCTACACCCAATGATGAAAAAATCCCCGCTCCATTCAACAAGCGATCTTCAAATACGGAAGAACCTATATTCCGCGTGTTTCCACTGCCGGGGCGATCCGCTGCGACACGAAATTTTTCGTGGAAGAAGAATTCGAAATCTCTGGCAACCGAAGGAATTTCTTGCAAATAATCAAGCTGGTAAACCCGGCGTTCATCCACATCACGTATTGGGGTATAGATAACACCCAAAATATAGTGCCTGGAATAGGCGTTATAGGGAAATGTGCTAATCGATGCGACATCACGCGCGCGAAAGTAGCCCATATAGGTTCCCAACGTCATCCCATTCACTTTTGAAAAACCCTGACGATCTATACCTGTGCGATAGGTTGACTTGATATCAACAGCATATTTGGCCCCATCTGGCGCAACCAAGCTGAGATCGGATACTGATTCTGCTGACGAGCAAGAACAATTTTATAACTATGAACCGCTGCAAACTCAGCTAATACGGGAAACATGAGGAGTTCGAGTATTTTGGAAAGCACTTTGGTATCCAGCGAGATTGTGTAAATCTGCTGGTAGACATCAATAAATCCTTTGACCGTCCAATCTCCTGTTGCGGTGGTTACACGCTGGCGCAGTTGATCGAAATAACCGACAAACTGGTTATGAAGATCATCATTCATCTTAAGCCGCCTTTATTGAGCGATTAAAAGAACTTCTTTGGAGTCGCGTCTGGACAAAACGTACTTCTGTTTTTTGTTCGCTTCAACGACGTGCTTTTTATACTGCCGCAGCAGTTCGATCAGCGCCTCTTTGGATGGGATGCCGTCATCCCGGTAGGACACCATCAGAATACTGTTCTGATAGCGGGCAAAAACGGCATCAAAAGCATCTGTGATTTGATCAGCCTGCGTCCAGAGAGAAGGAATGCGCATGAGGCGGCGGTGTTTAGACTGATAATCGATGTGCTGCGGCCACACATCATAGGATGTGAGGCCCTCCAGGAAATGATAAAACTCCTGATAATCGACGCCGACGCCTTTGGCGCTGAGATAGGGGGGATCGATGTAAACCAGATCAACGTGTGCCGGTGCTTCCAGCGCATCACTGCACAGCGCGGTATTGCTCCGGCCATTATCAAAAACGGCGGCATTGGCTTCGGCGGCAAACGCGCGAAAATGGGTCTCGAAGGCGGTATCCCAGGTGGTTTTGTTGCCAAATGAACGCGATACATCCGCCTGCCGCATATACAGATTGGCGCGGTGAAACAGATTATAGGGGCGCTTGATGATGCACGCCTGATACAGCGCAAAGCGGGCTAAGGCTTGTTTCACCGGGTCGGACAGCAGATGGTCGATATGGTAAACCACCCGATCTAACCAGGCATTTTCTTCATCAGTAAAGTAAATTCCTTTGAACGTCTGGGCGATAAAATCGGGATAGTGGATGCCGGGCTGAGGATTCAGAATCAGATCGAGATCGGCGGCGCTGAGATAGGTTTCGCTGTTCTGAATCAGGGCAAGGCCGATATTCCAGTTAAAACGCAGCAGATCGTTGTAAATAACTTGTTTTCCAGCAGTCTTGAATAAGTGGCTCACACAGCCTGTCCCACCAAACAAATCCAGCACCGTATCAAATTTTAGGGTTTCGGTATTGGCCCAAATCCAGTCGAGCAGCTTCCGTTTGCTGCCTTGATAACGTGTCGAGGGGAATGGGCTGTCAATCCGGCGCGATTGTTGGGCAGAAAACAGGGACTGCTGCACCAGTTTCATAGATCCCCGTGTGCCTTATACCAGTTATAAGTGTCCAGCAGGCTCTGGCGGATCGGAACCTGGGGTTCACCCAGTTCGCGCCAGGATTTCTGACAGTTATAAAACATCATGTGGGCGCTCAGTTGAAGCTGGTTGCCGTCGATGGGCAGCGGCACATGGAACCGCCGCAGCACCCGCGCGACTTCGGCCACCAGCAGCATGATCCAGGCGGGCAAAACAACCAGATTCCGCTGTTCGCCGAGGGTATCGGCAATCAGGCGGACCCACGCTTTATGGGTTAAATCCACCGAACCGAGCAAATAGCGCTCCCCAGTGCGGCCCCGTTCGGCGGCGGCAAGATGCGCGGCGGCCACGTCGCGCACGTCGATCACGGTCACGCCGCCGGGGGGAATCGTCGGCGGGATGTTGCCGCGCGCCATCTCTAAAATGACGCTGCTCGAAATCTGGTTGAGATCGCCCGGCCCGGTGATCACCGTGGGATTCAGGATCACGCAGTC
>DATAMF010000044.1:0-20596 GCA_036260665.1 Aggregatilineaceae bacterium | reverse complement strand
ATTAACCATCTAAGTTAGCCATCCAAGTTAGTCATCCGATAGTGATGACAATTTCGAACATCCGTGCTATCCTGTATACGAGAGCAGTTGCACCTTTAAAACCAAAAACTCACCCCTGGCTATACCTTACACACATCTTTTTCCCGTTGCTTTTTCGGCAGAAATGGGGCGGCGTCGTAGGGGCGTATGCGATACGCCCCGCGCTCAATGCCCGTCCTGCGTAGGGGCGTGGGCTTGCCCCGCCCGCTTTTCCCCCTCGCTAACTCGGTTGGAGAGGGGGCAGGGGGTGAGGTTCGTAGGGGCAAGTCATGAATTGCCCCGCTTGCTGCGCCCGCTTGGCTCCCCTTTCTCCGCGCGGCTAATCATTACCCACATCTTTTTCCCGTTGCTTTTTCGGCAGAAATGGGGCGGCGTCGTAGGGCTGGGGGATAGGGGTTTGTCGGGGGTCGAAGATCAACAAATTTCCCCGTGTCACGTCGTCAAATGGCCTCTTTTTTCCCTCACCACGACGTGAAGGGGGGGCGGGGCAGTTGCAACTTTAAAACTCATCACTTAGGACTCAAAGGGGGGGTCAGAAAATCGCCCAAGTTTTACAAAACCCCCACTTTGTCGAACTTCTCAGGTTCAAAACGCCAAGAGCGGGGGGGGGGGGGATCATCCAGAAGATCAAACTTGCAAAAAAAATGATGGCTGTTCTACTCCCGCCCAACCCGGTTGACCGCCGCAATCCATTCCGGTGTCATCGCCAGCCGCCAGTACAGCCGCAGCAGGATCGGCGCATATCGTTCCACCCAGATACCGAGTCGCACCATCCAGTCACCAATGATGACTTCGTTCTCGCCATGCACCAGGCCCAGAATCGCCCGTTCGGCAACCTCATCCGGCGTATAAATGCGGAACCCGCGCCGTTCCAGCAGATCAATCAGCGCCGTCGGAATCATATCGGTTTGTGTCCAGCTTGGCAGCACCAGCGTCAGGTATAATCCGGTTCCGTCAACTTCGCGCCGCAGCGCATCCGTAAACCCGGCCAATCCGTACTTGCTGGCAACATACGCCGAATACAGTGGTGTCGCGGTTCGCCCCGCCTCGGACGCCACGTTCATAATAAATCCGTGATGCTGCTTGAGCATATGCGGCAGCACGAGTTGCGTCAGCCGGATCGCCGCTTTCAGATTAACATCAATCAGTTGAGCGATTTTCTGAGCGTCTTGTTCATACAACCAGCCGCCGAGCGTTTGTCCGGCGTTATTGACCACCACATCCACCCGCCCAAACGTATCCAGCGTCCGCTGAACCACCTGCTCTAACTGCTCGTCCACTGTAATATCCGCCGCCAGCACCAGCACATCAGCCGTGTAGGGTTCAATTTCCCGCCGCACCGCTTCCAGCCGTTCCGCGTTCCGTGCCACCAACACCATCCGTGCCCCGCGACGAGCAAATGCAAAGGCCAGCGCGCGCCCAATTCCCATCGACGCGCCCGTGATAATCACAACCTGATCATTCAGCATCAGTGTCGAATGCTGTGGTCGCAGATACCGGAACACCCAATATCCGCCGCTGATCACGCTTCCGCCCCAGAACAGCCGTCTACCCAGCCGCTTCATATGTGACCGCCTCCTTACTCCTTACCGTATTCGTCGCGCAATTCCCACTTGATTAACCCCCATACTCAGTGGTGTCCATGTCGTTCGTGTCATCACTTGAAACAATGCCGGCGCTCCCAGCACCCCAAATTGCACGACTTTAGGGACCATCGGAAAATACGGTACATCCCACAGCCCATCTCCAAAATGTCGCAGCATCTTGAATCCGGCTGCTTCGCTCCATTCCCGCCATTGGCGCGGCGGCTGCACGTTGATATGCGTCGGGTCTTTCCCAATCGCATCCGTTTTAACATCTTTATATCGTCTCAGACTGTAGCCGGGATTCGGTGTCGCAAACAGAAACACCCCGCCTGGACGCAGAATCCGGTGAATCTGCCGGATCGTATCCGCCGGATCGGGCAAATGCTCCACCAGATGTAGCGCCACGACAGCGCTGAATGCCTCATTCTCAAACCGTGATAGATCGCTCACATCCATCACATGTCCTTCAACTTTAGGCGCGTTCCGTTTCAACTGCTCAATACTGTAATCCGCAATATCCGCGCCCACGCAGTCAAAATCGTTTTGCAGCAGGCCGAGCAGATGCCCCAGCCCGCATCCCATTTCCAGCAGTTTTCCGCCGCTCGGCGCATATCGCTTGACCAGCGTTGCATAGTATCGCCGTGCGAACCAGTACATACTGAATCGTCCCAACGGACGATCCGCATAGTTGTAGTTTTCAAAATAATGTTGCCCATATTCCTCGATGGGAATTTCGGGAGTTGTTGGCGTTATTGGTGTTGTGGGAGTTGGTGTCTCAGACATAACACATTCCTGATCTATTGGTTTATGAATCTATTGCAGCGTCAGAATCAATACACCGTTTTCGTAAAATCCCTCACCATCCACTTGCACCAGGCCGTTCCCTTCGCTGAGGCTGGCACAGTGATCCACAATATCAAACCACACGCCCTCATCCACATCTTCCGGCACGTCAATTCGGACCACAGCTTGCGTTCGGGCCAGCGCATTAAGCACTGTGATCGCTTCCGCCGCTGCCTGCTGTCCGACTGCTTCGATAAACGCCATAATCGCTTCCTGCGCCCGTGCGTCGGGTGCGCGTGCGAGTTCAATTCGTACCGCAGCCGGATCATCCAGACTGGTATACAAATCCAGGATATTCGTTCCCGCAGGCCGCAGAATATATCCCATTTCTCCCAGCCGAACTTGCAGTTCCGCGATGGAGTTCATAGCTACAAGTGAGAAAAATCGAATGGTATAGGTCTTCATAGCTCCACACACAACGAGGCAACCTTGTGGGTCGCCTCGCAGTATAACTTCTTTATCTGGCGTGATCAATCACCTGCCGAATGCCAGCGTAATCTCGCGCGCCATATCCGATAGCAAATACGGCAGCACGCCCAGAACCAGCGTCCCAATCGCCGCAATCCCAATTGCCGACGCCAGCGGCCAGGGCAGTTGTGCTTCCCCTGCACCCTCTTCAAAGTACATCAGCCACACGATCCGCAGATAGTAAAATGCTGAAATCAGACTCGTCAGCACGGCCACAATCACCGCGAAAAACAGGTCTGCCTCAATCGCGCTCTGGAACACAAACCACTTCCCGACAAATCCCGCCGTGAGCGGAATTCCGGTCAGGCTGAGCATAAACACCGTCATCGCGCCCGCCAGCAGAGGCCGCGTCCGTGCCAGCCCGCGCATGCTGTCCAATCCTGTATTCGTCGCATCGTCCCGTTCCACCGCGATCACAACGGCAAACGCCCCGATATTCGTGAACGTGTACGCCAGCAGATAGATCACAACGGCCCGCGCCGCGTCATTGGTTACGGTTGCCGTTCCCGCCGCTGCAATCGCCAGCAGCACATAGCCACCGTGCGCAATGCTCGAATACGCCAGCATCCGTTTGAGGTTACTCTGCACAATAGCAATCAGATTCCCGCCGATCATCGTTAGCACGGCGATCATCCATACGCTGCTTTGCCATGCCGCCGGTTCGCCGCTTTCAATGCTGAAGTTGGACATCCCCATCGCAAACACCCGCACCAATGCCGCAAACCCGCCGATTTTCGCTGCCACGCTCATATACGCGACAATCGAAGTCGGTGCGCCTTCATACACATCCGGCGTCCACATATGAAACGGCACCGCCGCCACTTTGAATCCCAGCCCAACCAGCACCAGCCCCGATCCGACCAGCAGCAAAAACCGGGATGTCGCTTCTTCATCCGTCCAGGTTCCAACCGCCCGCCAGATACCCTCAAAGCTCGTGGTTCCGGTTGCCCCGTAAATCAGCGCGATCCCGTAAACGAGGAAACTCGAAGCAAACGCACCCAGCAGAAAGTATTTCATGGCGCTTTCTTCGCTGGCTTCTTGCGGACGCCTGAATCCGCTCAGGATGTACAGCGGAAACGACAGCAGTTCCAGTGCCACGAACACCACCACCAGATCGCCCGCCGCGCCCATAAACATCGCGCCGACGGTGGTGAACATCAGCAGGTAATAATATTCTCCCCGCTGCATTTGGGTCCGTTGCAGGTAGTTATACGCCACCATCACACCCAGAATCCCGGTGATCAGCGCGGCCACATTCACCACGTCCGTGAAGGCATCCGCAATGAACATGCCAGCGAAGGTGTCTTTGCCGTTCCCAAAATCGACGACATCACCCAGCGACAGCAGCGACAGTACCAACGACACCACCAACCCGGTAATGGCAAGCCAGGCGGTGATCTCTTTCCGTTCGCGCGGCACAAACAGATCGACCAGCAGAAAGATACACGCGCCTAGCGCCAGTAAGGTCGTCGGCAGTGTTGCGCCGACGTTCAGATCGCTCAGATTAGGGACTTCGAACATCGGAACTCACCCACCTTATCGGCCAAACGCCGTCGCCGCGCCCTGCATCTGATTCATAAGTTCCCCCACTGAGCCATCCATAAAGCCGAAGAAGTAGCTGGCTTGTAGCCCAATGAAGAAGATCATGATCAGAATGGGGACCAAAGACCAAATTTCCGTCCAGTTCATATCGGGCAGGCGCTTATTTTCTTCTTTATCCAGCGCGCCCATAAAGACACTGTTCCACATATACAGCATGTACACTGCCGCCAGAATAATGCCCAGCGCCGCGAATGCCGTAAACCACCAGCTCAGTTGATCCGACCCCGACGATCCCAGCAGAATTGTGAACTCGCCTACGAACCCGTTCAACCCTGGTAGCCCCATGCTCGACAGCGTAACCACCAGACTCATTCCTGCGAATAACGGCATCACTTTCCAGATACCGCCAAATGCGTTCATCAGCTTGGTATGTCGCCGTTCGTACAGCATCCCAACCATCAGGAACAAGCCGCCGGTGCTGATACCATGATTAACCATTTGCAGGATGCCGCCCTGAACGCCTACCGAATTGAGCGCAAAAATGCCCAGCATCACAAATCCCAGGTGACTGATCGAGGAATACGCGACCAGCTTTTTGACATCCTTTTGCCCATAGCTGACCCACGCCCCATAAATGATGCCGATGACAGCCAGCACCGCGATATAAGGCGCAAAATCTTTGCTCGCTTCCGGGAACAGCGGCAGGTTAAACCGCACAAAGCCATACGTGCCCATCTTCAGCAGCACGCCCGCTAGGATCACCGATCCCGCAGTTGGCGCTTGCACGTGTGCATCCGGCAGCCACGAGTGTAGCGGCCACATCGGAACCTTGATCGCAAATGCGATACCAAACGCCAGGAACAGCCAGCGCTCTGTGGATTGGCTGAAGGCCAGTTCTCCGCTGCTCATCTTCGCCAGAATATCCGGCACGCTGAACGTTCCCGCCTCGCTGCCCAGCCACAAAATCGCCAGCAGCATCAGCAGGCTTCCGCCCATCGTATACAGAAAGAACTTGACCGCCGCATAAATACGTTCTTCGCCGCCCCAGATTCCGATCAGGAAATACATCGGAACCAGGGTCACTTCCCAGAACACGTAGAACAGGAACAAATCCTGGGCCACAAACACCCCAATCATTGCCCATTCCATCAGCAGCATGAAGATATGGTACAGCCGCACGCGATCTTTGATCGACCCGAACGACGCCAGAATCGCCAGCGGCATAATGAAGGTGGACAGCAGCACCAGCCACAGGCTGATCCCGTCGATCCCCACATAATACCGGATAGTAAAATTATCAGCGTCGATCCATTTCCAATTTGTCACCATCTGCAAACCGTTAACGGCTTTGTCGAAGTTCGTGACCAGCAGCAGTGATACGGCAAATGTAGCCAATGATACCGTCAATGTGATCCAGCGAATCGTTTGATCAGAGAGCTTCCGCACAAAGAGTAGAGGAATAAGCCCTACCAGCGGTAGCATCAAAACCACAGTGACCAGCGAGATGTCTTCCATAAGAATTAAGCCCCTTTATAGCCCCAGCAGATCACGGATCACAGGGAAGAGTATGATAAACATGATAAGCAGCGCGCCGAACAACACACTGAATGCATACGTGCGCACATAGCCCGTTTGAATATGTCGGGCGCGCCCCGCAGCCCACCGCGTGACGTACGCGATTGAATTGAAGAAGCGGTCTACAATGCCTTTATCAACTGGCTGTGTCAGCACTTGAGTCGCCCGGTTGAAGTTGCGATAAATCAACTTCTCATGAACCCAGTTATGCCAGAAATTCCAGTCCAGTGTATCTGCTAACCAGTGTGCCGCGCGCTGAAACGGGTACACAATGTACCGGAAATAGGTTTCGTCCCAATACAGTTTGGCGTTTGCCAGCGCAAAAATGCGGCTCGTCCCCGGATTGGCTTCCAGTGGATCGCGTTGCAGGTTAGCCAGCACCCGATCATTGTAAATCGACCGCGCGAAGAAAATCGCGCCTACCGCAATCAATACCGCAATCGTCGCCAGCAGCCATTGGAAGTTGGCCGCATGTGCGTAGACCACGCTTTCCTCAAGCCAGCTTGTAAAGCGGTGTTCGCCAAAAATCGATCCCAGCACTGGGAACCCGCTCGGTACATTCATCAACCCGGCCACCACACTGAAAAATCCCAGGATGATCAGTGGCCACACCATCAATCGACCCGATTCAGGTGCATGTTCAGCGGCCTCAGTACGCGCCTTGCCGTAGAATACCATGCTCACCTGTCGCCACATATAGAATGCCGTGAACCCCGCCGCCGTCAGCAGTAGCCCAAATGCGATATACCCTTCCAGCCGGTTTTCATCCAGTCCTGCCTTGAGCGAGTCCACCAGGATTTCATCCTTCGACCAGAATCCCGCGAATGGAATAATCCCCGACAGTGCTAATGTCCCTAGCAGATAGGTCCAATAAGTGAACGGCATTCGGTGACGCAGCCCGCCCATATTGCGCATGTCCTGCGGATCAAATTCTTCTTCAGACTCCTCTTCTTCATGCCCGTGTCCATGCGCATGCATCACGTGATGGTGTCCATGTTCCACACCATGAATCACCGACCCGGAACCGAGGAACAGCAGCGCTTTGAAGAAAGCATGGGTTACCAGGTGGAACATCGCCGCCGCATATGCGCCCACACCTACCGCCGCCACCATGAATCCCAACTGGCTCACAGTACTGTAGGCCAGCACCTTTTTAATATCCCACTGCCCCAGTGCGATAAACCCCGCCATAATCGCCGTCGTCGCGCCGATAACCGCCACCACAAACGACGTTTCATCCGAGGCATGGTACAGCACATTGGACCGCACCATCATATACACACCCGCTGTAACCATCGTCGCCGCGTGAATGAGCGCACTGACGGGTGTTGGACCGGCCATCGCATCCGGTAGCCAGATAAACAGCGGAATCTGCGCGCTTTTACCCGTCGCTCCCAGCAGGAATAGCAGCGTGATCACCGTGAGCATCGCCTCAAAGTCTATCGAAATTGTGCCGAAATCGACCTTGTGTCCGCCTTCTTCCAACCACACCGCCGCTTGGTTAAATACGCCTAGCGGACCTTCTGTCGTTGCATGCGCTTCTGCTTCTTCGGCCTGCTCCGCTTCATAGACCGGGGCTTCCTGTTCTTCTTCCGCCGCTTCTGCTTCGTGATGGGCAGGCAGCGGCTCTTCTCCTGGATGATAATAATCGAGGGTGCCAAACGTCCAGAAGGTGAGCAGCACGCCCAGAATCAATCCAAAGTCGCCCACGCGGTTGACAATAAACGCTTTGCGGGCCGCATCGCTGTTTCTCCAGCCCACGCCTTTGGCCTTATCAAACCAGAAGCCGATCAGCAAGAACGAACACAACCCCACGCCTTCCCACCCGACAAACATCATCAGGAAGTTGTTGCCCGTGACGAGGATCAGCATGAACGCCAGGAACAGGTTGAGGTAGACGAAGAATCGGGGGAATCGTTCATCCCCATGCATATACCCAACCGCATAGAGGTGGATCAGTGACCCAACCCCGGTCACAACCAGCATCATCGTGACGCTCAGTGTATCCACCCGGAATTGCCAGGGGATATTCACTCCCGCCGATGGAACCTCGATCCAGCTTCCCAGCAGCGGCATATTCACCGCCCCGGCTTCATAATCTGTATTGACCAGAGCGATCCACAAAATGACAGCGACGACAAACGCCCCGGCGCTGGCCCCAACGGCCACCAGTCCGACGCCCTGCTCGCCCAATCGTTTTCCAAAGAACAGGTTAATCACCATCCCGATCAGCGGAATGATGACCACCAGAGGTACAAGATCGTAGAAGTTTTCCATACCGCGCGCCTAATCTTTGAACATATGCAGATCGTCGATGTCGATGCTCTGTTTCGTGCGGAAGATCGCGACGATCAGCGCGAGTCCCACTGCCACTTCTGACGCTGCCACCGTCATCACGAAGAACACCATCAAATGCCCATCGACGTTTCCCCACTGTCGCGCAAACGCTGCCAATGCCAGATTCGCCGCGTTCAGCATAAGTTCAACCGACATAAAGATCAGGATAGCGTTGCGGCGCAGCAGAACGCCCATCGCTCCCAGAATGAATAAAATGGCGCTGAGCAGAACATACAGTTCAATTGCAACTTCAGGCTTATCCATGTTATTCTCCCCTCGATACTGGGTTAGCCGGATTGCCCACAATAGGCTGATCCAATCCCACAGGCGGATTCGCCAATCGGCGTACAATCCGGCGTTGGCGTCGTCCCAGGGTTTCATGTGTCAGGACGATTGCGCCAATCATCGCCACCAGCAGAACCAGCGCCACCATCTCAAACGGCAGGACATATCTGCTGAACAGCAGTTGTCCGACATGTCGCGGGCTTCCAAATGATGGCTCCACATCCGACTGCAAATCGATCACCACATTCTGCCACGAGTTATCCGGTTGCTGCCGATCCGTCAAAACCAGCAGCAGCGACTCATCGCGTGCAAAGTCCAGATCGTCGCTGTTCACCGTCAAAATCTGAGCTTTTGATCCGTGTGGGGTGACCGCCAGTTCCATGTCATCCTGTACACCAACAACAACCCCTTTGGACGCTTCACGATAAGCCAGGTTTTCAATCAGTAACTTATCTCGGCCTTCGCTGGTGTCGTAGACATCAATCGCCGCCTGGTCATGGAAACCATTGATCGCCATCACGCGCATCGATTCGCGATCATCAATGCCGGACAGATTCTCAGTTCCCGTCACCAACTCGATCCCATCACTGGACCGGACCAGAACCAGCACAATTGCATCTCCGCCGGTCAGATCAACGGGCCGGTCATGCGTATACAGCACGTCATCCCCACCTGCTGCGCGCACCGTCAGCGACTCGTACCGTCCCACTGCCCAATCTTGGTAATCCGTCGTTTCTCGATAGCTCAGATCAGATGCGATCCGTTCATCCCCCAGGTACACATCGACATTTTCAGTGTTTTCCAGCGTATTGACGACGCGAACCTGCGAGATCGTCTCTTCCGGTTCCGTCAAATCAATTTCCCCGCGCAAAATCGTCAGGCTGGTCACAACCAGAAATACCAGCGCCAGAAACACCGCCGCTGGCGAGAGCCAGGGGAACCGCGCTTCTTTTTCCGGCAGCAGTCGTTCGGCTCCCAGGAGCATGATCACGAACAGGAACAGCACCATGATCGCGCCGGCATAGACCGTAATTTGAACCATCGCCAAAAACGGCGCATGCAGCATCAGGAAGAAGAAGGCAATACAGCCAAAATTGACAATCAGAAACAGCGCGCTGTGTACCGCGTTTTCGCTGATCAACATCATAGCAGCGGTAGCGACGGCGATAGCGCCTACGATGATAAAAAGAGTTAGTTCCATAGGATGGTCGTCCTGTGTTGATGACCGGTTCAGGTGAAGTCTAGTCTGGATTCTTCATGTCCGGAATTGACCGGGTAAATCGCCCTGGTTCGGTTTGCTGTGGTGTTCCTTCAACGCCAGGTGGTACCGGATCAATCAGCTTGTCTTTGGTATAAATCGTGTCCCGGCGGTCATTGAAACTCAACCGGTATTCATGTTCCAACACAATCGCTTCTGTTGGGCAGGCGTCTTCACAGTACCCGCAGAAAATGCACCGGAGCATGTTGATTTCATAGGTTTTAGCATATCGTTCGCCAGGGCTGTAGCGTTCATCATCTGTATTTTCCGCCGCTTCAACCCAAATGGCGTCAGCCGGGCATGCTGCCGCACACAGTGCGCAGCCAATGCATTTTTCCAGCCCATTATCATACCGCTTCAGCGCATGCCGTCCCTTATATCGTTCACGTACCGGGCGCTCTTGCTCAGGAAACTGGACCGTCACCGGACTTTCCAGTATATGTTTAATCGTCGTTGCAAATCCCTTAACCAGATTCATGTATCACCACTCTCATTTTTGTTTCTTCCGCCGTGCAAACAATACACCTACGCCTTGTGCTGACAGATCGACCACTTCGACCCGCTCTGGCGCTTCCACTTCGGGCTTGCGTCCGGCTCGATCAAAGAAGTAGAACGCGCCGCTCCAGAACAACAGGGATGCAATAATCGAAATCAGCACATACCATCCGGTGCTCAGTTCTTCCGCCACCACCACCGTCACCGCCGTCCACGCAACAGCAATCAGCGACAGTGGCAGCATCACTTTCCACCCAAAAACCATTAGGCGGTCATACCGGATACGCGGCAGCGTCCCGCGCACCCAGATCATGATCACCAGCATCAGGAACACCTTGATGCCATACACAATCGGCCCCAGCATCGGGAACCGATCCACCCACAAAAAGTGATACCCGCCCAGGAACAGCGCCGATCCGATCATGCTCACCGCCACCATGCTGATATATTCCGCCATATAGAACATAGCGAACTTCATCCCGCTGTATTCGGTATGGTATCCCGCGGTCAGTTCTTGTTCAGCTTCCGGCAGGTCAAACGGTGCGCGGTTCACTTCCGCCAGCAGCGAAATAAACAGAATGGCGGCTGCAAGCGGATTTTGGAAGAAGTACCACCCCAGAATTGGCGGCTCATTTTGAGCGTTGATGATGTCTCCCACGCTCATCGACCCGGCCAGCATCACCGGCACAACCACCGACAACCCCATGCTCAACTCGTAGCTGACCATTTGTGCTGAAGAGCGCAGTGCGCCCAGCATGGAGTATTTGTTATTGCTTGCCCAACCGGCCAACACAATTCCGTAGATGCCAATGCTGGTGATACCAAATATCCATAGGGTTCCCACGTTGACATCAACCAGCCCCTGTTCCATCCGGTACCACTTGCCATCAAACCAGGGTATAGTGATTTTCGGCCCCAATGGAATCACTGCCACCACAATAATCGCAGGCACCACTTTGATAACAGGAGCTAACCAGAAGACAATCTTATCCGCTGTATTGGGCGTCAGGTCTTCCTTAAAAATCAGCTTGATACCATCGGCGACAGGTTGCAGTAATCCAAACGGCCCTGCCCGGTTAGGCCCCACGCGCGCCTGTATCCACGCCAAAAAGCGGCGTTCCAGCAGCGTTGTATAGGCAAACCCCGTCAGCAGAATGAAGAACAGGATCAGGCTTGCTAAGATGGCGTGTAGCACCGTGCAGGTCGTGCTTGCCGTACACTCCACAATCACACTGGATTCACCCGGTCCAAACATAAACGGTTACTCCTGTAATTTTTGCACAGTGCCAATGGTCGGCAGCGTAGGAATCGGAGTCTTAGCAACTTGGCGCGGCAGCAGTATCGCGCCGGAAGGAGTTTTCCCATCGACGCGAGCGATCACATCGATACGCTGCTCATCGACTGTAATCACGATTGTTTCGCCGTCGCTGATACCTAACCGTGCCGCATCTTCCTGATTCAGGTCGGCATACGGTTCAGGAATGCGCAGATGCATCAGTTGGCTGGGTTCAAACAACATATCTCGGTCATACAATACGTCCACGGGAACAACAAGCATCCCCGATGCTTTGTGAGCCTCCATCTTGACCGGGCGCACGGTCAAACGATAATTCTCGTTTTCCGCATTGGTTGCCCACATCAGGCCCAACCCGCCGTGATTGGTATAGGCTGTGCCGCCATAATACAGATCGTCACCGCCCACATCCGGGAACTGATCCTTGACATGCGCGAGATTCGTATAGCTCATCTCGGCATACCGCAGCACCTTCTGCGTGATCTCGCGCATCACTGCCGCCGCGCTGATCCGTGGTTTTTCGCCGCCCATCTGCTCGCCAAGATGCGCGAAAATCTTCCAGTCCGGCAGCGACTCACCGACCACGCCTTGCGCCGTGTAGAACCGTTGTACCCGCCGCATGCCATTGGTGAATGTGCCTTCGCGCTCCGCGAAGCTCTGGCTGGGCAGCACTAGATCGGCTTTTTCGGCGGTTTCCGTCATAAACAGGCTGGTGACAACCACATACTCAGCTTTGTCAAGGACCTCAGCAAATCGAGCATCTTCCGCCGCCGGATTCGCTCCCGCGATAACCCACATGCTGGGCGCATTATCCAACAAATCGCGCGTGGCTTCCGCCGAGAATCCCATATCCATCGCGCCCTGAATATTCGCGCCCGGCCACACCCCAACCAACCCATTATTGGGCCGTGCCGTATGTCCGGTACTGATCAGCAAATTCGCGGCAGCCTGCATCAGTTCACCGTGTGCTTCCAGCGAGAGTCCTTCCGACCCGGCGAAGATAACCAGATTCTTGGCTTCCAGCAGTTTGTCGGCAGCGTCGGCCAGCGTTTCGGATGGCTTGACTTTCTTCAACCCGGCTTCCAGATCATCGTAGCCGTCTACCCGCGCGCCGATCAGTGCCTTATCCGTTTTTTTGCTGCTCCGCGCATGTGCGGCCATGCTGTTCAGAATGCTTACCGCTTCACCATACTGGTAGTGGATCACAACCTTCGCATACTGATCCAGCTTGGTAGGCCGTGCGTTTGCCACCGCGACAGTCGCGCTCCGATCCGCCGCTTGTTTCACTTGCAGCCACCAGATCGGTGCTTCTTCTTCAAAATCCGACGCAATGACCAGGATCGCGCTGTCATTGCCCATATCCTGAATTCGGGTGCCTACGCCCACACCAACCTGCGTCACCTGTTCAAGTCCGGTGACAGTCGCAGGCCAGAAGCCCCGCTTAGAATCATCGCTGGTCAACCCAGCCAATTTCCGCAGTTCCCACAGATCCTCATTCGCAAGGCTGGGGCCAGCCACAAAACCAACGCGATTACGATAGGACTGAAGCTTAGCTGTTATTTCCTGGTATGCCGTTGCCCAATCAATCGGCACCCACTGCCCATCCCGTTTGACCATCGGGCATTCCAGGCGGTTTGTTGCGCGGGAGTGATGATGTCCGAATCGGCCTTTATCGCAAATCCAGATTTCGTTCACGTCTTCGTTTTGGCGCGGCATGATGCGTTTGATCATTTTCTTGCCGCCAAAATCCCGGTCAATCCGCGTGCTTGCGCTCAAGTTACATCCAACCGGGCAGTGTGGGCAGATGGTTGGAACCTCATCCATTTCCCAGGGCCGTGCACCAAACCGGAAGTCAGCGGTGGTTAATGCCCCCACCGGACAAATATCTGTTGTATTGCCGCTGAACTTCGAGTTAAAAGGCGGATCGCTGACGGTGACAATCTGAAGCCGCCGTCCGCGCTCGTGAAAAGCCAGCACATCATCCCCGACGACTTCATCGCAGAACCGCGTACACCTCGCGCATTGAATACACCGCTCCCGATCCAGAAAGATAAGTTCACCCAATGGCACATGTTTCGCCAACCGGATTTTGTCATCAAAAATGAAGCGCGAGTTTCCCGGCCCGTACGCCATCGTCAGGTTTTGCAGCGGGCATTCCCCACCCTTATCGCAAACTGGACAATCCAGTGGGTGGCTGGTCAGCAAAAATTCGAGAATATCATCCCGGCCTTCAATCACTTTCTGTGTAGTGGTACGAATCGCCATCCCATCCGTAACCGTCTGGGTACAGGCCGTTTGAAGTTTCGGGAGCCACTTAAAGACCGGCTGGCCATTTTCATCTAGATCAGGCTGGCTGGTCTCACGGTTAATGGAAAGATTGCCTAACTCCACCAGGCACATTCGGCACATCCCAACCGGTTTTAACTTGGGATGGTAGCAGAAGACCGGAATTCCGACGTTGTGGAGTTTGGCCGCATCTACCAGATTCGCCCCTTTGGGAACCTGATAGCCTTGACCATCGATATAAAGAGTGACAGTGTCAGCCATACTGCTCCTTAAGTAAATCAGAGCCTAAATGTCGTAGACCGGCGTTCGCCCGGTCTATATAACCTTGATAAATGTATCCCCAGGCACTTTCAGCCAATAGTCGTTCCGTTAAGGCAATGGCCTGCTCAAAATCAGCTCGTGCCCGTTCCCATTGTTCGTGTACCAACCATTCCTCGCCCCGCAGCAAATATTGAACCGGCGCATCCGGCATCGCTTCAATAGCTTGGTTCAGCAGCCGAAGTTGTGCCGAATCGAGTTTGGCTTTGCTCGGCTCCATCATGCACCACCCTGCGGTACGGTTTCCGGTAATTCCCCTGCCGCGCGGCGATCATATTCTTCCAAAGTTTCCGCCGCATTAAGCGCCTCTGCGGATCGCTGCGATTGTTGCACATACCGTTCATACTCGTCGCGGAACACAGCCACCGTCGCCAGCACTGGATTCGCCGCAAAATCGCCCAACGCGCACAGCGTCACACCAACCATCTGGCGTGGCACGTTTTCCAGCAGTTCGAGATCGCGTGGTCGTCCCTCGCCTCGCAGCAGCCGCTCATAAATCCGCTCCAGCCAATAGGTTCCCTCCCGGCACGGTGTGCATTTTCCGCAGCTTTCGTGCTTGAAAAAGTGAATCATCTTGGCCGCCGCCCAGACAATATCAGTATCCTCATCCATCAGAATAAATGAGGCCGACCCAAGCGTGCTCCCTAATTGAGTCACACTTTCATATGTCATCGGCGAATCCAATACGTCGTCCGTCGCGCGCAGCACCGGCCCACTCGCCCCCGATGGTAGAATCCCTTTTAGCTGCTTCCCATTCGGAATCCCGCCGCCGTGTTCAAAGATCAACTCGCGGAACGTAGTTCCCAGGGGGAGTTCATAGTTTCCCGGATTCACCACATGTCCGCTCAGACAGAAAATCTTCGGTCCGGGACTTTGCGGTGTGCCAATGGCCTTGTACGCGTCCGGTCCATTCACCAAAATCCACGGCACATTCGTTAATGTTTCCACATTGTTGACCACCGTCGGCTGGTAATACAATCCGCCGCCCATCTGCGCCGGGAACGGAGGCCGGACGCGCGGCTGTCCAAGTAACCCTTGCAGGCTGTTCAACAGCGCGCTTTCCTCGCCGCAGATATACGCCCCCGCGCCGAGATGCACATACATATTGCAGCTCCAACCGGAGCCAAGCACATTCTCACCAACAAAGTTAGCCTGTCGTGCTTCTTCGATCCGTTCTTCGAGCGCATGCGCCAGATCCCAGAACTCGCCTCGGCAGTAGATATAAACTGCCTTCGCCTGAATCGCATAGGCCGCAATCATTGCACCCTCGACCAGTTGGTGCGGGTTGTTCTCCAAAATCTGCCGATCTTTGAATGTGCCGGGTTCGCTTTCGTCCGCATTCACCACGACATATTTGATCGCCGCATCTTTCGGGATAAAGCTCCACTTACGTCCTGTGGAAAAACCCGCGCCGCCGCGTCCTCGCAGATTCGAGTCAATGACGGTTTGGATAACTTGCTCAGGCGTCAGGCTGAGTGCTTTTCGCAGCCCTTCATATCCGCCGTTGGCAACATAAGTCTCAAATTGCCCAATATCAGGAATATCCAGATCACGCAGTAGAATGTGTTTCATTCGTCGTCGTTCCCGTCTGAGCGCTCCACTGTTGCAGACTGGCCCATCCCAGTCCTGCGCCAAATAAAACTAACGAAAAACCACCCATAGTCAGAATTGGACCCAGATACAGCCCAATAAATGCGCTGTAGAACACTCCTAGCCCGCCAATAACCGTCAGCACCATCAGCGGACGTTGGCCGCTTTGCCATAATGCCAGGACCACACAGACATATCCCAGCGCGAGCATCAAGACCACGATGCCATCCATCCCCCGCCTCGCATACCACATCAGGTCTTTATCCGGTCCATTCATAATCACAACGGCATCCGGGGGATGCTGTTCCCCTTTTACCCGTTCCAGGTGCGACACCGGTTTCCACCCTGGTGACATGGGGTCCGAAGGCCAGGGCGCTCGTAAGATCGCATAGGTCACAATCAGCAGTCCCAGCGTAATGATCGGCACACTACCTAGAATAACTGTCATCCGCCGGAAGTTAGACATCAGAGTTGGCTCGCTTGCTAACGTAGTGCAGACTAGGTAACTCTGTGTACCCGGCCTGTTCAAATAAGGCGAGACTGGCGCTGTTCGAGTCTTCAATCAACGCCGCGATGATTTGCATTCCCTGTTTTTGCAGAGCGGTTTCAGCAGCATCCACCACAAGCTGGCCCAATCCTTGCCGCCGGTAATCAGGGCGAACCGCCAACCGGTTGATCCATCCTTTGCGCCCGTCATGTGTAGCTACAACCACTGCAACAAGACAGTCTCCATCCCATACGCCTAAAACTGTCTGTGTCCCCCCGGCCATTTGGCGCTCAAACTGTTCTCGGCTGTCGCGTCCGCCAGCCTTAATCGGAAGTCCCGCTGCCTCCCATAGGGCTTTGATGGCCTCATAATCCTTAGTTATTAGCTCAACTACCGTCCACTCACTCATAAGTTTATTCGGTTGGATTTTCCCGCCCCGCTTCAGCGCGCCACTGTGCGATAAGTGCCTTCATCTGTTCCATATCGAGTTTTTCATGATAATGGAAGTTGCACTGTAACATGGGTGCTTTGTCGCACGCCGCGAGACACATCACTTGTTCAACGGTGAACATACCATCTTCGGTGGTACCGCCATCGTCCACATTCAGATAGTCGCAGAGTTGGCGATAAAATTCATCCGCGCCACGCAGCGCACAGGGCAGATCGGTGCAAACTTGCAGCCAATACTTTCCCTTCGGTTCTTCGCGGAACATCGTATAAAATCCCGCAATCGAGTGCGCCTGCGTCGGATCAACATCACACAGTTCCGCAACTTCCTTCAGTGCATCTTGATTCAGCCACCCATATTCTTCTTGCGCCAGGTAGAGTAGATCCATGATTCCGGATCGTTTATCCTCGTACTTAGCGAAAATCTTTTGAATGCGTTCAGGATATTTTTCTGCCAACACAGGCATTTGCCCCCTAACGGTCACAGTCCCCAAGCACAATATCAATGGTACCAATAATTGCCACGAGATCCGCGATGAGGTGATCTTTCGACATATGCGACAGCGCGCTCAAGTGCATAAAGCTTGGCGTTTTAAAATGAACCCGCCAGGGCTTAGGTCCGCCATCACTCGCCAGAAAACACCCCAGTTCACCGCGCGGGCTTTCTGTCCGTACATATACTTCGCCCTTCGGCGGACGGAATCCTTCGGTCCACAGCTTAAAGTGATGAATAACCGCTTCCATGCTCTGTCCCAACTCAGCGCGCGGCGGCGGCACATACTTCCGGTTGCTCGAACGAACAGGGCCATTCGGCAGCCGATCCATCACTTGACGAATGATCCGCACACTTTCGCGCATTTCCTGCACACGGCACAGGTAGCGATCATACACATCGCCATGTTTGCCAAGTGGAATATCAAATTCAAAATGCTCATAGCAACTGTACGGCATCGCTTTCCGCACGTCGTAGGCAACGCCAGACCCACGCAGCACCGGGCCTGAACACCCTAAAGCAATCGCATCTTCAGCCGATAGGAACCCAATACCTTCGGTGCGATCCAGCCATAGAGGGTTCTTGGTCAATAACTTTTCATAGTCATCAATTCGAGGCGGAAAATAATCCAGAAAATCGCGTACAGCCGGTTCAAAATCGGCTGTCACATCCCGCCATACGCCGCCGGGCCGGATGTAATTCGTCATCATTCGCTGGCCGGAAATCATCTCGAAGATGTCAAGAATCTTCTCGCGCTCCCGCATGCAGTATAGGAAAACGCTCATCGCGCCAATGTCCATCGCATGTGTGCCGAGCCAGACCAGATGGCTGTTGATGCGTTGCAGTTCTGCCAGCGCTACCCGCAAATATTGGGCGCGGATAGGCACGTCCAGATTGGCAAGTTTTTCAATGGCGAGACAGTAGGTCAGATTATTTCCCATGTTGTTGAGATAATCAGTCCGATCGGTCATGACGAGCGCTTGCTCGTACTTCTTCGCCTCCATATTTTTTTCGATGCCGGTATGTAGAAATCCGATGTCCGGTATACAGCTCACCAGATTCTCACCATCGAGTTCAATGAGGACGCGCAGCACGCCATGGGTGCTGGGATGCTGCGGCCCCATGTTAAGCACCATCGTTTCGCCGGTAAATGCGCGTTCCGAAACCAGCCCTCTTAGTTTTTCGAGGTCACCCTGATACGGGGTTCCAGCGGTAGCTTCTGCCATATCTCATATCTCGCTTATTCTTGCGCGTAGGGCTTGTGTTTATCGACTTCTTCAAAATTGAATGAGAACTGCACCGTTTCATACCCCAGAGGATAATCCTTCCGCAGGGGGTGCCCTTCCCAGTCTTCAGGCATCAATATCCGGCGCATATCGGGGTGCTCGGTAAACGTGATTCCCAGCATGTCATAAATTTCCCGCTCCAGCCAGTTTGCTGCCGGGTATACCGAGGTAATGCTGGGGCAAACCGGGTCATCGCCGGAGAGATAAACCTTCAATCTCAGCGTGCGATTACGCAGCATCGAGTAGAGATGGTACATAATTCCAAAACGGGGTTCTTGAGGATAATAATCTACCCCACTCACATCCGATAAAAAGTTGTAGTCCAAGCCTTGGCAAAAACGGCAAACTTCAACCAGATGCTCCCGTTCAACGACAACAGTAACTTCCCCGCGAAACTCCTGGACATCCAAATGGAACTTATCCAATAGGGCTTGATCTAAAGAGGTCGTGTTCATCTTAACCCTTACTTCGCCCAGTCAACCAGACGCTCTTGTTTGACCCGTTCATGGAGGGTCATAATCCCATGAATCAACTGTTCCGGGCGTGGCGGGCATCCTGCAACATAGACATCAACCGGAACGATCTCATCCACGCCCTGGACCACCGCATAGTTGTTGAAGACGCCGCCACACGATGCGCAGTCTCCCATGCTCAGTACCCATTTGGGATCAGGCATTTGATCATAGAGTTGGCGTAGCACGGGGGCCATTTTGCGTGACACCCGTCCCGCCACAATCATCAGATCGCTTTGGCGTGGGCTAGGACGCATAAGTTCCATACCAAACCGGGAAAGGTCATAGTTGGAAGCCTGAGTCGCCATCATTTCAATCGCGCAGCATGCCAGCCCAAACAACATCGGCCACATGGCGCGAGTGCGTCCCCAGTTGATTGCATCTTCCAATCGAAGGGTAACAACCCCCATATTTCCGAGTTTCGAGGTTACTCCCATTCCAGTCCTCCAACTTTCCACTCATACACAAACCCTACCGTTAAAATGAAGAAGAATACGCCCATTACAGCTAAACCATATCCGCCTAAGTCTCGGAAAATAACAGCCCACGGCAAGAAGAAAATGACTTCAATATCAAATAAAATGAAAAGCACAGCCACGCGGTAAAACTTCACCGGAATGCGGCGGATCGCCTCACCATACGGTTGCATTCCGCTTTCATAAGGCGTCAACTTGCGCGCCGTCGGACGATGCGGCCCGAAGATACGGGACAGAAAAAGGATCAGAAAACTGACGGCAACGGTTAAAATTAACAGCGCTGCGATAGGTGCAAAGTCTGATAACACAGTAGGAATCTCCGCAATATGAGGTTAGTCAGACGTTAATTGTTCTAAATAGAACAATCATAAAAGAGGTTAGCATAAACACAAATAGGTGTCAACCAGATTTATAACAAATATCTTGTTATAAATCTGCTAAATTGGGTTTGAGGGATGCAAATAGAAGGAGAATCCGCGTGAATAAGGGTTGAAAACACAACGATGAACTTGATGGTTGGGGAAATAGAGAGTGAAGGGGAAAAGTCGAGAGCACAAGAACATAGCACGGTCCAAGTCCGCTGAAGACCTGCACCCCATCACCCTCGGTGGTCGGCGCATCACGGACACGGCATCGAACATAGTTGCAGACACGGGAGAAGTAATGATCGTAGATGTCGGCAAAGGCTGTTGGATCAGTGACAGCTTTTGCGACTAATAGACGTTCGTCCGCCCAAGACACCCCATCCATAGCCGTCCCTCATCTTTGAATTGGTTCTAAGAATCAATACGGCGATGCGCATAATGTACTACAGCATGTTGATGATAAAGCAGTCAGGGGGGGAAAACGAAGAAGCGGGAGAGAGAAATTGGCAAGGACCTAGTCTCCCAGAGGCCTGCGCCCCCAGTACCATCGGCGCGGGTGGGCTTAACGACCGGGTTCGAGAAGGGACCGGGTGTACCCCCACCGCCATGCTCAC
>DATAMF010000039.1:0-4236 GCA_036260665.1 Aggregatilineaceae bacterium | reverse complement strand
TTTGCTGATCACTGATCGGGGCGGTGCTGCGCAGCAGCAGGCGCTACGCGCCTGCCCCTCTCTCACCATCCGTGAAATTCTCGCCGAAGGCGAGTCGCATTTTTTGAAATTCAGGTTATGATCAGGCTGTCAACCGGATTCGTCTGGTTGGTGGGGTTCCCTGGCAACTCGCGCGGCGTGTGGTGCGGGGCGGGTCGTGGAACAACAATCAGAACAACGCCCGCTGCGTGTACCGCAACAACAACAATCCGAACAACAGGAACAACAATATCGGTTTTCGGGTTGTGGTCGCGTCCCCCATCTTCGTCTCCCTGCCAATGGCACAGCGGCGGCCCTCTGCGCTGGCACTGTGCGAGTGTCACCTGTGATCGCACGGCGTGGCGCTTCCCAGACATGCTCAGCGGCTACGGCTTCTGAGAGGCGGCGGCAGGCATCAAGATGGCGCAGGTGAGTCCCGTCCGCACGGTTGGCTGCAACTGTCGGGCCTATACAAAAATCAGGGCATGACCTGGACTCGCTCCCGTCATGCCCGCTTTGCTACAATTGAGGTAAAAGGTTAACCAGGAGAGTGCCGCTATGGTTGCAACGTTAACCTTCACCGCTCCGGCCACCCTCCCGGCTGGGGAGATTGTGGCGACTGACATTTCGGTTGAGATGTATATGTCCCACTATGCCGGGGAATTTCACGAATGGGTGAGAGGAGCTGTGATCCGAATGTCGCCCGCCTCGCTCAAGCATGATGCGCTCACGCTCTATTTGCGCTATCTGCTGGATATTTATTTTGAGTTCAACCCGATTGGGCGAGCCGTCAGCGCGCCATTTGTGATGCGGCTGGATGCGACCCGCTCGTTTCGTGAACCAGACGTCCAAATTATCCTCAACGATAACCCCGGTCAACTCACGGATACGGCCATGATCGGCCCGGCAGATATTTGTATTGAAGTGGTTTCGCCCGAAAGCACCGCGCGCGATTACGGCGACAAATTTAAGGAATACGAAACCGCCGGAGTGCGTGAATACTGGATTATCGATCCACTGCGCCGGGATACACATTTTTATCAACGGCAGGCCAACGAGCTGTATACTGCTGTACAGCCCGATGAAAATGGAGACTATCGAACGGGACTGCTGCCGAAGCTGGTGGTATCGGTTGCTACGCTGTGGCAGGCCCCATTACCCACCCGCCGCGACACAATGAACACGATTGAGCGCCTGTTCAAGGCAGAATAACCTTCTGGCTGCCGGGTTTGATGCAGCCATCCGCCGAGCAGTTTACCGATTTCCGCACGCGCCTGCTGCTGCGCAGCACCGCCCCGATCAGTGATCAGCAAAACCTTTAGATGGGGGACGCGACCACAACCCGAAAGCCGACACTGCTGTACCTGCCGTTCGGATAGAGGTCGTTGCGGTACACGCAGCGGGCGCTGCCCTGATCGTCGGACCACGACCCGCCCTCCACCACACGCCGCGCGTCTCCGGCTGTGCTGGCTACACCACACATCCGTTCGAAATGAGGCGAAGAAATCCTGGCAATTTGACCACAGCCCTACCGTCAAGCTGGCAGGAATACACGTCATGTTATAGACTGGCCCGGTTTGCGCCTGGGCTTTGTCTTGAAAGGACATGATGATGCGCCTGATCGGTCGTGTGCTGTGGCTACTTGTGTATCCCATCCTGAAACTGCGGGAACCGTGTATCCAACGTTGGGTCAAACCGACGACCCAGTCGTTGGTACTGGGCACCGTGGCTGACCTGACACGCGGACGGTCGGAGTTGGTATTGGAGAATGCATTTCTGCGACAGCAGGTGATCGTGCTAAGCCGAGAGAAGAAACGACCGCCATTGACGGACAAGGATCGGCGTTTATTGGTGTTGCTGGCGCGTTTGCTGCCCTCCTGGAAAGAGGCCTTGATGATCGTCCAGCCTGACACATTGATCCGGTGGCATCGCGATCTCTTCAAGATTGTCTGGCGACACAAATCGAAAGCGAAGACCAACCCCCAACCCGCCACGCTGCCTGTGACGACCATCCGGTTGATCGGGCAGCTGGCGACGGACAACCGTCTGTGGGGCGCAGAACGGATCCGAGGGGAACTGCTCAAACTGGGTATTCAGGTCAGCAAACGCACGATCCAGAAGTATCTGAAACGGATGCCGCGCTTGCGGCCCAGTGGGCAAACCTGGTCGACGTTCGTGCGCAACCATGCGGCTGATAGGTGGGCGTGTGATTTTGTGCAGACCTACGACGTCTTCTTCCGGACCATTTTCGTATTTGTGATCATCGAGTTGGAGTCCCGCCAGGTCATTCACTTCAACGTGACCCGATCCCCTTCCGATGCCTGGGTCGCCCAGCAATTACGTGAAGCCACTCCCTTTGGTCAACACCCCGTCTACTTGATCCGCGACAATGACCGGAAATTCGGCGACCACTTCGCCCACGTAGCCGCCGAGATGGAGGTCTTGCGCACGCCGGTACGCGCACCGCGCGCCAACGCCTACTGCGAGCGCTTCATCGGCAGTTTGCGTCGAGAATGTCTCGATCACATCCTCATTCTCAGTGAGAAGCACTTACGACGCGTCGTGCACGAATATGTGTGTTACTTCAATGAAGACCGTCCACATCAAGGCATCAACCAGCGTATCCCATCCGCGCTGGCATCGCCGCCAGTGGATGAGGGTGAGATCGTCGCGCGCCCGGTGCTGGGCGGGCTTCATCATGCCTATTCTCGTAAGGCTGCCTGAGTGAGGAGTCTCCCCTCAAATTCGAACGGATGTGTGGTGTAGCCAGCACAGCGGGTCGGGGTTGAACAGGAACAAGGGAGCGCGGCCAGCCTCGCGCAAACCCTCGCTTTTCTGCATGAACAAGGGTTCAGTATCACCGATATGGATTTGATGGCGGGTGAAAAATGGGAGGTATTTTCCAAGCTGGCCGGGGGTAACAAATGATGCCCCCTGTAAACCAACCTGATCAGCATTTGACAAAGCCAGCAATTCGCTGTACTGTCATGGTCACAACTGAGAACAAAAAGGCGAACCGTGCGGAGTGTTGGAGCACTCCACACAGTTCTAACCCGACACTGAGTACAGCAGTGAACGGGCTGCAAAGCATTATACAGCAGCGCTTGACCTTTGTCTTGCGTAGATTCAGCAGCCCTCCTGACTTATCTGTCGGTGTGGGCTGCTTTGCTGTTCCGGTCACAGAGGAGGCGTAGGGCATGCCGCGTTACGTCTTTTCTGGGGGCAAGGTCACGGTAGAGGATGGCGTGTATACGCCGATCCTGCGGGGTGAAAAACGCCTCACGCGGGGTGTCCTGATTCTTGCCCAGTCTGTTTTACCAACTGTTGAACCGGATGAATCTACTCAAGCAAAGGAACAAAACCATGTCTGATCAAACCACTAAGCGTCTGCGTTTTGCGATCTACTGCCGCTATTCCTCCGATATGCAAAATGAATTGAGTCTCGAAGATCAGGAAACGGTCTGCCGTGAAGCAATTGCAGCACGCGGGGGCGTGATCGTTGCCGTGTACAAGGATGGCGCTAAAGATGGGTGGAGTCTGGACCGCAACGGCTTTCAGGAAATGCGGGCCGCTGCCGAACGGGGCAAGTTTGATGGGGTGATGCTCTGGAAGTTTGATCGGCTGGCGCGCGATCACGAACAAACCGTCATGATCAAAATGCTGCTCCGGCGTGAATACGGACTCAAGCTGCATTGTGTCGAAGGGTTCAGCGAAGATGACGACAACTCCCCCTACGCGGCCATGATGGAACAAATGCTGGCGGTCTTTTCGGCCTTCTATTCGCGCAATCTTAGCAGCGATACCAAACGGGCTAAAAAACAGCGGGCGGTACGTGGGGAGTTTAACGGCAGTATTGCGCCCATCGGGTATCGGCTGGTCACGCTGGCTGAGGCTACCGAAGATTATCCCGCCGGGTTGTATATCGTCGCGCGGGTGGCTGTCGTGGTACGGCGGGCGTATCGGATGTATCGAACCGGAAAATACAGTGATGCCGATATTGCCGCCTGGATGAACAAACAGCCCGTGATCCAGCAGTTACGCGCGGGCAAACAGCCCATCAATAAAGAAATGGTGCGGGATATGCTGCAAAACCGGGTGTATACCGGGCGGGTTCCGCATTGTGACACGCAGTACAGCGGCACATTGGGGGAGGGCAAGAAGTCCAGCCGGGGCCGTAAAGAATGGTTTGAGGGTAAACATCAGGGTTTCATCTCCGAT
>DATAMF010000027.1:0-2232 GCA_036260665.1 Aggregatilineaceae bacterium | reverse complement strand
GTGAGCGAACTCCAAACCGCCAGTGATGGTACGGTGTGGGCGCATGCGGCGAATGGTTGGCTGGCGCTGACCTCACCCGGTGCCGATCTGGACAGTATGCGTGCCTGTTTGATTCTGCAAGGCTCCATCCCCGATACGACGCTGATGGGCTTGCATGTCTTGAATGACACCCCGCATGATGAGGTGATCGCTTTTGTCCGGTGCATGGCTGAGAGCGGGCATCCAGTGGGAACCGTCAAAGGGTTGAACGGAGCGGAAGAGACACTGAACGAAATTGCTGAAATTTCGCCCGATACGGTGCTGGTTTACCGGACACTGCTGACGGTTGAAGGCGAGGACGATTGTCCTGTTCATATCGGAGAAAATCCCGATCCTGTGACCACCGCCCAGCGCTGGATGGATATCCTCGATCCGTACTGGGATAACGTCAATGCGGATTATTATGAGTACATGAACGAATGTGCCGCCCCGCTGGATTGGATCGCGCAGTTCAGCATCGAGATGATGCGCCTCGCAGACGAGCAAGGCCGCTGTTTGCTGTTGTTCTCGCTTCCGGGCGGTAACCCGGATATGGCCCTGTTCGACCAACTGCTCCCAGCTTACCAGTACGCGGTTGATCATCCCTGCCAGTCAGGCCGGACCCACGGAGTCGCGCTTCACGCCTACAGCAGCGGTGATCTCACACCTGCCTCCGAGGATGATGTCTGGCTGGCGTTCCGGCACCGGATTATTTATGAGCGGCTGTTGCAGGTGCTGCCTGCGGCGGCGGATTTGCCCGTGTATATCACCGAATTTGGCATCGGCGGCGGCACACTGATGCCCCCCTGCGATCTGATCATCCGCGATGTGATCCAGTACACCTATCAGGTGGAAGAAGATCCCTATGTGCGCGGCGTCCACCTCTGGAATGTGGGCAAGGGCGGTCAGTGGTACGATGTCAGGCCGTGTATGGACGATATGGCAACGGCCCTGCTAGCCTATTACGAAGGTTGATTTTCCCGGCGCAACACGTTGCGCCGGTTTTTTTATGCTCTGATCCCCCTCTTTTCGGGGCTCCTTTTGCTTGACTTCTGATCTATCCTGAATAGACTAAACTTTATCTGGTGGTGTGTATAGAGAGGTGGGGAAATGGCACAATCTCTCAATGTCTTGATCGTCCACGGCATTGGGTGGCGGCGTCAGGGTGGAACCTATTGCGAGCCGCTTCAAGAGAATATTCGCGCCGCGTTTGCCAAACATCTGCACGAACTTCACTTAACCGATGTTAAGTTGCCCACGCCGGATGAAGCGCTCCGGTTTCAAGCTGTGTGCTGGGACCCCGTCACACAAGATCCGCAGGATGCGCTGCTCGAACTCCTGTTTGGCAAAACAGGGCGTCGTGGTCACTTCAGCCTGACTTACCAGCTTCGACGGAATATGGTCGGATTGCTGGGGGATGTAGCGGCTTACGAGAGCAATCCTGAAAATCCAGTCTATCGCGCAATTCATGCCCATATGGATACCGCTGTCCGCCAGTTGGCTCAGGACAGCCTCGCTGAGCGTGTGGGTGATGATTATTCCCCGCTGACAATTATCGCGCATAGTCTCGGCAGCGTGATTTCATCCGACTATGTGTGGGACCACACCAAAGATACGGGACATTCGCAGTATATCGCGGATTACGGCCTCGTGCTGATCAATATGATTCTCTTGGGGTCCCCAATGGCGGTGTATGCGCTGCGCGGCAACGCCTATGGCGGCATCCTAAGTATTCATGAAGGACTGGATTGTCCGGTGCGGGTCGATCCCAAACACGGGCTGTGGCTTAATGTGTATGATGAGCAAGACGCTATCGCCCTGCCGTTGGAGCCGATTCATGCGTATAAGGATGCGGGCGTCATCGATTACCCGGTGAACGCTGGCAATATTGTCACCAGTTGGAATATTGCCAGCCATACCGCCTATTGGTCCTGCAAACCAGCGGCTCATGTTACGGGTCACAAGCTGGCGCTGGATTGGGCCCGTCTGAACAGTGCCCAATATGCCGAGCTTGAATATGAAGCGGCGTTAACCAAGTTTCGCAAGACGCTCAAAAAGAAATCCTAGTGTGGGGGATATGCCATGATCTGTATTGAAATTCCTCTCGTCCTATTCGGGCTGTACCTGCTGGTCTCTGGCAATCTCAGCATCCGAGGACGGACGCTCAGCCCCAAGAACGTGCGTATGGCTGGGATGGCGATGATTGGCCCGATA
>DATAMF010000232.1:0-1523 GCA_036260665.1 Aggregatilineaceae bacterium | reverse complement strand
TCGATTTTGAGGCGGCGCGGCGCGAAGGCGAATGGGGGATGATGCGGTGTTCGCCGTGTCCACTGCTGCGCGCCAACCGCTGTTCGATCTATTCATCCCGTCCCCAAGCGTGCCAAATTTACCCCGGCTTGACCCCTGATTTTTTGTGGTCGATGGATGTGGCGCTGGACGGCGCGCGGACATGCCCGATTATTTTTAATGTGCTGGGGCGGGATGAATAGATCGAACAGCGGTTGGCGCGCAGCAGTGGACACGGCGAACACCGCATCATCCCCCATTCGCCTTCGCGCCGCGCCGCCTCAAAATCGACATACCGCGCGATCACCTGCGCCCCCGATACGTGCAGCGCCCGCGCCATCGCGGAAATATCGGACGGCGTTAGTCCCAACCCCAGGCTGCGGCAGCAGTTCGCGCACCCCGTACAATCAATTTGTGGGACCACCTCGGCGGCGATCTCCTCCACCAGAGCATCCAACTCGGCCTCAGAGCGCCCCTCCTGATCCCACATCGTTTGCACATAATACATAAACGCCTGGGTATCGTCTCGCTGTTGATCAGATACCGCCGCGATCCGGTCCAGGTCCGTCTCGATCATCGCTTATGGCTGAGGCGTTTCGCCGGTGCCCGTGCCTTTAACCCGCCGCTCGCGCTCCTGAACATTCGCGATCACTTCCGCGAACGCCTCGCTCAAAAAATTCGTCAGTTCGTCCGATTCTTCGAGTTCTTCCTGGGCGACATCGCGCATCGTGGCGATAAAAATATCCTTCTTGATCACGCCCTGCTGGATGAGCAGCCGCGCCAATGCTTTCGCGATCACAAAACCATCGACGCCGCGCGCCCCCAGACTCGCCAGCCCGCCGAACAGATCACCAAATATCTCTTGGGTAGAACGAATGTCTTCCTGCACGCGCGTTCTCTCCTGACTTAGGATATAGTAGGGCCAGTATTGTAACGCGAATTTCACCGAAAAGTTAAAATTCGTCTTTTTTACACAAGGACTTATGCCATGTTAGACCGTCGTGCCCGCTGGACTCGCCGCCTGCTCCGTTTCGGAGGCCGCCTGATCATCCGCCTGTTGACCCGCACCACCATTACCGGCCAGCACCATCTTTCCACCCCCGGCCCGGTACTCTATACCGCCAATCACCTGTCCACCTTTGATGCCCTGCTCAGTATGACCCTGATGCCCTTTGATACCGTCTTTGTCGGCCCCGGTGATTTCAAACTGCTCTGGCCCGGCGACTGGATCATCCGTCACATTGGCCTGATCCCCATGAAGCGCGGCTCAGTGGATCGGGATGGCCTCAAGCAGATGATCGAAGTCCTGAAATCCGGCGGGCGGCTCAGCATTTTCCCCGAAGGCGGCACGTGGGAAAAATCGATTGATGATGTCAAATCCGGCGCGTCCTATCTCTCGCAGATGACCGGAGCCGCCGTCGTGCCGATGGGTTTTGGCGGCACCTATCTCGTCTGGGACAAAATCGTGCATCTGCGCCGCCCCCGCATCACGATCACCATCGGCG
>DATAMF010000014.1:0-7586 GCA_036260665.1 Aggregatilineaceae bacterium | reverse complement strand
ACGCGGCTAGCTCATTTTTTACCCCTTGACTGTCAAACGCGAATTCTTCGGTGCGATCCGGGTAAACGACTTCTAACACATCGGCCCGTACGCTGATCGCGCCGCGCTCACACAAAATCCGCAGGCCAAAACTGTTCAGGGTTTCCGTCTTGGATGTGTCGAATCCCTGCCCGTTATCTTCAACACCAACCGTCAGATTATTACCGACTTCCCGCACCACGATCCGAACCTGCGTCGCTTTCGCATGCCGCGCCACATTTGACAACGCTTCCCGCACGATCTGTGTGAGCGAGTGCCGCTGTTGATCGTTCAGCGTCCGCAGCGATCCGGGCACATCCACCGTGACTTCGACCTGGGCAAAATCGCGGAAATGCCGTGCCAGATTTTCAAGCCGCTGCTTAAACGTAACCTGCTCTTCGCGCGCGCTGCGCAGGTTGCGAATGTAATTACGAATATCCTCAATGATCTGGTTCAGATCAGTGATAATCGCGTGATACTGCGTTTCCTGTTCCGGCGTCATCGGGAACTGGCCGCGCAGAATCTCCAGCTTCATCCCCACCGCATACACCGACTGGATCACGCCATCATGCAGCTCCATCCCGATTCGGTCACGTTCGCGGCTCAGCGCCAGCGATTGAAGCTGCTCCGACAGCCGCGCATTTTCGATTGCCACCGCTGCATGTTTCGACAGCAGCACAATCAGCCGCTCGTCGTCTTCATCGAATGGTTCATCATCCAACGGATCGGTCAGATACAGGTTGCCCAACCGTTCGCCCCGGCTGATGATCGGCACACCGAGGAATTTGGTCATGGGTGGATGATGCGCACAAAATCCAACCGAACGCGCATCATCGGTGATCTGTTCGAGCCGGATCGGGGTATCCGATTCCAGAATCGCCCCCAACAGCCCCAACCCGCGCGGCTCGTGTTCGATATTCCGCACCACCCCCGCCTCAAGTCCAGAGGTGATAAACGCTTTGAGTGTTCCATCGTCGTTCGGCACGCCCAAAGCAGCATATCGCGCCTGGGCTAGTTCGCGGGCAATATCAACGATGGTCTGCAATGTTCGCGGCAAACTGAGATCGCTCGTCACTGCCGCAGCCGCCCGGCTGAGCGCATCTAGCATCTTCAGCGTATAATCATGATCAGCATTCACGAGCTTTGTCCTTGACGATCTGACACAGGAATAATTGGGTTAACTATTCGCAGAAAACAATAAAATCTTTTGACTGGTTTTTAAGACGTCAACAGGTATAATCGAAACACACGCGTTGCCATTGGCAACCCAAGCTGTCCGAAGATTATTGTTAATCCGACCGGAGAACTGAGTGACCCCACTGCGTATTCTTATTGCTGACGATCATGCCGTCGTCCGCGCAGGGCTAAAAGCTCTGCTAGACCAACAGCCCGACTTCACGGTGGTTGCCGAAGCCGAAAATGGTATTGATGCAGTTCGGCAGGCCATAGCTCACAAACCCGATATCATCGTCATGGACATTCGCATGCCGGGTGGGCTGTCGGGCATCGAAGCCTGTGAACAGATTGTCAGCGCACTCCCCGCCACCAAAGTCATCATGCTTACCTCGTATGCTGAGGATGAACTGGTGATGGATGCCGTCCGGGCTGGTGCCGTTGGTTATGTCCTCAAGCGCGTTGGCAGCAGCGATTTAGTCGATGCCATCCGCACGGTAGGTCGTGGCGACGCCTTAATTGACCCCACCATGACCAAAGCGCTGCTTGAAGAAGTCCGTCAGGCCGCCCAGGTCAAAGAAGCATCGGCGTTTTCAGAACTGACGCCGCAAGAAATGCGCATCCTGGCCCTGATGGTCGAAGGACTCACCAACCGCGAGATCGCCTCGCAGCTTTTCCTGGGTGAAGGCACCGTCCGCAATTATGTTGGTAACATTCTGAGCAAACTTCAAGTGTCCAATCGCGCCGAAGCCGCAGTGTTTGCCGTGAAAAATCACATCGAGCGGCATCTTCCCAAAGACGACGAACACTAATCGTTTTCTGCTGGCAAAGTATGTCGTTTGGTGATAAGCCGCAGCACGGTGAGCACAAACCAACCCATCAATGTCGTTCCACCGGCCAGCACATAGAGTTCGGCCCCCGCCGCCAGTCCGATCATCGCCACCAGCCAGATCGAGGCGGCGGTTGTCAGTTGATGCACCGTATGCTCATTGCGTAGGATCACCCCTGCCCCCAGAAAACCGATCCCCGTAATGACATTCTGTGCCAGTCGGGACGATCCATCTTCACCGTACAGTTCGCGCCCCATCACCATGACCAGTGCCGCGCCCATACCGACCAGCATGTGCGTTCGGATTCCGGCAGCACTGCGCCGCCATTCCCGGTCCAGGCCGATCACGCTCGACAACACCAGCGCGACGGCAATTGGAACAAGTGCTTCGAATTGCGCCTGTACGCTCATACACCTCCAAGTGTCCCCAACTATACACACGAGCACGCGGCAGCAGGTAGTGTAAATGATCATCGTGTTTTTTTACGATTGGCACCCTGCTCTTATTTCTGTAATTGGTTCTAATACACCTCACATAAAGTCGCAACGATTTGTGCGTGTCGGTATTGTCCGCACATGCGAGCACCGTACAAACAAAAAGAGGAGCCTCATCAGCTCCTGTGCTTTTGTAGCTACCGCCTTTTCCCCTTCCGCTGGCGCTCATAGGCATCAACTTAAGCCAGTTTTCAGCCGAGAATCGCCCGTTTTGGTAAGGACGCGGCTTGCTGCGCCCAATTTTCATTTTACGACGGGATGGTTAGGCTGATCCAAGAAAATAATTCCCCACATTCTGTGAGTTTGACTCCCCTTCCCTTAGGGAAGGGGCAAGGGGGGATGGGTAAAGAAAATAGTGGCGCAGCCTTAGTCTTCGCTGCGATCCGGTTCAATCGGCGTATCGCGTTCCGCGGTGAACACCCCAAACCCGTTACCGCCCAGCCCGCTGCCAAAACCCACCCGGCGGCGCGGCAGCAAATCGTCCCCCGATTCCATCTGGGTAGACAGGCTGGCAATCGACTGAGTCAGGGTTTCCAGGCTCACCACCCGCTGGTTATTATGTGCCGCGAGCATTCGAGCATGCAGTGCTACTTCGCGCACAAACGCGCCCGTCTGCCCCACCAATTGCGTCACCACGGTACGGTGTTCTTCCTGCCACTGCGGCCCCATATAATGTTCGAGCATCAGGCTCGCCAGATCCACGTCCTGAATCGGCGGGATCACCAGAATTCGGTCCATGCGTCCGGGCCGTTTGGCGATCCGCTCATCAATCACTTCGGGATAATTCGTCGTCGCCAGCAGCAGCGCGCCGCGCGGGTTGTGCGGCGACTCCAGCCCGTCGAGCACATTCAGAATCCGCGCCTTGTCATCCTTGCGCAGATACACATCAATCTCTTCCACGATCAGCAGCACGGGATACCCGGCATTCGCCACCACGTTCAGTGCATGGTGAATCTTGTGGAACGATGCGCCGTCATCATCCGCGCCGGACACATACACCACGACCCGTTTTTTCCGCAGCGCCAGTTTTGCCATCGCCGCGCACAGCATCGTTTTGCCCGTGCCCGGCGGTCCCACCAGCAGCAGTTTTCGAAACGGCGCGAGATTAAGCTCCTGGTAAATCGGCACGCCATCCTTAAAAAACGCTTCCATATCCGACCGCAGATCGTCCTTGATGCGCGTCGGCAGAATCACCTCATCCCATTCGACGGTGGGCTTAAAAAAGGCGTTCGTCCCGCCGATAATATACACATCCTGCCGTCGGCTCGGGCGTCGTACCGCTTCGTTGCACAGCGACTCAAAATACACCCACGCGTCCAGATGTTCCAGCGGAACCAGCGCAATCGAGATGATATTCGGATCGTCGTCGCGGTAGTAGGAACTGACGTACAGCACGTCAAATGATCCCTTGGGGTGGTTGAAGCTGAATATAAACGCGCCCACCGTTTCCCCCAGCATCGCGTGCCGCCCCGGCACAATATATTCGCTGATGGAGATGACTTCGGGGCAGGTGATCTGTTTCACACCTGTAAAGTAGGTATTGCTTTTTAACCGGCGGCGCGGCTTGACACGGCTTTGGGCAAGTTGATTTCCGCAGCTTTCGGACGCCCATAACAGTTGAAAGGGCCGGTCCCCTTGCTGCTGCTGCCATTCCGCCCTGGCCCAAATCGCCAGGCGCTCATACCGCATCATCCAATTTCCAGCACGCATCTCTTCTTTACCACCGGGCACAAAACCCCTCCGTAACAATAATGATCGCCGCACGGCCTCGGTCCTTTGGTTCACTCATTACTTTCGATTGTAGCATGCAATATGGTAAATACCAGCGTGAAGAAAGTCCGGTCGCACAACTTTGGGACTATTTTTCATAATTTTTTCGCAGCAGTCGCCCAAATTTGACTCTCGCTGATCGGCCCCACCCGTAGAATGCGCGGTGTCTCGCCCTCAAACGTGACCACCGTCGAGGGCACCCCGCCCGAACACGGCCCGCCATCCAGGTACAACGCCACCCGGTCCACCAGATACCCAATCGCTTCCTGGATGCTGCACGCCGGGGGTTCCTCTGATCGGTTCGCGCTCGTCACCGCCAGCGCGCCCCCCGCCGCCTGGATCACCGCCCGCGCCCCCTCATGATCCGGTACGCGCACGCCCACCGTGTCCAGTTGCGACAGATTCGCGGGCAGCCCGTCGCGCTTGGGCAGTGCCAGCGTCAGCGGCCCCGGCCAGAATGCATCGGCCAGCCGCCGCGCCGCGTCGGGAAATTCCCGCGCCACCAGTTCCACCCCATCCACATCCGCCACCAACACCGGAATCGCCTTTTCGGGCGGGCGTTGTTTCGCCGCAAAAATCCGGTTGATCGCATCCGCATCAATACGCGCCCCCACCCCATACACCGTATCGGTAGGCAGCACGATTAATTCCCCGGCGCACAGAACTTCTGCCGCCAGAATCGCCGCTTCAGGAAATTCGATAGAAATAATTTTAGCCATCTAATTCACAGCCTGCTTTAGATGTACGCCGTTATACATCTTCCATCCTGGTACCATTCCGCCGCGCCCGATCTTCCCCCTTCCTGCTTGCGGAGGGTAGGGAGTAGGGTTGTTTTACCCCTCCTTTCTCCGCGTGCGGGGAAAGGAGGCCGGGAGGATAGGGGTGAACCGCGCACCATGCAACTTATAGCATGCCTCACCCAATGCCGCCATTCACGGTCACGACGCGATCATGCCCCGCGTAATCATGGATCACCCGCACCCGTGCGGCGGGAAACACTGCTGCCGCCAATTCCCGCACACGTTCGCCCTGCCCCGCTCCGATCTCCAGCACCATCAATCCATCCGCTGCCAGCACGCGCGGAGCCTGTTCGATCAGCCGCCGGATCACATCCAATCCATCCGCGCCGCCATCCAATGCCAGGCGCGGCTCATATAGCGCCACAGTCAGCGTCTGCAATTCATCTGCTGCGATATACGGCAGATTCGCCGCGATCAGATCAATCTGCTGCTCAACCTTGATCAGCGGTTCGAGCAGATCCCCCTGCCAAAACGTGATTCGTTCCCCCAGCCCGTAGCGATCCGCGTTTCCCCGTGCGACCTTCAGCGCGTCCGCCGACATATCCACCGCCCACACCCGTGCATCCGGCAGTTTTGCCGCCAGCGTCACCGCAATTGCGCCGCTGCCCGTCCCGACATCCACCACCCGCAGCCTCTGCCGCCCGCGCGCCCATTCCATCGCCGCCTCGATCAGATGTTCCGTTTCAGGCCGTGGAACCAACACAGCGGGCGTGACTCTGAAATCCCGGTCAAAAAACGCCCGCGTGCCTGTCACATACGCCAGCGGAACACCACGAGCCAGGTCATCCAACCGCCGCCGGAATTCCGCCGCCTGTTCCGCCGTGAGGGGCATTTCAGGATGCGTCGCCAGTGCCGCCCGCGACACCCCCATGATATGCATCAGCAGCAGCGTCGCATCCAGCAGATCCGCATCTGGACCAGAATCAGAAGCCCCCGCCAGCACCGTTCGTGCCCAGGCGAGGGCTTGATCAACGCGTTCCATCTTAGGCACCAACGGCTTGCAGTCGTTCGGCCTCTTCGCGTGTCGCCAGTTCATCGATAAACTGATCAATGGCCCCATCCATCACGGCAGGCAGATTATAACTGGTGACCCCAATCCGGTGATCCGTGACGCGATTTTGCGGATAATTATAGGTGCGAATCTTCTCGCTCCGGTCCCCCGACCCGATCTGGCTGCGCCGATCTGATTCCTGTGCGCTGCGAATCCGTTCCTGCTCGATGTCGTACAACCTTGCCCTCAAAATGCTCATCGCGCGTGTTTTGTTTTGCAGTTGGCTGCGTTCGTCCTGGCATGCCACGACGAGTCCACTCGGCAGATGGGTGATCCGAATCGCGGTGGAGTTCTTCTGGACGTTTTGCCCGCCTGCCCCGCCCGACCGAAATACATCAATGCGGAGATCATCCGGGTTGATCTGGACATCCACATCATCCATTTCCGCCAAAACCGCCACCGTTGCGGTGGACGTGTGAATCCGCCCCTGACTTTCCGTCGCCGGGACGCGCTGCACACGGTGGACGCCGCTCTCATATTTCAGCCGGGAATACGCGGCGTGTCCCTTCACCTCAAACACGACTTCTTTATAGCCGCCAATTCCGGTATCATGCGCGTCGAGAATCTCGACCTTCCAGCGGTTTTCTTCGGCATACCGGCTGTACATGCGGAACAAATCCGCCGCAAAAATCCCGGCCTCATCGCCCCCCGCCCCGGCGCGAATTTCCACGATCACGTTTTTATCATCGCGCGGATCTTTGGGCAGCAGCAGCCGCAGAATGTTCGCTTCCATCGCTGGAATCTGTTCCCGCAGCCGGGTCGCTTCCTCGCGTGCCAGTTCGCCCATATCCGGGTCTTCGAACAGCGTCTCCGCCTGTTCCAATTCATTCAGAGTCGCCCGGTACGCCCGCGCCGCTTTGACAACCTCTTCGATTTCCGCTTTTTCCTGCGAAAGCTCAACCACTTTTTCATAATGACTGATATTATCTGGATTAGCGATCTCGCGTTCCAGTTCTTCGTAGCGAGCTTCGATGCCTGCCAGCTTGTCCAACATACCTGCGATCCTCAATAGTCTATCTGGTGTATCTGGCGCGATTATATCATACTCATGTTGCCTTTTAGAGGGGCAGCTTCGTTATGGATCATCTTGTCGAACTACGAACCTTCCACCGCGCATCAATCGAACCCTACACGGGACCGCCCGGCAGTATTTGTTATGGATGGGGCAGGTGTTTTTCGTGGCACAGATTGCTTCATCATCGATGCACACGCGAATACAACCTACCTCCCCGAATCCTAATTTGGTGTTCTGGATGCATCAGGGCTATGAGGCTGCTTGGTTTGCGCTGCCCCAAACCGCCGAAAACACTGATTTTATCCTGGACGATATGAAAGGCTTGGCTCCGCTGCTGCCAACCACTCGCCCCAAACGAAACGATCCCTGATCGCCGTCCCGATCTTCCCCGTAGGGGCGTATCGCGCTACGCCCCGCGCTTGCCGCCCCGCTCAC
>DATAMF010000010.1:0-3373 GCA_036260665.1 Aggregatilineaceae bacterium | reverse complement strand
AAGTGCGAGCATAAGCAGCGCCAGATAAACTCGGCGGCGATCTGTGCTCAGTTTTTTACGACTTTCCCACTCATCCACCGAGTGTTCCGCAAAAACAATTAACAGCAGCCCGCATAACAGCGCGGTGGTCGTGAGGACAGTTCGCTGAAGCTGGAGTGAGCTATTCAGATAGAGCAGGTAAACAACCAAGGTCACAAGCGTAATGCTAAATCCGGCTGGGAGCACAAACTCAGTTACTGAGCGGAGCAAATTCTTTTGTGGTTGTCCGGAACGCGCCCAAATGGTGAGCAGCACAGCCGGAATGCCAAGTGGCAAGGTGGTCAGTATCGCGTTGTGGCGCGGTGTAAAGGGGAACTCTGTGCCGATGAATCCGGCAATGATAATAAGCAATGCTGCATAAAGTGTGCGTGAAAGGAACAGGCGCATAACGTCCTGCATGCCATTCAGGATACGCTGTCCCTCTCTGATCGCTTCAGGCAATATTCCGAATTGATCGCCTAACAAGACCATATCCGCTACGCTGCGCGTGGCTTGACTCCCGCTTTCCATGGCGATCCCCATTTGTGCCTGTTTGAGCGAGAGTACATCGTTTACACCATCGCCGATCATAGCGACATAATGCCCACGAGCACGCAGCGATTTGACAATTAGCTGCTTCTGTTCGGGTGTGATACGTCCAAAGACAGTCGCATGTTCCACCTGACTTTCAAATTGATCCGGCTGCATCTCGGCCAGATCCAGACCCGATACAACAGCGACATCGTGGCTGATTCCGGCCAACTGAGCTAGCGCCGCAACTGTTTGTGGGTTATCACCCGAAATCAGTTTAAGTTGAACCCCGGCTTGCTGGAACTGCTCCAAAACTTGTTTTGCATCCGAACGCAGTTCATCTGAAAAAGTTAACCACGCTAACGGTTGGAGCGAGTTCGGCAGTGAAGGTCGTCCGTTTTGAGGCACGACCAGTTGATCAGGATGGTGGGCAAACAAGAGCACACGCAGCCCAATATCCGTCCACACATCGGTATCTTCGCGCAGTTCTTCACCGTTTGAAATGTGAGGAAGGAGCATTTCCGGCGCACCAATGACATAACTTCCCTGCATTACACCGTCATCAAAAGATGCACCGCTCCACTTGTGATCAGATGAGAATGGAATCTCAATAATTGGTTTGTGAGCCTCGCCAGAGCAGGCTTCGGCAATTGCTTCTGCCGTGCGGTTCACTTTTCCCGTGCTGGCAATGAAGTCGCCGATCAACTTCTGGATCTGCGCTTCATCCTGTGTTAGGGGAACAATCTGTCGGAGTTGAATCCGGTTTGTCGTCAGCGTGCCGGTTTTATCCAGACATAAAATATCCACATTACTCAGCGACTCAACCGCATTAATCTGTTGCACTAAGGCACCGCGCTGGGCAATTCGCATAGCACCCAGTGCATAAGCCACGGTTATCATCAGTAAAAGACCCTGTGGAACCAGCGAAATCACCACGGCTGCTGACTGGACAATTTCTTCAAATGGCTTTTCTTCAATAGCGTATGAGAGCATGAGCAGCACCGCCAGCGCAATAGCGAGAATTACCAGCCCGCGCACGATAATGCTGATCTGGCGTTGAAGCGGCGTCAACACGCGGCGATATTCACGCGCGCCTGCTGCTAATTGATAGGCGAAACTTTCTTTGCCAATTTTCTCTGCAATATATATACCTGTTCCGGTGACGCAAAAACTGCCAGAGAGCACTTTAGCGCCGCATTCCTTCACCACATGGTCGGATTCTCCGGTCAGGAGCGATTCATCCACTTCAATCCGCTTCTCGCTCACGAGTTTGCCATCGACCACAATCTGATCGCCGGGCCGGATCAGAAGATAATCATCCCGAACAACCTCGTTGGGATCAACTTGCTGTTCCTGCCCGTCCCGCAAGACAATCACACGCGGGCGCGTGAGGAGTGCAATCCGATCAAGTTGGCGTTTGGCACGAAGTTCCTGAAATACGCCAATGCCGACATTAATCAACACCACACCGCCGGTTACAAATGCATCGCCGGGTTCACCAACGGTTACGAGTACAATCATAATTCCGAACAGAATAGTATTCGTCAGCGAGAGAAAGTTTTCTCTAAAAATCTGTGTTAATGAGCGGCTCGAACGAAGTGGAACCTGATTGGTTAGTCCCTGTGCCTTGCGCTGTTGGACTTCGCTTGAAGTGAGGCCGCGAAAGTTGCTCGATGATTGGTCTGTATCCAAAACGGGAATATTTGCAGTCATAACGGGGTTCGCTCCTTGTCATGACGCGATTATATCGTATTAGTGGTAGCTGCATGATGAAGAGGAGTTGACGTAAGAACCTGCTTGCGCTACCTTCAGCCTCGTTTAATACTATGATCTGCAACGATGGACTACGAAGGACCAGAAAAATGTCGTTTTTTCGCAGGCTTACCATCCAACGCCTAGCTGGAATTATCCTATTTGTTCTCCTCTTCGCAATGGCCGTTCGGGTTCCTATCGATACCGATACATGGTGGCATATTCGCAGTGGCGAATATATTGTGGAAGAAAAGGCAATTCCTAAAACCGATCTTTTCTCACATACGCGGTACGGGCATGAGTGGATCGATCATGGTTGGGGTTCGCAAGTCATTCTATATGCGTTTTACGATCTGTTTGGCGGCGATGGGCAGCCTGGGGACAGCGGCAATATTGGATTGGCGCTGTATATGGCTGCACTGGCAACCCTGGGAATGGGCTTTGTCTACCTTATGTGCGAGGGGAATGTTTACATTCGGGCCTTTGTCCTTGTGTTAGGGGCATCAGCCGCCGCCGTATTTTGGTCCCCTCGACCTCAGATGTTCTCATTTATGCTTGGCGCACTTGTCTTATATCTACTTCATCTGTATAAACGCGAGCGCATAGACCGGCTGTGGTTTATCCCCCTTATTATGATCTTTTGGGTCAATCTTCACGGAGGGTTTGCGATTGGTTTTATCTTTCTGTTCGGAACCATTGGCGGCGAAATCATTGGGAATCTCTTTAATCCTGAAGATGAACGGGTTGTGCGTTGGAACCGACTGAAAAAACTGCTGTTAGTCACTGTTGTTTCGGTGCTGGCTATTGTCGTTAACCCACACGGGATCAAGATGCTGAGTTATCCATTCCGCACGGTTAGCATCGGTGTGTTGCAAGACTTTATTCAAGAATGGGCCTCGCCGAATTTTCACGAACGTCAGGTATGGCCGTTTGCACTTCTTCTGCTCGGTGTATTGGCGGCTGCGGGATTAAGTAGTCGTCGTATTGACTGGACGGATTTAGCTTTAGTCAGCGGTACAGCGTTTATGGCGATGATGGCTGGACGGAATATTGCGGTGTTTGCAATTGCCGC
>DATAMF010000009.1:0-5223 GCA_036260665.1 Aggregatilineaceae bacterium | reverse complement strand
GTACCCTGCCGAAATATCCTGTTCGCCGGACCTCGCCGCGACTTTTGCCATGCCATCCAACACATTAACCGTCATCTCGCGGGAGGGTTCGGCCTGCAAGACCAGCGTGCCGCTGGCGCTGATCTGAACGCCATTGGCTGAGAACTGCGCCGTTTGTCCCAATGGAACCTGAACAATAAGTGCTGATGCGGGCTGTTCCGAACAGGTTGCCGAACGTCCACCGGTTTGGAAAGTGAAGGCCTGCATCTGGTCGTCTTGGGGCTGAAGTTCCGCGCCGCCGTACAGCACCAATGTCACCTGTTGATCGGCGGACAGCGATGTCTGGGCGTGGATGAGCGCGACACCCCACTGCTCATCCTGGGTACTTAATACGCCCGTTTTCAGAGAGGATAAATTCGCCAGTGATACCTGATCGCCCGGCTGACCAAACGTGCCTGGTTCCTTCAATTCGGCGGTGAGTGCGGCGCTGCCGTAACAGACGCTGTTCGGCCCAAGTTCGGTACAGCGCACCTGGGCGTTGGTGATCGCTTGCTGGACAACTTGCGGGCATGTCAGCGGCGGGCTGCCTTTGGGAGACTCTTTTTCGCCGCCTGTGGACATAATCAGCACGATGATCACGCCAATAACAGCCAATACAGCAAGCACACCCAACCCGGCGAACAGGGAGGTGCGTTTTTTCGCGGCGGGATGGGTGCCCGATGGCAAAATATTGGTTGGCCCCGTCATTTCACCCGGCGGTGCGATATAGGACGGCGGCGGGATTTCGCCCGGCGTGCCCGTAGCGGCTTCGGAACGCACCTGTTCCAATTCGGCAATTGTCTGGGCGGCGAGCATTTGCAGGTGCTTGGGCGTTTTGGTCGCTCCCGCACCGATCACCGCCACGAAGTCCTCGGCCATTTCGGTAGCTGTCGCATAGCGGCTGTTGGGATCTTTCGCCATCGCGCGGAAAATGATCAGGTCAATATCGGGCGACACATCGGGGTTTAGGCTGGATGCGGCTGGAACCGGATCGTTGATATGGCGAAGAATCACGCCCATCGGCGTTTCGGCGTGGTAGGGGGTGGCGCGTGTGAGCATTTCGAACAGCATGACGCCCAGGGCATAAACATCTGCGCGGCCATCGACCGCCAGCCCCATCCCCTGCTCAGGAGCCATATAACCCGGCGTACCGACGGTCAGGCCGGTCGCCGTCAGGCCCACCGTTCCTTCAACCATCCGAGCAATGCCGAAGTCGGTCAAAAATGCATTCCCGTCGATGTCCACCATAATGTTGGACGGCTTCACATCGCGGTGGATAACGCCCTGCCGGTGTGCATAATCAAGCGCCGACGCGATCTGGCGGATCAGATACGCGACCTCATTGAACCGTAACTGGTCGCGCAGCAGAATTTCCTTGAGTGTACCCGTGGGAAGATAACGCATGACGATATAGGGCGGATCGTGATGCCCATTATAGTCATAGACAGGCAGGATGTGGGGATGTTCGAGCCGGGCAATCAGTTTCGCTTCGCGCTCAAACCGGTCAAGCAGCAGGGTGTCGGAAGCAACGGCCTTATGAATGACCTTGATTGCCACAAAACGGTCCATATTCGGCTGGTAGGCACGATACACCGTCGCCATACCGCCGCGCCCAATTTCCTCTAGGACTTCATAGGGGCCAAGCTTGGAGCCAATCATTTTTTATGTGACCTATGCGCGGGGAAATAAACTCCATCTGACTCGGCATTGTAGCATAGGTTGCTTGCTAAACCAATTCAGTGAATCTAAGGGAGCGGGATCAAGAGGTCACTGTCATCACGTATCGCCAGTCCAATGATCGGCTCATTCGGGTAAAAAGCCATGCCGGGGAACAATCCCAACACATAACCATCTAATTCGGTGCAGAGCAGACCACCATCACTGCCCAATGGCCGCCCGAAGACATCGACCATCTTGGCAACGGGATCACCCGCGCGGACAAAATCACCGGGTTCGACCAGATAATGGATCAGGCAGGCCTGTGGGACGCGGGGATGTGTGGTACGGCGCACCGGATAATCCGGCTTCAGAACAGGTACGCCGGTAATGGGTTCCGCCGCGCCGGGTAGCATCCCCGCCCAGCGCATCACATTCCGAATGCCACTCAGCGTCGCCTGAACCGCCGCGCGGTTGACGACTTTTTGCCCGCCGAGTTCAATCGTAAACGCTGGAATACGGGCGCTATTCAGCGCCGCGCCGCTGACCGTCCGGTGCAGGTTGATCTTCAAATATTCCTGTGAGAGAAATTCATTAACAATGGTTAGCCCCAACGCGTCAAGCATTTGCCCCACCGCTTCCTGGAGCTTGCGCGCCACCGGCTTATCCCGCGATTCGCGGTAAAACACCGGGTCACGAAAAGCAAAGGGGATCGACTGGATGCCAAAATCATGCAAATCAATCAGATAATCCGCCGTCGCATCGATATGCTCGAACAGCCGTGTATAGGCGCGTTCTAAAGCCGACGGGTGGCGCGGGGGCGGATCATCAACGGCGGGTATACCGGGAAACAGGCGGTTGGGGTCTTTACCGCGCAAATAATGGGGACTGCGCTCGCCAATGCGCAGCCCTGCCGGATTTAAGGTCGGGATGGCGATCACTGTCCCGTGCAGTTGGGCGACCAGTTCAGGCGTGATGAGGTGATGGATCGCCGCCACCCCATCGTATTCACTGCCGTGAATGTTGGCGGTCAGCCACAACACCGGCCCTTTACCGGCTCGCCCTTGAGCGATCACCACCGGAAAAAAGTCGGAATTCCCCGTTGGCAGCGGCACCGCTTCGAATGTCCCGTAGACAATCTCACCGGGCTGGCTGCGTGCGGTTCCGATCTGAAGCGTGGTCGTCATGAGCGTGTTTGTTTTGCCAGCGCGCTTGCCAACTGCGCACTCACCAGTTCCAGCATCAGGATATTCTGTTGGGTGATGGCGTTGGGCATTTCGCGGCAGGCCAGAATCACGCCGAAGCGCAGCGTGGTTCCAACCGGGACGCACGCACCAGCCCCAAAGCGCTGTTGTTTGATGAAGGGATGATTCGGCTCATCATCGCCCCCGACAATCCGGCTTTGCCCGTTCTGGCACACCCATCCTACCAGCGACTTTTCATAATCCTGTTTCTGGGGGGCCATCGCGGTCACAGCATTCGGCCCGACCTGCGCGCTTAGCGTGAGTTCGGGTGGGGTGGTGGGCAGCACGTTATAGAAGGCGACATAATCGTAACCCAGCTCTTTGATCGCTTCGACAGCCGCCTGTGGTTTTGACTGGCCGGGACCGGTTTTGCGCAGCGATTTAGCAAAATTGCGCACCGGGGGCAGTGCATCCGCGCGCAGCGTTTCCAGGCGACGTTCTTCGGTGAGCCGCTTGATCCGCTTCAGGAGATCATCGTGGTGAAACGGGTCCACCGACACTTCATCCGCCTGCCCTGGCATTCCAAAATCGGCTTCTTCATCAACGAGCAGAATCAGCAAACGGGGATAGGTTTGGCGCAGGTCCTTGATCAACTCAAAGACATTGCCCAGCCCGTTATCCACCACAAAAACATCCGTTCGCTGTTGAGAATCAGCCAGTTTTTCTCTGGCGTCTGCCTCGCTGGTCACGACATTGAGCACAATTTGAGGGTCTTTCGTCAAATTCTCACGATAACTGAGCATACTGGGCAGTCGGACCGCTGCCAGAACCTGAATAAACGAACCTTCAACCATACAGATGCCACCTGAGTCAGAAAACTTAAGTTAGAATACTCTCATTATAAAGAGGTGTGAGAGAAGGGACAAGAAACAGGGCGCACAGGGCACCCTGTTCTCTCATAATGACGACGCAGGACGATCCCGGTATGGGGTTTCGCCTTCTGGCGGGGCGGTAGATCGCGCTACGACAGGCCCGCGCCCGGCACGCAGCGCCAATGCGATGAGTAAGGCGAGTACGCTCACCCCCGCCCCGATGAACAACATTTCATTGATCGCTTCAACCGCCGCTCCAAAGTTCACATCACTGATTTCATCGCTGGTGAACGACAGCGAATCCGCTTGTATCTGGGCCTGGTGAATTTGGAAGTTTCGAATGAGAAGTGCCCAGGGTGAAAACGGCAGACTGGCCTGATAATCCGCTTCGGCTTGTTGAAGCGCCTGTTCCAGCCGAGTATCGCGCAGATCGGCAATCCGGTCATCGACCTTTGCATCGAAGCGGCTGAGTGAGAAGATCGTCAGCGAAGAAATCGCGATGGTCATGCCGACCAAGCGCAAAACCAGAATCAACGCAGATACCGTGCCGCGTTCGTCTTCGGCGGCCTCGTTGAGTGCGGCAGTTCCAATCGGTGAGATCGTTAATCCCAATCCGACCCCAATTACCGCCATCTGGACGGCCATCGTGATATATGAAGTGTCTTCCGTCCAACTGATTCCCGCCAGCACGAATCCGACAGCGGCCAGAGCCAATCCGATCATAGTGGGGAAGCGATATCCCCGCCGGTTGGTGAGCCAACCACCGGGAACAGCAGCCAGCATCATGGGCACCGTCAAGCCGGAGAGGATCCACCCCGCTATATAGGCGGCTTCTTGGATGTCTTCATTACTCGGCGTATCCGCTCGAAAATTGACCAGCAGCGGTCCGCTGACCAATCCAATCGCCAGACAGAAGCCGACCAGCAGATTGGTGAGCGCCGCTGAGGTAAAATTTCGGCTGCGGAAGTGCTTCAAGGGGATCAGGGGGTGTCTAACCCACAGTTCCACCAGCAAAAACAATCCCAAGGCGATTGCGCCAACGACCAGATACGCGCCCCGGTAGTCATTCGGCCTATCCTGAAAACTGGATACCGTAGCGGCGGTTTCCGGACTGCTGGTTCCCAGCCCCAGGTTCAACCCCAGCAAAGCCACGGCGATCAGAAGTGCGCCCAGAAAATCGAAACGCAGATTGCGCAGACCGGATAGGAACCCCTGTTTTGGCTCAACCTGTGGGACGACTCGCTGTTTGCGCAGTTGTTCCACGCCGCGCAGCGCCCACCACGCACCGATCATCGCCAGGATGCTGATAGGGATGTTCAAGATAAACAGCGTTTCCCACGACGGCGGGGCAATGCTTAGCCCCAGTTTGGAGGCCGTATCCACGAAAAAATCGGCGTTGATTCTGGTTTTGCGCTTGGTCGGCATGACCATCGCGATTTCTTCGCTGACGATCTTCTCACTCAGCCGCTTCGATGCAAAGGTCGATGACCGGA
>DATAMF010000002.1:0-2235 GCA_036260665.1 Aggregatilineaceae bacterium | reverse complement strand
ACTGAAGTCTAAGCTAGAAACCGAAGAGTTAGCGACTTTTCTATCGCAACAACAGCGCGTGGATCGTGATCTTGCTTTTGATACGATAAAAGAATCGGTAGAGAATTTTTGGATATTGTCTGAAACAACAATTAATCAACTACTGCATCGCTTGATGCAGGATAGACGGTTTGTTGTTTTGGATGGAGAGATCATCGGCGTATCTGTAGTAGCCGAACGTCGTGGCAAACGCCGACGAGGGCGTATCGGCAAGACAAAGTAACTATTTTCGTATAGCTCCAATATCAATCGCCAGCAGCATTTGGTGTCCCTCATTTCCCATCTATAATTGAATCAGCTTCTGTTTTCTCACGTCCGCTTTCTCACAAGGAGGGAAAAATCATGAAATGATTATTGATGGCCTCCCTTTTGTTGTCGAGTATTATCCTGCTTGCTTCTGGTGGAACCGTGTCAGCGCAAGGTGAATTTAAAGAATACACTGTGACCCTCGATAACGGCATTGTCGGCACCATCGTCGAACCCCAGGCCGATGGGCCGGTTCCAGCCGTCCTGATGCTGCACGGTTTTGCCAGCGTGCGGGATGAAGTGGGTGAGATGTACAAGAATCTCGCCGCCGAACTCGGCCAGCGCGGTATTGCGTCCTTGCGCATCGATTTTCGTGGTTGGGGCGAAAGCGCCGGTGATATGGTCGCCAGCACCGCGCCCGGTCAGGTCGAAGATGCCGCCACCGCCTATAACTACCTCACCACGCTCGAATTTGTGGACACCTCCCGCATCGGCTTGATCGGCTTCAGCATGGGCGGCGCGATTGCCATAACCTCGGCGGGCGAAAATCCCGACTGGTATCAGTCACTGGTGCTCTGGTCAACCAGCGTGGATTTAGGGGCTAGTTTCCTCGAAGAATTGGGCCAGGACAACTTCGACACCGCCGCTGCTGAGGGGCAGGTGACGATTGATCTCGGCTGGCGTGAAGTCACGCTCGGCGCGGACTTTTTCACCACGCTCAATCAGTACAATCTGGAAGAAGAATTTGCCAACTATACCGGCTCCTTTATGGTGATCGCGGGTTCTGAAGATGCGTCCGGCCAGCATGTCGCCTGGTTCCTGGACAACGCGAAAGGCGCGCTGCGTGCCGCCTATACTGTTCCCGGCGCGGATCATATCTACGGCGTCCTCACCGAGGATCAAACCCTCGCCACCAGCGTGATCGTCAAGACGGCTGACTGGTTCAAGCTGACTCTCGGCTAATGACGACGTTAACCGCAATCGAAGGTTTTCGCGTCGGCCATGCGCAGGATGTGGAAGGCGCGACGGGCTGCACGGTGATTCTCTGCCCGCCCAATACCGTCGGCGGCGTGGATCAGCGCGGCGGCGCGCCCGGCACGCGTGAAACTGACCTGCTGCACCCGATGCACTTGGTCCAGCACGTCAACGCCATACTGCTCGCCGGGGGCAGCGCCTATGGGTTGGATGCCGCCAGCGGCGTGATGCGTTATCTGGAAGAGCAGAACAGCGGCTTTAATGTCGGGATCGGCGTCGTGCCGATTGTCCCGGCGGCGATCATTTTTGATCTCGACATCGGTAACTTCCGCGCGCGTCCCGATGCGGCGATGGGTTATGCCGCGTGTTTGGCCGCCTCATCTGATCCGGTGTCCGAAGGTTGTGTCGGTGCGGGGACCGGGGCGCGCGTCGGCATGTATTTGGGGCCGAACTTCGGCTGCAAATCCGGCGTGGGCAGCGCCCTGATCGATCTGGGCGACGGGCTGAAGGTCGCCGCGCTCTTTGTGGTTAATGCCCTGGGCGACGTGATCGACGAGCAGGGCCAGATTTTAGCGGGGGCGCGGATGCCCCCCGATGGCGCGCAGTTTGTCGATACGCTCAAAATGTTCCCGGCGATGGCCCGTGTGCAGGCTGGCGGCACCAGCAACACCGTGATCGGCGTCGTGGCGACCAATGCCCAACTGACCAAAGACGAAGCCAACAAGGTCGCGCAGATGGCCCAGGATGGGCTGGCCCGCGCGATCCGTCCCGCCCACACCATGCACGACGGTGATACGATTTTCGCGCTGGCGACGGGCGCAGCGGGCTGGGCGAATGTCAATGTGATCGGGGCCTTTGCCGCTGAAGCCGCTTCCCAGGCGATCCGCCGCGCCGCCCAAACCGCGACTCCGCTGGCCGGGTTGCCCGTCGGAGCCGCCTTCCGCTAAATCATCAGGGCAGACTCGCTCTGCCCTG
>DATAMF010000515.1:0-1711 GCA_036260665.1 Aggregatilineaceae bacterium | reverse complement strand
TCCGGTTATTTGTTTTTCAGCGAGTTCGAGCAAAAACCAGCGTTCTTCTTCGGTGAGATCGATGTGCAGCAGCATATCGGGGCGGCGCAACCATGTGCGGCGAATAGCTTCTTTGCGCCGCCATTTCGCCACAACTTCGTGATGGCCGCTGATCAAAACTTCCGGCACAGCCAGCCCGCGAAATTCGGGCGGGCGGGTGTAATGAGGATATTCAAGTAACCCGGTAGCGTGTGAGTCTTCTTCGGCTCCCCACATGGCCCCCAACACGCCGGGGATCAGGCGGGAGATGGTATCGACAATGATCATGGCGGGGAGTTCGCCTCCGGTGAGCACAAAATCACCAATGCTGATTTCGTCGGTAGCGACAAGCTGGCGCACCCGCTCATCAAACCCTTCGTAACGGCCACAGACCAAGATCAGGCGGGGATGCTGGGCGAGTTCCTGGGCAACCTGCTGGGTAAAAACGCGGCCCTGGGGGGTGAGCAAAATGACCGGGGTTTGGGTGTCTGCGCCGCGCACGTCTTCGACAGCGGATACTAACGGCCCCGGCATCATCACCATACCGCCGCCGCCGCCATAGGGGGTGTCGTCCACTGTGTGGTGCTTGTCGGTGGTGTAATCACGGATATTGTGAAAGCGGATGGTCAGGAGATTCTTCTCCTGGGCACGCTTGAGAATACTTTCGGTGAGCGGCCCCTCGAACATGGTTGGGAACAGGGTAAGAATGTCAAACTGCATAGTAGCCTCTAGGGATGTTTCGGTATACAGTTAGGAAATACTATCCCTGCTTTTTTATTAGAGCTAAATTTAGAGAGCTTATGAAAGAACCTATTGATCTTCTTGTTCATCATATCGGCCAGCTTTGTACAATCCCCGCGCACGAAAACGGCCCACAGCGCGGGCCACATTTGGGGGATTTAGGACTGCTGGAGAACGCGGCGATTGCCATCCACCGGGGCGCGATTGAGGCGATTGGACCGGATGCGGAAATTTGCGACGCCTACGAGGGGATGACCGCGCTGAATGCAGGCGGGCGGCTGGTTACGCCGGGATTGGTCGATCCACACACGCATCTGGTGTGGGCTGGAGATCGGGCGGATGAATTTGAACAGCGGCTCGCCGGGGCCACGTATCAAGACATTATGGCGGCAGGCGGCGGAATTAATCGAACGGTGAAACAGACGCGGGCCGCCGATGTCAACACGCTGATCGAACAGGCAAAGGTCCGGCTGGATACGATGCTGGCGCATGGCACGACGACAGTTGAGGCCAAAACCGGGTATGGGCTGGACACGCGCACCGAACTGATGATGCTGAATGCCATCGCGCTGCTGGATATGGAGCATCCGGTGGATCTGGTGCCGACATTTTTGGGCGCGCACGCAGTCCCGCCGGAATACGCGGGAAATCCGGAAGGATATGTTGATCTGCTGATCAACGAGATGCTGCCAGAGGTTGCCAGTTGGCGTGCTGAACACTGGCCAGAGGCGCTATTTTGTGATGTGTTCTGCGAGGTTGGGGCGTTTGACCTGGCGCAAACCCGGCGGATTCTGGAAGCGGCTAAAAAACATGGGATGGCGCTCAAGGTCCATGTGGATGAATTCGAGGCGCTGGGCGGCGCGGCGCTGGCGGCGGAACTCGGCGCGGTGTCGGCAGATCACGTGGTGATGACGCCGGAGGCTGATATAACGGCGCTGGGGGCCTCGGATAC
>DATAMF010000507.1:0-2587 GCA_036260665.1 Aggregatilineaceae bacterium | reverse complement strand
TAACTTCGATGGTGAGAGATCAATCGAATTGCCCCTACGAACAAGATCGACTTAGCGCAAGGTTTTGTAGAGCAGGTCTTTCCAGCGCTTGGCGTCGATTTCCCAACAGACCGTGATGTGCGGATCGCCCTTTTTGGTCAGGGGCTGCCACATTTCGACGTTGGCAGTATCGTAGTTGGTGACACCGAGTTGATCAACGACAGTCATACCGCGCGTGTAGGTGCCATCACATTCGACTTCGACATAATGTTTGCTGCTGCGGGTGCAGATCGTCGGGTCGATGGCGATGGCCATTGCCACCGGATCGGGCAGACCGAGGCCGGGATCACCTAACCAGTTGCGGTTGGCGTCGAGGGCGGAAATGTTGCAATCGACGGCAAAATGAGACAGCGGCGTGTTGATGACTTCCTTGCAGTAACGCATGTCTTCGTCGGTCAGGTTGGCTTCACCCCGGCAGACTTCCCAGCCGACCATTTCGATGGGTAGGCCGGAGCGGAAGCACATGCGGGCGGCTTCGGGGTCGCACCAGATGTTATATTCGGCGGCGGGGGTGATGTTGCCAACGACATTGGCCGCACCACCCATCACGACGCAGCGGCTGACATTCGGGACGATTTCGGGCGCTTTGGAGACGGCGGCGGCGACGTTGGTCATGGGGCCAAGCGTCACCAGAATGATGCCGGGGTTAGCTTTGATAGTATCGATCAGGACATCCACCGCATGGCCTTTGGCGGGCGGCGTCTTGGGCTGGTAGTTGTGGTTGCCCATGCCGTCTGGCCCGTGAAAAAAATAGGCGCGGTAGATGTCACGGGTCAGGGGGGCGTCGATGCCGTCATAAACCGGGACGTTTTTGCCGCAGATTTCAACGGTATAGCGTGCGTTGATGCTGCCCTGGGCAACGGGCATATTGCCCGCTACAACGGTAATCGCCTCGACTTCAATATCCGGGGTTTGCAGCGCCATCAGGATGGCGACGGCATCATCCGAGGCGGTATCGGTATCAATAATCATTTTACGGGTCATACTACTCTTCTCCTGTCAGACGACCAGTTTCTAACGCTACTAAACGAGCGGAATCGACCTCCACACAGATATTGACGAGCGGGCGATCCTGCCAGGGGGTTGGAACCCGTTCGGAATTGGTACACGGCCAGGTTTTGCCCCGGCTGAAGTTCTGCGTTTCGACGCGGACGGGCCACTGTTCGGTTTTGAACAAGGTGGGGTCGATGACATAGGCGACAGCCGACGAGTCGTGAACATAAATCCCATTCATGGACGGGAAGAACGTCTCGAAGTAGGTCTGATAGTGGGGCACGATGCGGGCAATATGCTGGGCCAGCGGATTGTTAGCTTTGGCATACCGGGCGAGATGGTCCCGCGTCATGTTCACCTGGTGGGTGACATCCAGGCCGACCATTGTCACGGGCCAACCTGCGCCAAACACGACATCGGCGGCCTCGGGATCATTGTGAATATTGGCTTCGCCTGCCGGGGTCGCATTGCCAGGACAGAAGGCGTTGCCGCCCATGATGACAACCTGTTTGACATTCTGGACGATACGCGGTTCCAGGCGCAGCGCCAGGGCGATGTTGGTCAGCGGGCCGACGGGAATAAGGGTGATCTCGCCGGGGGCACGCATGATCTGATCCACGATGAATTGGGCGGCACTCGGCTGGATGGGTTTGGTGGCTGGCGGGGGCAAATGTAGATTGCCCTGACCATCGTCGCCATGCACAAACGGAACCGGACCGAGGTAGGGTTCGGTCAACGGGTTGTCGGCCCCATGCGCGACGGGAATATCGGTGCGGCCTGCGATCTCCAAGAGGCGGAGGGCATTGGTGGTGGCAAGGTGCGTGTGGACATTGCCGAAGATGGTGGTCAGGCCGATGAGGTCCAGTTCGGGCGAACGAAGGGCGAAAAAAATCGCCATCGTGTCATCGACACCGGGATCCGTATCAATGATAATTTTGTGTGGCATAAGTCCTCAAGGTTACAGGTCTAAGGATTCCGGCTGGTAAGGCGGAATATCACCCACAAATTCGGGAAGATTGGTATGGCCGAGCATCTGGCGGATGGCCGCCGCTTCACCGATGTGATACCAGTAATGGGCAATGTTGCGCTGCAATAGAGTCCCGATGCTTTCGGGCAAAGGGCCGCTGGGCCGCTCCATGTGAATCTGAAGTTTAGCGGGAGTCAGCGTTTCCAGAACTTCGTCGGCGGCCTGCGTGATGGTGCGCCACGCAGCCCACATTTCGTCCAGCGGTGGTGTGCTGGCGGGCTTGCCATAGCCCACCCGATCATTCAAACCGGGGACGACGACACGGCCCTGGGCGACATAGACCCAATAGGCGCTCTCCTGGTTAGCCAGATGACCGATGATCCAGCTCAGGCAGTTCATAGGCTCGATCCGGCGCACGGCATCTTCGGGCGATATGCCTGACATGCAGCGCTGTAATTCGCTGCGAGCGAAGCGAAGTTGTGTCACCAGCAGGTGAGTCATGCTAACGCTCCGGCGATCCGGGCGGCGACCCGCGCATTGTTGACCAGGGCGGCGATATTGGCGTGCTGCGAACGCCCGTTGGTCAGT
>DATAMF010000505.1:0-6422 GCA_036260665.1 Aggregatilineaceae bacterium | reverse complement strand
AGCATAGGGGTGGTTGGGAAAATAAATATGTGATCGGCCTCACGGGGAATATCGACACGGGCAAAAGCCTGGTGCGCCGTATGTTGGAGCACCTAGGAGCGTATACTATCGATGCTGACGGCCTGACTCATCAGGTCATGGCTCCGGGCGCGCCCGCCTATCAACCCGTTATCACGATATTTGGGCAGTGGATTCTCGATTCTGAAAAGCGTATTGATCGTTCGAAACTGAGCGCAGTCGTTTTTTCGCACCCCGAAGCCCTTGCCCGCCTCGAAGCGTTAACGCATCCGATTATTGGTCGAGCCATCGATACCCTCATTCAACGCGCCCGCCAAAAAGTGGTCGTGGTCGAAGCCATTAAGTTACTTGAGGGCCAGCTAGCTTCTCAAATGGATGCCATTTGGGTGGTCGATGCCCCCGAAGAGCAGCAGCTTCAACGACTTGCCAAGCGCGGATTATCGCCCGCTGAAGCCCAGAAGCGGGTTCGAGTCCAGAATCCGCAGTCCGAGAAATTAGCCCACGCCGCTGTTGTGATCCATAACAACAGCACGCCTGAAGCCGCCTGGGCACAGGTGCGCGCGGCCTGGTCCAAAATCCAGGGGTCGGCTGAAGCCGAAGCCGCCCAGGAAAAAGTTGAGCGCATCCAGGTGTCTCAGGATCAAAAACGAGCCACCGGCATGATGGAAATCACGTCGCTCGACATTATGCGTGGTGGTCCACGAACCGCCCACATGATCAATGCCTTGATACGACAGCGCACCGGGAAAGATATGAACAAAGACGATCTCTTGATGCGGCTGGGCGAAAAATCTTATCTTCTGGCAGTGGCGAACGGTGAGCCAGTGGGGCTGATCGGTTTGTTGGTAGAAAACCTCGTCACACGTGTGGATGAGTTATTCGTGGTGGATAAAGCCCCGGTTGAACCCGTCGCACGTGCGCTGGTGCAGCAGATGGAAGTCGCTTCGCGCGAACTGCAAAGCGAAGTCGGTTACATCTTCCTGCCGCCCACTATCCAGCAAGCCATGGGCCAGACTCTGCTCCAAGAGGGGTACGAAAAACAGGAACTCGAAGACATTAAAATCCCGGCCTGGCGCGAAGCGGCTCGCGAATCCCGTCCCGACAATACGCATATTTTTGCCAAAAAACTGCGCGCCGAACGGGTGCTAAAACCGCTTTAAGCGGTATAATCTGCTGGGACGCGCTCGCTGGGCGTCCCTTGGTCACGATTTGCATATCACGAGGCGTACTGTGGAACGTTTGAAACAGCAACCAGTCATTGGTCCACTCGTCAACTTAATCGAAGCCTGGCCGCGTATGACGGCCTGGTTTGTCTTGTCGTTAGGCTGCATTATTCTTTTGGTGTATGAAGCGCGTGATGTGGGCCTGACCACGGGCAATTGGATCGCGCTCATCGTCGCAACCATTGCGGTTGCCGGTCTCTGCATTTGGATCGTGAGTTGGGAAGACGAAGAAGAACCCGCCAAAACTGAGCCTGCTGAAAAGTAATTAAATTCTGATGCGACTGGTACTGGTAGCCCGCTCCAAGCGGGCTTTAAACTGTCGGCAGCATCACGGTAAACATCGTCCCTTTTCCGGGTTGGCTTTCGACCCAGATGCGTCCTTGAAGCTGATCCACAATCCCTTTGACTATCGACAACCCTAACCCAGTACCGGGGCCAAAATCAATCGCCTCATCCGAGCGGTAAAACTTGTCAAAAATATAGGGCTGATCCTTCTGTGGAATTCCGATACCGGTATCAGCGACCCGCAGCACCAAAAAGTCACTGTCTTCGTCCAATATCACCCGAATACGCCCACCCTCCGGCGTATACTTGACCGCATTTTCGACCAGATTATTCACCATCTGCCGCATCCGAAGCGGGTTTCCCAGCACCGTTCGCCCGTTTTCATTCAATTTTGTTTCTACTCCCAGGCGTTTGGCCTCCCACAACGGGCGCAGTCCTTCCACCGCATCCCATACAATCGGATGCAAGGCGATAGCTTCGCGATCCTGGTCGAATCCGGCCTCGATTTTTCCAAGTTCTAACAAATCGGTGATCAGCGTGGTGATCGATCGGACACTGCCAACCACACGTCCGACAAAATCCTGCTGCTTTTCGTTCAGCGGCCCGCTGCGTTTCAACAGCTCCACGTAGCCGAGAATCGTGGTCAGAGGCGACCGGAGATCGTGTGACACCGTGGTCACAAATTCACTTTTGATCCGGTCTAGCTCTTTCAGATGCGTGATATCTTGCATCACAGCGATCTTGCCCACGCCTTCAATCACCGTTAACTGGGCGTTCAGCACCACCCGTCCGTTTTCCAGATGGATTTCGCTGCTCCGGCTCCGACCCTGGCGCACAGGTCGCCCAAAGAGTTCAATAATCCTCTCGTGTGGGAAAACTTTTGACAGCGCCTTGCCGCGTAGATTTTCCTCGTACAAATTGAATGTTTTGACCGACGCGGGGTTACAGAACAGAATATTTTCCTGTTTATCGGTCACCACAATCGGGTCTTCAGTATCGCGCAAAATCGCGTCCAGCGTTTCCCGTTCTTGTTCCGTGGATGTGTACAACCGCGCATTATGGATAGCAATCGCGGCGAAGTCAGCCAGTACGCGCAGCAGTTGCATGATGTGTGCTTCGAACTTGCCTCGGCTTTCCGCGCTTGTCACCCCCAGCACACCGATCACCTGGCCCTGGAGTTTCAGCGGCATATAGACAGCATCGTGGATCAGATAATTCGTTTTGATTTTGCGCAGATCTTCCCCCGCCAGGATCACAGGTTCTCCGCTTTTAACCACCTGTCCGGCGAGGCTGTCGCTTACGGGTAGTCGAAACGACCCATCCGTCGAAAAATTATCCTGGGTGGAGGCATACAGATACAGTTCTTCGGTTACTTCATCGAGTAAGAATACACCCCCATCATCCGCCCCGGTCAGCAGCACTGCCGCTTCCGACACTTCAATCAGCACCGGTTGAAGCTCTAACAGCGAGGTGACACGCTGGCCGATCCGCACCAGAGTATCCAGATCGTGCAGCCGCTGTTCAAGGACGCGGTTGGTTTCCAGCAGCAAATTGGGAATCCGTTCCGTGATCTGGCGTGTCCAGTGTTCGCGCAGCACGCGCTGGACGGCGTTCAGCAGGTCATCGGGATCAAACGGCTTGATGAGGTAATCATTTACACCCAGGCGCAGGGCTTGAACTGCCAGTTCTTCCGAGCCTTCTGCCGTAATCAAAATAAACGGCAAAAAAATGTCTTCCTCCTGCAATGCGGCTAGCATTTGCAGACCGGTGTATTCGGGCATCAAAAAGTCCGCAATAATCAAATCGGGACTCAGATCCCGTGCCAGTGTGAGTCCTTCAGCCCCGTTTGCAGCAGTTAACACGTCGTAGCCCGCGAAGCGCAAAACGGTATCTGCCAAAAACTGCCGTACTTCAGCAGCATCTTCAACTAACAGTATTCGTTCACCCGCCACTCGAAAACAATCCTTATTATCGTGACTTTGCTAAATTTGTAATCAAAGCAGCTAACTGTTTCACCTGCTGTCCAATTCCATTCAATCGGGCAGCGGCATCTTTGGGCAGGTGTCCATCCATATCCCCTTGCAGCCGTGTCAGATTGGCGTCGATCTCACCCAGTGGATGGTACACCCGCGCTAACACGGCTTGAAGCTGTTTAGCCCGTTGAGCATCCCGTTCGCTGACATCCCGCAGCGTGGCTTCCATCGTCTTCGCGCGTTGATCGAGCATAGCGAACAACAGCGCATTGACCAGAGCAATCGACGCGTAATTCGCCAGCATCTTCAACAGCCGTCCGTGAGCGTCGGTGAAGGCGGTCTTGTGTTGGTGATTACCGGCCACCAACACGCCAACAGCCATCTCCTGCACCACCAGCGGAGTGTATACAACGGCAAACAAATCTTTCGCCGTCGTAAACTTTTTCAACCCCTCCCCGCTCACCATTAATGGCTCGCGTGAGGACATAACCAAATCGGCAAGCGGATCCTGAATCGACTCACCCATCCGATCCAACAACGCCAAGCGCAGATTCCGCCCGGCGCGCAAAATGAGCCGGTTGCTTTTTTCGTCGCGCAGCAGCAGAAATGAATGATCCGCTTGGGTGACGGACAGTGCTGCCTCCAGAATGCGATCAAAAAGCGGTTCCAGTTCGCGCAGCGCCGTGACCGACTGCCCAATTTCGGACAGCGTTGTCAGTTCATGGACACGCGCTTCCAGTTCTTTATTCGCTGTCTGAATCTGGCCCACCAGGCTGTCACGCTGCCTCCGGAGGCGCACTTCGGCCAGACCGCGCTCCACCGCCACCATCACCTCGGCCTCTCGAATCGGGCGTGTGACATAATCGGTTGCGCCCAGTCGGAACGCTTCTACCACGCCCCGCGCTGAACTATCGTTTGCGATCACAATCAGCGGCCCGCGAAATCCTTGCGATTGCACCGCCACCAACAAATCGCGCCCGCTCAGCCCTGGCAACTGCAAATCCAATACGATGAGATCTGGACGAACTTCTTGCAGCCGGTACAGCGCATTATGGCCGTCCTGGGCCTCTGCAACCAAAAAATTGCTTGCCCCAAAAACTTGCTCACGCAAAAGCGTGCGCGTTTCCGCATCATCATCGACGATCAGAATAACATCGCGCTGATCGGACATAAGTTGCTCTCCTAATCCTACTAAATTGATTATAACGTAGAATGGGAGCTTGATCTGTACCTCAGAGGTACTACAAAAAAACCGGAGACTGGTTCAGCCTCCGGCACAATATCCACGCTACTAAGCGGGCTAATTATTGACTTCGCGTGAACGCAGCACGGCATTCCTGAGCGCTTCTAAATCGCCGAATGCCCCATCCCCATGATTAACTTGCCCAATCACCAGCTTGAGCCGGTTTTCCTGCATGGCGAGTTTTGCTTTTTCACGGTCTTTGAGTGGGTAGAAATATTCCATCGACTGCCGTAGCCGCAGCTCGATCCGTTCGCGGATTGGCTCAATATGAATTTCATTGGTAATAATCACAAAATCGTGTGGCGCAAGGTGCCCAATGAAGTCCTCTTCACCCCCCACTTCGCGCACCGCATTATTCATCATCAGGCTGACGGCGCGCAGTACATCGTCGGAGGCCACAAATCCGTACAGTTCGCGGAAGTTATCCAGCCCCACAATCGTCATCAGCATGACCGACCATTTCATATCACTGGTCAGAACATTGCCCAGCTTTTCATCGACAATCGGGCCTTCCGGCAGATTGGTAACCGGATTAACGAGTGAAGACTGGTTTGCACGCCGCAGAGCATTCCGCACCCGCAGCCGCAGTTCCTTTATATCGAACGGTTTGGTAATATAATCGACGACGCCCAGTTCCAGCCCCACCAGTTTATCGACACGATCACGTTTTTCGGTCAGAAAAATGACGGGGACATTTTGTGTGCGGCGGTGGGCGCGCAAACGGCGGCACACCTCATAACCATCAATATCCGGCAGCCGAATATCCAGCACCACGAGATCGGGCGGGATATCTTGGGTCATCCGCACGGCATCTTCCCCCCACGCCGCCGTTTGTACCTCATACCCCTGAACGCGAAAATAGGCGTTCAGCATTTCGGCCAGGTCCAGATCGTCTTCCACGATCAATATGTGGGATTTGTCGGTCACATGACCCCCTTGTGGTCAGTATGGCACCCGGCTCTAACGCAAAAAAACCTCTCCCAAAAGCAGGGTGGTCGATGAGCGCCGGGCTGGAAAACGGAGCATGCGCGTTAGACTAACTTTTCGAGTTCTTTGACCGCGCGCGACATATCCAAAAAGATCAAGCCCAGTTTCGCCTGTTCGCGCGCCAGGACCGTTAATACCGCTTCTTCGCCCACCGCGCTCAGAATCACATAGCCGCGTTCGCCCTTCACATACACCTGTTCCAGGCTTCCACGTCCCAATTCCGATGCAATTCGCTCACCTAACGAGAGCATCGCGGCTGACATCGCCGATACGCGGTCTTCTTCGATATTGGCTGGAAGCGAGGAGGCCATGCTTAGACCGTCCACGCTGACTATCGCGGCGGCTTCAACGTCCGGTGAACTGACTTGCAGATCGCGCAAGCGTTCGGCGAGTTGATCATTGCGTGACTTAGCCAACTTCCTACTCCTGATGAACCTGTAATTTTTGAAGATTCTAACTTTTTCTTACAACACAATCGGCGTTCTTAGACGCCAGTCTGAGGCGTACTGTAGCACAGGCAGAATCGGTTGTCAAGCAGGCTCTATGTGCATATTAGAACAACATGATCAAAAATAGCGATCCTACAGATCGCTATTTGGAGGCTGGGGAGGCAGGATTCGAACCTGCGATAGGCGGCTCCAAAGGCCGCTGCCTTGCCGCTTGGCCACTCCCCAAGGTGTTTCGAATTATAAC
>DATAMF010000496.1:0-3214 GCA_036260665.1 Aggregatilineaceae bacterium | reverse complement strand
ATACGCTGGGGTATGGGGAGTGTTCGCTGGTGGTGGCCGTGCCGGATGATTGGGACGATGTGCAAACAGAGGGCGATCTGGCGCGGGTGACGGCTGATCGGTAACTGCGCGTGGCGACCAAATATCCCAACGCAGTCAGCCGTTTTTTGAACGAGGGCGGCGCGACAAATATTGGTATTGTGAGCGCGGAAGGCGCGCTGGAAGCGGCGACAACGGTTGGCTATGCGGATTTTATCGCCGATATATCCAGCAGCGGCACGACCCTACGCGAGAATCGCCTGCGACCGCTTCAGGATGGCACAATTCTGAACTCGCAGGCGATTTTGATCGGCAACAGTACAGCGCTAACCACAAGGCCTGATGTGCTGGCGACGACGCGGAAACTGTTGGAATTTATCGAGGCGCATTTGCGCGCACGTGGGCAGTATATGATCTTTGCGAATATGCGCGGCAGTTCTGCTGAAGAGGTAGCGGCGCGAATCTTCGGCCAGTCCAACCTCGGCGGGTTACAGGGGCCGACGATTTCGCCCATGATCACACGAGAGGGCGCGGGGCAGTGGTGGGCGATCAATATTGTGGCGTCGAGCCAACGGCTTTATGAAGCAATTGAGCAGATTCGCAAGATCGGCGGCAGCGGGGTCGTGGTGACGCCTGTGACCTATATTTTTGAGGAAGCTCCCGAACGGTACCAGCGATTGTTAGACGTTTTGAACAAGGAAACCAACCCATGACCAGCTTACCGATTTACGATAATCTGAGCGATGCGCGGCAACGGATTCTCAAGCGCCGCTCGTGGAATGAATATGAAGTGCCGCAGCGGATTCTGGACAGCTTACAAAACCTGTTTGGGGAGGCGATCACGCCGGGTGAAGCGGTGCGGCGGATTATTCTGAGCGTGCGGGAAAAGGGCGATGCTGCGTTATTGGATTGGAATGCACGGATCGACGGCACGAGACTCGATCAGCTTGCGGTGCCGGTGGAAGAGATCAACGCGGCGCTGGACGCGATTCCGGGCGAGGTGCGGGACGCGCTGTATTTTGCGGCGGATCGTATTCGGGCGTTTCACCAAAAGCAGCCGGTGACAGGGTGGATCGACGCGAAACCGGAAGGTTCGTTGGGGCAACTGGTGCGGCCTGTGGATTCGGTGGGCGTTTATGTGGCGGGCGGAACGGCTCCGCTACCGTCATCCCTGCTGATGACCGTTATTCCGGCGCAGGTGGCAGGCGTGGAAGAAATTGTGCTGGTGACTCCGCCGGGGCGCGGAAATGGCAGCGTGCCCGCCGTGATTCTGGCGGCGGCGGCAGTGTGCGGTGTGACAAAAATATTCCGGGTGGGCGGGGCGCAGGCTATCGCGGCGCTGGCGTATGGCACCGAAAGTGTGCCGAAGGTGGCGAAGATCGTCGGGCCGGGAAATCTGTTTGTGACGCTGGCGAAACAGCAGGTCTACGGCGATGTGGGAATTGATGGGCTGCCGGGGCCGACGGAAACGATGGTGATTGCTGACGAGAGCGCGAACCCAGAATTGGCGGCGGCGGATTTGCTGGCACAGGCGGAACATGATGTGCTGGCGTCTGCGATTCTGGTCACACCGAGCCGGGCTTTCGCGGAAAAAGTGGCGATGGAAGTGGCGCGGCAGATGGAAAACCTGACACGAACTGACATCATGGCGCTGTCGCTGCCGAACCGCAGCGGCGCGGTAATCGTCAGAGATTTGGTGGAAGCGTTCGATGTGGCGAATGGCTATGCGGCGGAACACCTGTGTCTGCTGCTCAGTGATCCGTGGGCGTGGATTGGGCGCGTGCGGAATGCGGGTGGAATCTTCGTGGGTGAACACTCATTTGAGGTGCTGGGCGATTATGTGGCAGGGCCGAGTCATGTGATGCCAACGGGCGGCACAGCGCGATTCGCATCGCCGCTGAATGTGCTGGATTTTGTGAAGATCACCAGCCTGATCGGGTTGGAAGCAGGCGCAGCCGTCGAACTTGGCAAGGCGGCGGCGGTCCTGGCGCGGGCGGAAGCGCTCACCGCACACGCCGCAGCAGCGGAAGCACGAGTCAAACGGAGCCAGGCATGAACCAGATCAAACAAGCAGTCCGCATTCGAGAAGATATAACGGCGATGGCTCCGTATACGCCAACCGCTTCGCTTGAAGTGTTCAGCGAACGGTTGGGACGCCCAGTGAATGAAATCATCAAGTTGGATGCGAACGAAAATCCGTATGGACCATCACCCAAAGCGCGGGAAGCACTGGCGGGGTTGGATGTGGCGCATATTTACCCTGATCCTGAAATGCGACGATTACGCGCACTGTTGAGTGAATATGTGGGCGTGGGAGCCGAGTATATTCTGATGGGGAATGGGGCGGACGAACTGATCGATCTGATCCTGCGGCTGTTCGTGGAACCGGGCGATACGATTCTGACGTGTCCGCCTACCTTTTTGATGTATGCGTTCGATGCGGTGATCTCTAAAGCAGCCGTAGTTGAAGTTCCGCGCCGGGCGGATTTCTCGCTCGATATGGAGGAGATCGAGCAGGCAGCGATTGAGACGCAGGCCAAACTGCTGTTTTTGTGCTCTCCGAATAACCCGGATGGCGGTCTGCTGGCGCGCGAAGACCTCGAACGACTGCTGGCACTGCCGCTGGTGGTGGTGCTGGATGAGGCGTATATCGAGTTCAGCGGGGCGGAAAGCGCGGTCAAACGGGTGCCTTCGACGCCGAACCTGATCGTGCTGCGGACGTTCAGCAAGTGGGCCGGATTAGCCGGACTGCGGGTGGGCTATGGTGTTTTTCCGCTCGAATTGATCCAGCACCTGTGGAAGATGAAACAGCCGTATAACCTGAACGTAGCGGCAGATGTGGCGGGGCGGGCTTCGCTGCTGGACCGGGATTATCTGTTGGGGAATGTGCGGCGCATTGTCGCGGAGCGGGAACGGCTGTTTGGGGAACTAGCGGAGTTTCCGTTCTTAAAGCCGTATCCCACGCCCGTCTGAATATCGGCCTTGCCGCTCCCATCCAGGTTGAGCGCCAGTTCGATCTGGGTCTCATTCGTCCGCCGGGAGATTGTCGCTTTTCGTTCAGGCATAGTTCCCCCCTATTTTGCGCAAAGCCGCGACCAGTGCATCCGTCTGTTCCGGCTTCCCGACGCTGATCCGAATATGATCGATCAGTCCCGGCTTGTTGTAATACCGCACCAGGATTCCTTCGCGCTCCAAA
>DATAMF010000490.1:0-15467 GCA_036260665.1 Aggregatilineaceae bacterium | reverse complement strand
TCCGTATAGGCCAGGTAACGCGTGCGTCCAGGTGCGATGGTTTCGGGCGAGACTTCAGTTCGTTTGATAACGGTCATGTCTAGAGTTCCATCAGGTATATCTGGACTTTTCCGCCGTAGTCGGATGCATAAAGAATGCGGCGACCATCCCAACTCCAGGTTGGGTGACAATGACTGCTTTGGGTGTGCCAGGATGTTTTATGGTTACACAGTGTTTCCAGATGTGCTTGTTCACCAGAGATGTCAATCAGGACGAGATCGTCTACATCGTCGCCAACTAACACGGTGTTGTCAGGATTGGCGTGATAGTGGTTGCAATAGTAGGGCATATCCATTTTGCGAACCAATTTCCCAGTACGATCCATCAGACCAACAAAAGGAATCATCTGATTTTGGTTCACAGAAACGTCTGTAGCTACGGCCTGGGTGCGATGCGACGTAATGGTTCCATCGTGACCGGGACCGCGATCATCGAAGAAGACCAATCCATCCTGGGTCCAGAACTCATGCCCGATGGAGTCATATTCGTCCTGACGGAAACAGGGGCGCGCTTCACGCGAGATAAAATCTAAGAACCAGATGCGCTGAGTGACGAGATTCCAGGGGCCTTCATGACAGAACGTGCCAATTGTGGGGTCATCGGGTGAAAACTGGAAATGCCCAAGCTGGTGTGTATCTTTGAAGATGTCAAACCAACCAGAGCCATCGGTATGCGCTACCGTGATGCGGCCATCTTTGATCAGATAAAAACGCTCTTTGAAGCCCGCGTAATTTGCACCCCGGTAGTGAATATGTTCGTCGGTGATCTCATTACGGCAAAACGCGACATAGCGGCGGTTGGCGGCAATGGAGGGCACGCTGGCAAGTTCATAACCGGACACACCTTCGTACAGCGTGGTTGCTTGGCCGCTGGAGATGTCCAGCAGGCGGACCTTGTTATCGGCAGTGATATAAGCCACAAGCGCGCTGTCGGGGGTTTTGGTCGCCGTTCCAGAACTATATAAGTGATCGTCGGATAACTGTTCAATTTCGCCTGTATCCAGGTTCATCCGAAACATGGAATAGGCCGGGTCTTCGTGAGGCGCTTTATCCTCACCAGAAGCACGATCCGAGAGGAAATAAATTTCGTTGCGGTGCAGATCGAACGAATTCTCCGTGAAATACAGGTGAACATTATTGCCCTTTGTGGTTAGCTGTTTAATGGTTCGTCCTGTTTTTTCGTCTTTAAACTCACGGATTTCGGAGGGCCAAGTAGTCATTAAAGTATCCTCTACTGCGGTGTAATCTGTAACTTAAACTGATGCGCGCCATCGGGCAAAACAACCGAGAGACGCACGAGCGATTCTTCGAGCTTATTTTCGCGGCAGGCTTCGGCCAGGGATTCCAACGCAAACACTGCTCCGGCAGGTTCTATAATTTCCAGCGTGAGTGATGCACGTTCACCGGTGATTTGCGCCACGCTGCCGCTGATTTCTACCGGCGACCAGGTGCTGAATGCTTCTTCAACGGGGAGCGCCGCGCCTGCAAACTCAAATTCATCCGATAGTGTGACCTGACCGGTTTCCGTATCCAGTTCGAGGGTGCGGCGGGCAAGGTGTAGTTCGGGCAAATCGTAAGCCGTCTGAAAATCGACAACGGTATACTTGGTTTTCTCACGCTGACCGTAATCAACTATAGTGCCATAGAACTGCTGCTGACCGCCAAATTCCGGGCCGGGAGACTGCAATTTTCCACCAAAACGCGGGACGCTGTGGGAATAGGAATTGTTAAAAACGTTGTCGTAGCGAGCTTGTCGGAAATATTCTTTACTGTACAGGCCGCGCCCCGGATCAGGCAGCAGACTTTCGCCATCCACATTGATAATGAAGGTGCCAATGTCGGTATGGCTGTGGTGGCCGTCGTTATGACCGGCTTTTGTCACCAGCAAAACCGTTTTACCTGTTTTCGTTTTACCAACAAGCTTAATTACCCCGGTATCCGGCAGAATAAAATCCTGTTGGATCAAGGAGGTGGCGGGTTGGGTGCAGTCCCACCAGGCGGCATAACGGAAGATTGACGGCAGTTTGGAATAGAAGTTGTAGCCAAAGCGACTCGAAAATTCCTTCGCGGTGTGGCCCGCTTCCGACTTATATGTTTCGGCCCCAACCGGAATCAAAAGAGCGCTCAAAGCACCAACTCCGGTGCGTTCCGCCAGGCGATTGACTACCCCGGCGGAAAGGGTTTGGGTTTCGGTGGAGTCACCAAAATTGATAAAATTATTGGGCGCGGACAGCAGCATGCCAGGAGGGTAGGCGGCAATAGCGCGCAAACGCGGGTTTGCCAGCAGGTCTAGTTCGCCGTTGGTGATTTCACGCAGCAGTTCGGCTACGGTGATGTAATACATCAAGCCGTAATTCCAATAGCCCAAACCTTCAATAGAACCACCGTCGGCCTCGAACCCTGTGGCAATATAGGCCTCAAAGCCTTCAAGTGCCAAAGCAAGCGCCTCAGCCAGCGTTTCGGTGTCTTTTTCCAGGCGCAGAAAGGCTAACGCAATCGAGCCGTTGCAGACACCATTCCAGTTGAGCGCGCCCTTGAACCACCAGTGGTCGCGGGCATAAGCCAGGTAAGGTTTGAATACATGGCGTTCGACTTCCTGGCGCATGCGCTGACGAACTTCTGGATTCAGATCGTCACCAACCAGATAGATCGTTTCGGCCAGCGCTGCGCCTGTTTCAGCGGCGAACAGATCAATCGAGTCCGGTTCGCGGGTGAGCATGGTGTGCGCGCCAAACGGTGTCGTGCGGACAGGCAAATTTAGATCCCAATAAGCTGGCCCTTGTTCTTCATGAGCAGGCAGCAGCCACGAGGTTTCTTCGCAGATGTCCCAGGCGACATCATGAATCACATCACGCATCGATGTGTCGCCCATCACATATTCAAGTACGGCGCGGGTCAACTGCGCCCGTTTCAGAAAATAAGCAGTTTCATAGGGGCCACGCACGCCGTTTTGTTCAAACATCCGGTACAAGGAATAACTGAGTGTCGGAATTGTGTTTAGATCATCGATTTCTTGCCGCATTGCATCCAGCACAACCTGTGTGGTAGGCGACTGCCGGACCTGGACGCGCAAATCGGTAATTGGAGCTGGATTATTCAGCCAGCGTTTGAGTTGGTCTTTCGATGGGACGGTCAAGGTTTAATGTGCTCCAATCAGTGAAAGCTGGTCTGCAAAGTGGCAGGCAACGCCGTGACCGTTGTCAAACTCGCGCCATTCGGGTGCCTGCTGTTTACAGATGTCTTGCACATAACGACACCGTACATGGAAGTGACAGCCGGGAGGCGGATTCGCAGGATTAGGAACATCGCCTGTAAGAATAATACGTTCACGGCTGATGTCTGGATTGGTTGACGGTACGGCGGACAGCAGCGCTTCCGTGTAGGGGTGCAGCGGATTACGATATAGGTCTTGCGAACCAGCCAACTCCACGACCCGACCCAAATACATCACGGCAACTCGGTTGCTGATGTGCTGGACTACCGAAAGATCGTGGGCAATGAACAGATAGGTAAGACCCAATTCGGACTGAAGATCTTGTAAAAGATTGACGACCTGCGCCTGTACCGAGACATCCAGCGCGGATACCGGTTCATCACAGATGATCAACTTGGGACGAAGCGCCAGCGCACGCGCAATGCCGATACGCTGCCGCTGACCCCCACTAAAAGCGTTGGGAAAACGATTCATATGTTCCGGGCGCAGACCAACCCGCCGCAATAATTCACCAACCATAGCCTTTAGTTCATTACCACGCAGTTGTGTGTGGATCACCAACGGCTCGGACACAATATCCAGCACCGTCATGCGGGGATTGAGAGATGAGTAGGGGTCTTGAAAAATCATCTGGATCTCATGCCGATACGCGCGCAAATCACGTGCCTTGAGCTTGGCAAAGTCAATCACATGCCCGCCACTTGCGCCATCTTTCTTTGCTGTATGACGGACATGGACATGAAGCTTTTTGAGATCAGACAGCAAATTTTCGGTTTCGTGATAGATGATCTGGCCTTCGGTAGGTCGATAGGCCCGCACAACACAACGTCCAAGTGTGGTTTTTCCACAACCGCTTTCACCCACCAGCCCCAACGTTTCGCCGCGATAAATATCGAGGCTCACCCCATCGACCGCGCGTACATGTCCTACGGTTCGTTTGACCACTCCACGCTTGATCGGGAAATACATTTTTAAATCTTGGATAGATACAAGGGTGTCCATAGTCATTATTCCGTGTACAGGTTACAGCGCACCCAATGGTTTGGTTCGACTTCAACCAGGGGTACACCAGCGGGATCGACGCACGCAGTAGGTTTGTTTTTTACCGGACAGCGCGGATGAAATGCGCAGCCCTCCGGAATGTTAAACGGGTCTGGAATCATACCCGGAATGGGGTGCAGCCGCGTTTGCTGCTGGTTGCCCATTTCGGGCACTGACTGCATTAAACCAACCGTATAGGGATGAGCCGGGCGTTTGAACAACGTTCTCCGTTCAGCAATTTCCACAATTTTACCCAGATACATCACCGCAATTCGATCCGCCATTTCATTGATGATACCCAGATTATGCGTAATCATGATGATGGCGGATTCAAATTCACTTTGAAGCTTACGCATCAGGTCGAGAATTTGGGCCTGGATGGTGACATCCAATGCGGTAGTCGGTTCATCCGCGACCAACACCTGGGGATTACATGATAAAGCCATTGCAATCATCGCCCGCTGGCGCATACCGCCCGAATACTGGTGTGGAAAGGAGCGAATAAAATCGCGTGCGTTACCGATGCGCACAGCGGTCAGCATTTCGATTGCGCGTTCTTCCGCCTCCTTTTTATTGGTTCCCTGGTGCAGCATGATAGCTTCAGCGATCTGATCACCAATCGTATGCATGGGAGAGAGCGAGGTCATGGGTTCCTGAAAAATCATGGCAATTTCATTGCCCCGAATATCCCGAATCAAACTTCCTTCGGGATCAACTTTCGTCAGGTCATGCTCGTCACCATTACGGCGACGGAACCAGATTTCGCCCACTGAGATACGCGCGGTACGTTTGGGCAGTAAGCGCATAATGCTGTGAGCGGTGACACTTTTGCCACACCCCGATTCGCCCACCACACCCAATGTTTCGCCGTTGCGAACATCGAGGGTTATGCCGTCCACACCGCGAATCATCCCGTCTAGAGTGCGGAACTGGACCTGAAGGTCTTTGATTTCAATTACATGATCCGGATTCATAGCATCCCTCTAGATGGTAAACGGGTCGGATGCATCGCGCAGACCGTCGCCTAAAAAGCTGAATGCTAGAATGAGGACGACCATTACGACGGCAGGTATGAACACCCAAGGATAGAGTGCTAAAGATTGGATATTTTGGGATTCTTGCAGCAGCACTCCCCAACTGGTAATCGGTGGACGCAGACCCAATCCTAAGAAGCTGAGTGCCGTTTCAGCCAAAATCATGGCAGGCAGCGACAAGGTAGCTACCACGATGATCTGTCCCAGGGTTGCAGGGAGCAGGTGTTTGAAGATAATGCGACTATCACTAGCCCCAGCAAGGCGTGCCGCCATGACATAGTCACTTTGGCGCAAGGTCAACACTTGGCCGCGTAGTTGGCGCGCCAACCACGTCCAGCCGATGAGGGACAAAATGAGCGTCACGGCAAAGTAGGTTTTAGTCGGAGACCAGCCCTGCGGCACTGCCGCCGACAGCGCCATCCACAACGGAATCTGGGGAAAGGCGCGCACAATCTCAATCATGCGTTGGATCAGTTCGTCAATGAGTCCACCGTAGTAACCTGAGGTAATTCCCAGCACAGTACCAAAAACTATACTGAGAACAACACCGAACAGACCCACAAACAGCGAAATCTGACTGCCGAGGATGACACGCGAGAATAAGTCACGCCCCTGACTGTCGGTACCGAAAAGGGCGACGGGACCATTTTGGGCTTCAAAAAGGTGAACATCCCAAGTGAATAAATTAACCCCCAACTGGCCTAGTACTTTATACTCGTCACCTTTTGCAAAAAATTTCAGATAAACTTTTTCATCTGTTTGCGTGTGGATTTTCTTAAGTGTCCGAGGATCGCGTTCCGATTCGACCTTATACACAAAAGGTTTTATTTTACCGCCATCAAGGAAGTGTACGCGCTGCGGCGGCAAATAGGCGTGCTCCACAAAGCGTGTTTCTAACGCATAGGGGGCAATGAATTCACCGAAAATGGCGACCAGATAGTAGAGTAGGACGATGATGCCACCAATAAGCGCCGCTTTGTTGCGCCGGAAGCGCCGGAGGATAACCGACCATTGTGAGGCTGCGAACCGGGCTTCAGCATCGGTCAGCTTACTGATCTCAGCTTCCGGTGTTGTCAATACAGCCTCTACTTCGGCTTTCTCCCGATATAAATCGCGGAGACTTACTGATTGTCGCTCAACAGGGCTGGTCTGATCTTCTGGCGTTTTGGTATCTTGCGGTATATCGATCATGTGTAAACAATCCTTGGATCTAGCCAACCAAGTAACAGATCAGCGATCAGATTAGAAACGAGGAGCATTACCGATGTGAGCAGCAGTAAGGTTCCGGCCACATACATATCCTGACTCAGCAGGGCGCTTTTGAATGTTGGCCCTGTTGTGGGAATTGACATGACCACACCGATCAGGATGGATGAGGAAATAATTTTGGGCACTTCCATCGCCATCACACTGACAACGGGATTGATCGCCGCCCGTACCGCGTAACGATTCACAACCGTTCGTTCTTTCAACCCTTTGGCTCGTGCAGTCGTAATATATTGCTCTGTCATCGTTTCGAGCATCCCATTACGCATAATGCGCATGAGTTGGGCTGTGCTCGCAAGCGCTAGAATGAGCGCCGGAGGCCAAAGGTGCAAAAAGTAGTCCCACGCTTTTTCGAACGTCCAGGGTTGATTGATAAACTCTCTCGACTGATCCCCCATGACGTCCATGCCCAATACAATGGCACCCACATATAGCCAAATCAGCGCCAGCAAAAAGCTGGGAATAGACAAGCCTAGAAATGCCAATGCCGACAGCAGATGATCGGTAATGGAATATTGGTGTGTAGCCGAGTAAATTCCGATAGGAATTGCCAGCACAAACATAATGATCAGCGAACAAAAGCCGAGCAACAGGGTATAGCCAATGCGTACATCAATCAGATCCCAAACCTGGCTGTTCCATTCAAATGAGTATCCAAAGTCACCTTTGGGGAAACCCGAAATCCATTTCCAATACTGAACCATGAGCGGTTCATCAAGCCCGTATCGTTCACGCAGTAAATTTGCCTGATCTTCAGTCATTCCGCCGCCACTGGCCCCCTGGACTGCCTGAAGGGTGTTCAGATAATCACCGGGGGGTAACTGGATGATGACGAACGAGATGAACGAGATCGCCAACAACATCGGGATCATGGTTAAGATACGTCGGATGATATATGCAAGCATAAGAGTGCCTCCGGCGGGACCGGGCGCTGGTGAGCACCCGGTCCATATTGAACAGCGAATAGCGGCTTACTGGCCGCCGTCGGCGAAGTAGAAGTGAGAAGGACTTTGTGTGCCGGGGGTCATAATGATCCAGTCGGCGGTATGGTGTTCAGACACATTCATGAAGTTATTCTTTACCACGACAGGCGTGGGGACCAAACCAACCGTACCGATTGTCCAAAGCTGCTCGGTAGCATTCTTGACAATTTGCTTGCCGATTTCGAGCTGCTTGGCCGGATCAGTCGTGACCTTGTACTCATTGTAGAGGTCCATGATCGCCTTAAATTCGGCGGTGGGTTCTTCACCTTCGGCACCATCAGTCTTATACCACATGCCGTAAGCGGGGGCCATCCACGAACGCTCGTCAAAGGGGAACTGGTAAATGGGGTCAACCATCGGAACCAAACCACGATCGGTAGTCCAGGTTGAAACCATATTCTCGTTCGCGCCAGCCGCAGCCCAGAACACGTCGCGGGTTTCCTGCTTGAGTTCGGTCTTGATACCAATGGCGTTCCACCATTCGGTGACCAGTTCAGCTGACTGGAGTTCACCAGCGCCCGTACCGGAGGTGGTGATTACGATCAACAGTTCGGAGCCATCGGAGAAGGTGCGGAAGCCATCGTCGCCCTTGACCAATCCCAGCCCATCCAGCAAACTTTCGGCAGTCGCAGGATCATATTCAGAGTTCACAGCTTCAATTTCGGGCTGATAGTAGGGTGAGTCGGGCACAACTGTTTCCGTACGTGGCACACCTTGGCCCAAGAAAACGAGTTCGTTAATTGTGTTGCGGTCAATTGCTAGCGACATCGCGCGGCGGAAATCGAAGGTCTGGAACAGTTCACGGTACTTGGCGTCGGAGTAGCTCATGTTGAACCAGAAGGTTGCATTGGACGCCATTGCCTGGGGCCACAGCAACATGTGGTAATTATTCGCTTCCGAATTCTCAATGTAGACCGGATACTGATCGAGGGCGATGGCGCGGTCCTGCATGTCGATCTGACCCGCAACACCCATCACATTCACACCCGCTACATCTTCAACCAGATGGAAGTAAATCTGGTCAATGTAGGGGAGTTGATTGCCTTCTTCATCGACGGCCCAGTAATACGGATTGCGCTCAGCAACCATCAGGGTCGCACCGGGATCATACTGCGAAATCTTCCACGCCGTCATAACTGGACGTTCTACATTGTAGTCGAAGACGGCTTCTTCAAACTGTTCGTAAGTCGCATCGGCATTGTAGGCCGGGTGGAACTGTTCCAGATAGTGCTTCGGGGCATAAAAACCAAAGCGCTCGAAGCCCAGAGGCCACTGGTTGCCATGGAAGGCCAGACCAACGGTTTCAGCCAGACCATTCGGAGCAGAGAATTTCAGGGTGATGGTGGAGTCGTCAACTTTGACGAGTTCCGTCATCGTCTTCCATTCCGCGTGAACGGCTTTGGTCACGTTGGTGTCGGTTTCAATGGCTTCCCACCAGAAGATGACATCATCAACGGTGAATGGCTCGCCGTCGGACCACTTGAGGCCCTTACGGAAGAAGAGGGTAAGTTCAGTGCCGTCTGCATTCCATTCCCACTTCTCGGCTAAACCCGGTTCGACAGGATTGGCTGGATCAGCAGGCCAACGTAGAACCGGATCGTAAACCAAACGGCCAAAGCAGTGGAAGTCGTTGACACCACGCCACGCACGATTCCAGATGCCGCCGTAGACGCCGATGGTATCACCTTCAGCTAACGGAACGACACGGGGATTTTCGGGTAGACGTTCTTCGACTGGAGGAAGCTCGCCGGCAGCAACTTTTTCTGCGAGGAGGGGAGATTCCCCATATTTCGAACCATCCTGCGCCTTTGCAGCGGGCAGCGCAGGCACTACCAAAGCAGATACTAGCATGAGGGTGAGAACAAAGAGAAGTACGCGTTTGACTGACATATTGTGCTCCTGAAGAAGATCTAATTTTTCTAACGAACGGATAGGGGGTGTAGTAGCTTTTGGCGCCAGGCCCTCCTTTCGATTCGAAAATAAATTATGGTGCGCTGTTGCGTACAATTAATTCTGGTTCAATCAGAATATCTTGGCAATTCCCCGAACAGCTATTGATAAACTCGGAAAGCAACTGCATGGCCTGGTTGCCCACATCATACATAGGGATGTGGCAGGTGGTAAGTGATGGCGTGACCCAGGCTGCGAATGGAATGTTATCGAAGCCCACAATCGAAATATCATCAGGTATCCGGCGACCTAGTTCCATGCAGGCATGCATTGCGCCGATAGCACTGAGGTCGTTGTAACAAAACACAGCGGTGATTTCAGGTTGAGCAGTGAGTAATTTGTAAGTTTCCAGGCGACCAGATTCGACAACCGGCCAACAGTGGCGCACCCATTCCGCACGATAACCGATACCGGCGGCTTCCAGGGCAACGCAATAACCTTTAGCGCGCATTTGTCCACTGTACGAATTTTGAGGGCCGGACAAAAAGCCAATGGCTTTGTGACCACGACTTAATAGATGTTCTGTTGCCATTCGGCCACCGCGAACATCATTGAGAATAATCATGCCAAAGCGGGGATCAGACAGACGACGATTTATTAGTACAACTGCCGCTTGCTGTTGGAGTGCATTCTGGAGCGAATTTTCATCCAACCGAGGACTGCATAGGATGACCCCATCGACGCGTTTTTCTTCGAGTGAACGCAGCACTGCTAACTCGCGTTCGGTATCCTCATTTGTATTGCAGAGGAGAACATTGTATCCCTCGGCATAAGCCGCGTGTTCAACCCCCCGTGCGACCTCTGAAAAGAAGGGGTTCGAGTTGTCAATGACGACCAACCCGATGGTACTGGTTCGATCCGTCACCAAACTGCGAGCAATATCACTGGGACGGTAGCCTAACTGATCGATGATCTTCTGTACACGGCGACGTGTGGCGTCACTAATTCCGTCTTTGTGGTTGATCACACGTGAGACGGTCATAAGTGAAACGCCCGCTTGACGAGCCACATCTTCCATCGTTATCCGTTGTACAGGCACTTGGTCCCCTTAAACGTTAGCGTTAACGATAGCGCTAACTTAACGTAGCATGGTTTTGAATTTTTTGTCAAGCAAGTCATCCGGATTTCCCCTTAAAACTGCTCGAACTGCGCCTGTGTATTGACAAAGCACCTGGGTTCGTTATTTAATGTAATCGATTACATTTGTCGTTTTATGTTGAAGAATATTTGTATGCCTGTCACGATGCACGATGTCGCCCGCCATGCCGGAGTTTCAACAGCGACTGTTTCGCGCGTAATCAATACGCCAGATCGAGTCAATGAGGATACGCGCCGCCGGGTTATGGATTCGATCCGGCAACTGGATTACAAAGTTAATGTAGCCGCGCGGCAGTTGCGCACCAACCAGACCCGGTTGATTGCGGTGGTGATTCCCACCATTGCGGAACCGGTTATCAACCAGGCTGTTGAAGCCATTGAAGACGCAGCCATTGAACAGGGATATACGCTGCTATTGTGCAGTACACGTGGGGATGTAGAGCGCGAAAAAGCTTATATTGATCTGCTGATTCGGCAAATGGCAGTCGATGGTGTTTTGTATATCTCGCCCCGTGCTGCTCCCGACGAAGTCCGTCGCCTGACACAAGGGCCTGCTCCGCTCGTATTGGGCAATTATACGATTGATGATCCCCAAATCCCTAGCGTGTGGTTCGATCATGTCAGTTCGATCTACCAAACCACCCATTATCTAATCGAACTGGGACACCGGCACATCGCGCTGCTCAACTTGGGCGCGCCGTACTACCAGCCGGCTCGAATGCGGCGGCGGGGCTATGAACAAGCCTTAATCGAAGCTGGATTATCGCTTGACCTGGCCCAGAATATCGAACTCCACCAACCCACTTACAATACTCATGAATGGCGAGTTGTTATTGAGCAGGTGCTCAGCCAGTCAGAACCACCCAGTGCGATTGTGGCTTTTAACGATGAAGTAGCACTTGAAGTCTATGCGGTCTGTCGAGCGCGCGGCCTTCGGATTCCACAAGACCTATCCGTAACGGGCTGTGATGATACACTTCCCGCGCGCTATGTCGATCCCCCGCTGACCACAGTGCATGTCCCTGCCTACGAAATGGGACACCAAGCCATGAAACTTTTGATGCGGCGAATGAAAGGAAAGTCTGGGCAAGCGATATCCCGCTTGGGAGTTGAACTGATAGTTCGCGAGTCCTGTGCTCCGCCTAAGGAGTGATAGAGAGGTGAGATGTCATCATTTGATTTGACAGGGAAAACGGCTGTTGTGACCGGTGGCGCAGGCATTTTATGCAGCGCAATTGCGCGCATGTTTGCCCAAAATGGTGTGCGTGTGGCAATCCTGGATCTAGCCGAAGATCGCGCTTGTGCGTTAGCCGAAGAACTGGGTGATAGTACGAAAGTTATCGGCATTGGCACGAATGTATTGGATCGCGGCTCTATCGAGGCAGCAGCAGCGCAAATACGAGATACTTTGGGATCAGTGGATATTTTGATCAACGGCGCTGGGGGAAATAAATTTGAAGCGACAACCAGCGATAAACTATCCTTCTTCGATTTGTCGCCCGAAGCAGCGCAGTGGGTTTTTAACCTCAACTTTCTGGGGACATTTTTACCTTCGCAAGTGTTTGGCCGCCAAATGGTTGAGCAAAACAGCGGCGTGATCATCAATATCTCATCGATGAATGCATTCCGCCCACTTACCCGCGTTCCCGCCTACAGCGCAGCCAAAGCAGCCATCAGTAATTTCACGCAGTGGCTCGCGGTGCATATGGCGCAGGAATATTCGACATCCATTCGGGTTAATGCCATCGCGCCAGGATTCTTTCTCACGGAACAGAATCACTACCTGCTCGTTGATGCGCAAACAGGCGAACTCACACCGCGTGGACGCCAAATATTGGATCATTCGCCGTTAGGGCGATTCGGTACGCCGGAAGATTTGTTCGGCGCAATCCAGTGGCTTGTCTCACCAGCAGCCGCATTTGTGACTGGTGTGGTTGTCCCGATAGACGGCGGTTTTAGCGCTTTTTCGGGAGTATAAATCATGGGACTCGCTGCGCAGGTTGCCGTAAGCAGCGGCGTCTTGAGCGAAGATCAAATACGCGGGACGCTCACGCATGGATTGGAAGGGCGCTTCCGAGGCCAACGGGTTTTGATCCTGATTCCGGATCACACACGCACCGTACCACTGCCGTTATTGTTCCGGCTGATAACGGAAATTCTGCATGATGCTCGCCAGCTTGATTTTATGGTCGCACTCGGAACACATCTTCCATTAGGTCAGGCTGAACTCAACCACCTGGTTGGAACCCAAGCGCGCGCGCCTCACATTCGGCTGATGAATCATGTCTGGCAAGATGCCAATGCACTGATCACCATCGGTACCATCCGGCAGGATGAAGTCAAAGCCCTGGCCGGGGAAGTCTGGCACCCGTCGCTTGGCGGCGATGTGCCGGTTCAGATCAACCGCGCCGCACTGGAAGCCGATCATATTGTGATTCTGGGGCCGACATTTCCCCATGAAGTCGTTGGGTTTTCGGGTGGAGCCAAATATCTATTTCCCGGCATTGCCGGCCCTGAGATCATCAATATAACGCACTGGATGGGCGCGTTGATGACGATTCTGAACACCATTGGGATCGAACAAACGCCTATGCGGGCGATGATTCATCGTGCCGCGTCATATATTCTGACGCCTATCACCCTGGTTAGTCTGGTTGTAGACGAGGGTGGTTTAGCCGGTGTTTTTGCCGGTGACGTGGAAACGGCATTCCATGCCGCCGCGCAGTTGTCATCACAACGGCATATCATCTGGCTGGATCAACCTTACCAACGAGTGCTGTCCCATGCGCCTGTTATGTACGACGAACTGTGGACAGGCGCAAAAGCAATGTACAAGCTGGAACCCGGCATTGCAGACGGTGGCGAGGTTATTATTCATGCGCCTCATCTGTCGGTGGTGAGCGCGGTACACGGCCAGTATCTGTACCGAACCGGCTATCACGTGCGCGACTACTTTTTGAAACAATGGAAAAATTTCCAGGACGTGCCGTTGGGTGTGCTGGCGCACAGTACTCACCTCAAAGGGTCGGGCATCTATGAAAACGGGATCGAAAAGCCACGTATTAAGGTTACGCTTGCCAGCCGGGTTTCAGCCGAAGATTGTGCGCGCCTCAATTTGGGATATCTGAATCCTGATGACATTAACGTAAAGGACTGGAAAAACCGCGAAGCCGAGGGCATTTTGTTTGTGCCCAAAGCCGGAGAATATCTGTACCGAGTAAAAGAAGGGTAATCACAATGACAGCCTATCACATGGGAATGGTCGGGTTAGGGGTCATGGGGGCGAGTCTGGCCCGCAACCTTGCTTCACATGGTTTCAGCGTCGCCGGGTATGATCTCGCTGAAGAGAAACGCCGGGCGTTCGAACACCATGCCGGAGAAGGTCAGATTGCTACATTTGGCGATGTCGCCAGTTTTGCTGATGCGCTGGAACAACCCCGGCGGATTATTTTACTGGTGCCGTCGAATGCAGTTGATAAGGCAATTAGTTCGCTCAAACCCTATTTAACCAAAGGGGATCTGCTGATTGATCTGGGAAACAGCTTTTTCGCGGATACCGAGCGGCGATCAGTCGAACTGGAAAAAGAAGGATTTCTGTTTATCGGAAGCGGTGTGTCAGGCGGCGAAAAAGGCGCGCTGCGCGGACCAGCCCTGATGCCCGGTGGACAGCCGGAAGCCTATGAACTGATCCGGCCTTCATTTGAAGCGATTGCGGCTAAAGTCAACGGCGATCCGTGTGTGGCGCATGTCGGGCCGCGCGGTGCCGGGCACTATGTCAAAATGGTTCACAATGGGATCGAATACGGGATCATGCAGTTGATCGCGGAAGCGTATGACATCCTCAAGCGCGTGGGCGGAGCAACCGCCGCCGAACTGCACCAGGCGTTCAAAGAATGGAATCAGGCCGAACTGAATTCCTATCTGATCGAGATCACCGCCGACATTTTCAGCCGGGTGGACCCCGATACCGGTCAGCCGCTGGTGGATGTGATATTGGATGAGGCGCAGCAAAAAGGGACCGGGAAATGGACCAGCCAGAACGCGCTCGACCTCGGTATTCCGACGCATACGATCAACGCTGCGGTTGAAGGCCGCATTATCTCCGCGCTGCGGCAGGAGCGGCTGGCGGCTGAAAAGTTGTTCAGCGCCCCGGATGTCGCTTTTAATATTGACCGGGCCAAACTCTTCGAGCAAGTTCGCGCCGCGCTCTATGCGGCCATGCTGTGCTCGTATGCACAGGGGATCGCCCTGATGCAAGCTGCCAGCAAAGACTACAAATACGATTTGCAGATCGAAGACATTGCCCGCATCTGGCGCGGCGGCTGCATTATTCGCGCCGGCCTGTTGGAAGATATTCGTAAGGTTTATGCAGCCCAACCCAATTTGCCGAATTTGTTAGTGGGTGAACCTTTCTGCACGGCCATTGATCAACGACAAGGGAGTTGGCGCGTCGCGATTCAGATTGCCGTGGCGCACGGCATCCCGGTGCCGGGGTTGGCGGCATCACTGGCCTACTTTGATGCCTACCGGACGGGGCGGCTGCCCGCCAACCTGACTCAGGCGCAGCGAGATTATTTTGTCTCGCACACCTATCGTCGGGTAGACAAAGACGGTGTGTTCCACACGGAATGGGAAGATTAAGAGGAGGAACGATGCCACAGCCTAAAAATGTTATTGTGGCGCAGTCGGGAGGACCGACTCCGGTCATTAACAACTCACTGCGCGGGGTGATCGAGGCGTGCCGCGAAAAGCCGGATATTTTGGGCACAATTTATGCCGGATGGCATGGCATCGAAGGCGTGCTGAAAGAAGAACTGCTCGATCTGTCGGCGCAGAATCCGCA
>DATAMF010000481.1:0-2388 GCA_036260665.1 Aggregatilineaceae bacterium | reverse complement strand
TCAATCACAAGCTGATCATCCTGGCGTTCAACCGATGCGCAGCGCAGTTCCGCCAGATCACCCACCCGGATATTTAAGCGCTGGCGGGCAGGTTCTCCGGTTCCATGAATGCGGATCAGCGGAGGCAGCAGCAAACGATCCGAACCGTCGGGCAGGCGCAGCGGTTCACCCGTATCGACATTAACCATTTGAACACTGAGGCGGCCCACGTAAGGTGGAGCATTGTCCCGCACTTTAAAACGGTGCGGATCGGAGAAGAAGCGATCCGAGGTGTGGCCTAAGGTGCTGCCGCCGCCGGGTTCTGACGGTTCGCTGACCGCCCAGGCATCTGTTAGGGGGAGGTTGACGAGTTGGACAATGGGGCGATATTGGGCGGTTATCGGATGCTGGGGACGCCAGAAAAGCGTCACCGCCAACCAATCCCCCGGCGATACGTCCTCGTCGTTCAGGGTATACCCCAGCAGTTCAAGTTCATCACCAAATAGCTGGTGAACGGGCGTTTCCATATAGGCAGGATGGTCGGGGGGAGACTGGTGACGGAGCCAGTGCGTTTTGGGCATGAGGTAGAGCCGGTTAGCGAGGGCGAACAGGATCACGGCGCAGCCGATCAGCAGGGCGGCACGAGTGCCTATGCGCGGCGATTCTTCGTTGACTGTGGTTCGCCTGTGGCGCGAGAAGACGAGCAGCAGGAGAATCCCTACACTGCCGATTGTGATGGCGGTCCCGATTTTTTGGATTGTTGTCCCGGCGTAGTGCAGTTTGATGGTGTGCTCACCCTCCGGCACGTCAATCGTGATCAGACCCCATTGATCCTCGGCGTAAACACGAACGGGTTTCCCATCAAGCGTGGCCTTCCAGCCAGGGAAATAATACTGGTGAAAACGCACGGGGCGCGGTTCGGTTGTGGTCACATGGATGGTTGACGAATCGCTTTCGATGGCGTTCAGGGCCGGGAACTGCTGCATCACATCCAGGCGGAAGGCGACCAGCCGCAGGGGATCGGTTTTGTACTGGTCCGGCTCTGGCACTTCGCCGGGGCGGTAAATACCCTGGCCCCAGTTGGGATCAAACTCGTCGTAACTGGTTGTGCCCCACACCCGCGTGGCATATTCGAACTGAATTTCGTCCAGGGCGGTCAGGTGATCCATCCGAATAGTGCCGGGTTTGCCATATTGCAGGGGCAGAGACGCGACGATCACCAGGGGAAGCGCTGCCGCAAGCCCCCAGTTTTCCCAGCGTTTGGGCACAAGCAGCAAGGACGATCCGCCCAGCAAGGCGACAAAGACCGATCCCATACGTAAAAACCGCTCTGGATAACGAAGCTGGCGGAAAAAAGGAATGGTGAGCCAGATATCGAGCGAGACTTCGAGCAGCATCAGGATGGTGAAAAACAGGGCGATGACGAGAATGGCGGCAATAGCATATTTGCCCTTTTTCAACAGGCCCGCAACGCCTAATAAACTCAGCACACCGCCGACCAACCCGAGAGTCGTGGGCAGGTCAAATTTGAGATCGGTCAGGTCGAAGGGGCGCGGCTGGGCAAAAACATCGGTGGGCAATAAAACGGTGGTGTCAAAATAATTGATGAAATATTCCCGCTCGTCGTTGTTGGTCGATGCACCGACATAATGTAATTCCAGAGCCATCGGCAGCAGAAAGATCGCCGCCAGACAACCACCCAAGATCAGACCGCCGGCGACGGGTAAAAAGCGTTTCAAAAAGGCGCGTGGGGTGTGACGGACTGCCCATAATGGAAAAATGACTGAGGCGGGCGCGGCATAAAGGCCGGAGATATAGGCAATCGGGATGTGGGTCAGAACGATACCCGCCAGCGACACGGCGATCAGCGCTGCCATGCGGCGGGTTGGATGGGCTGACATGCGCATGAGGGCAAAGAGCAGCCAGGGAAGCAGGGCCGCCGACATCATCTGTGGCAGGCTGCCCTGATCCCAGACTTCGTAAATGCGGGATGGGGCATAGGCCCACAGCGCAACCGCCAGCAGCGCCGCTTTTCCCGGCAGAAATGTTCGGGCCAGGGCGTACATACCGACAGAGCCGAGGATCCAGGCCAGGGCGGAAATAAGGATAAAGGCAGTGGCAGCTTCTATCCCGATCAGGCCGAGCAGTCCACCCAGGTAAAAGACGCCCGGCGGGTAATAGTTAAAGATGGGATAACCCAGGCCAAGATGAAAATAGGGAACCCAACGCGGCCATAAATTGCCCTCGGAAAGCATGATCGACATGGCCTGGATGCGGTGAACGTGCAGAGGGCCGTCGGCTGTGTGGATAATGCCCTGACCGAGGGAAGCGGTAATTCCGATCAGGGGCAGCAGGGCGGCTTTTACCTGGGTGGACTGCTCGGCCTGATCGGGATAGAAGCTGCCACTG
>DATAMF010000470.1:0-10574 GCA_036260665.1 Aggregatilineaceae bacterium | reverse complement strand
TTAAATCATATTCGTTAAGACTTATCCCGCTGTCAGCAGCATTGATCTGCACCATCCAGGAATACAGGAGGCGCTGATTATCAATCCACGCCACCGAAGGCCGGAAGTTGATCTCGATCATATCTGAGGAGGCGACGGTTATGGTTTCGTGGGATGCGGTCGAATGCACATATAGCGCGGCAGGGCACAGCAACGCTAAGCAGTGCTCTTGCCGGTAATAGGCGAATTGATCACCGAGCGGCGACCAGCCCAACCGGCCTGCATCGGAAATTTCGACAATGGCTGCGCCGGAAGAATCGATCAGGATTATCGTCGAGCGCTGGATTGGTGATCGGCAGTCATTGGTGGCCCGAATCGTCAGCGCGACCTGTTCGAATACCGGATTCACGGCAACCTGGTCCACATAGACGGTGTTAAAAATCCCTACCGTACATTCCGGCCACTGTTCAAGCACCCGGTTGTGATAAGGAATTTTGATCAGGCTTTCCATTTCAGATGTATCAACCGGATTCAGGATCGAAAACTCAAAATAACCGTAGCACAAGTTACTCGTTCTTCGGTCGCATAGTTCGTTAGTGGTTTGGATAAGCAGATGCTGATCGTCGAACTGCCATGCCCCAATTATATGCTGTAGAATTGGATAGGTTGTGGGCCATTCTGCCGGAAAAGCCTCTGCGGAAATCCCGTCTTCCATTTTTAGAATCTCATCAGCGGGGAAGCTGTCATAGGCCAGTATGCCGTTTTCCGTAGGAAGGGTATAAATCGGATCCGCACTGCCCGTGAGGGGATCGACATTCCAAACGGTGGAAGTCGAATAATATGATCCATCCATTGTCGTAACCAGAAGCGCAGGATGGGGTAGAAGCTGCGCCATAACCAGGACCAAAATAGCAATAAGCATTTTCGAACCTCTTTTTACAACGGTCCAAACTATGCCCAGTATATAATGGGTCCCGACAGCGGATGGCAATCGGTGGCAAACAGCAGCGAGGGCGCAACTTACCACCCAAATTCACGCGCGATCAGGCCGCATTTGGGCAGCCAGAGCAGAATTATAACAACGCGGCGAACTCCTCCACCGTCAGCCCTGCTTGGCGGATGATGGCTCGTAAAGTACCTTTTTTCAGTTCTTTGTGATTGGGAACGGACAGCGTGGTGATCGGATCGTCGCGCCGCATGATGATATGGCTGCCGGTGTGATGATCCTCATAAAAACCTATCTTTTGCAGCGCTTTCGCACAGTCGCGGCCAGAGATTAGGGGCAATTTGCTCATACCGTCACGGCCACCACATTCTCATCAGGAATGGGATCGCCGTGTTGCTGCAACGATTCAATATAACCCTGGATCGCGTCCTTAATATTGTCCAGCGCTTCTTCCAGCGTATCGCCTTCGCTGATACAGCCCGGCAGACTCGGCACTTCGACCCAGTAACCGCCGTCTTCATCGGGATGTACAACAACCTGCCGTGTGATCGCCATGTGTCACCTCACTTCGATTTATTTGTACTGTAGCATAGGCTCCGGGATGGCGTCAAAGAGTCCTGGGGCTTACCACCCAAATTCACGCGCGATCAGGCCGCACTTGGGCCTTTTCTGCGTGAAAAGGTGAGCGATTATCGTACATCACGAATACGCGCAATCAACCTTTGTCTCAAGAAGGGTTCCTGTTCAATCACGCCGGGAAGATGTCTTTGACTGCCGGGCCGCACGTCGCCCCCGTTAATTTCAATGCCGCTACTCTCGGCGCTCAAGTTCGTCGGGCGTGGGGCGTTGGAAAAACGTTATCCATGGCTCCATCATCGCTTCGGGAATATAGAAACTGGTTGGCGAAGGCTGCGAATTTCTGACCGCAAGCCGCTGCATCAATTCATCTGCTGATACATCGAGAAAGTGGACTTCGCTGCTGGCCCCAAGCTGCTGCGCTCGAGATCGATAGTCTTCGCGTTCCTCGCGTGCCCAGAAGCCGAAATCGAGGATGACATTCGTTCCCAATTCCAGCGCTCGACTGGCGATATTCCACAGCATCGCTTCAATGAGACTATGCCGCGCATCATGTTCTGGCTCCTCAGCATCCTGACCGAAGAGGCGGACGTGCCATTCATCGGTTGTCAGTCGAAGGGCCGAGTGCTCACGCTCAAGCTGCTGCGCGAGCGTGGTTTTTCCCGAACAAGGAAGTCCAACCATCAAATGGAGAGTCGCCATCCTTACTACTCCTGGAATTGGTAGTGCTACTTCGATTTATTTGTACTGTAGCATAGCGGCTTACCACCCAAATTCACGCGCGATCAGGCCGCGCTTGGGCTTTTTCTGCGTGAAAAGGTACTTCAAATCGACGCGGTTGTCGTACATCAATTGGATGTGGAAATAGTTGATATATTCCAGCGCGGCCATGCTGAACATGATCAGGCCGAAAAATCGATCCGCCGTCGTGAGCGCCTGCCACTGCACCACAAAAATCAGCAGCAGCGCAACAAGCAGGATCGGAATCATGGTTCTCAGCCGCCGAAAGCTGCCCGCGAATGTGTTCAACTGCTGCGTTCCCCGGCGCAGATCGCGGCCTTTGAGCAGCGCGAAGGTCGCCCCGATGATCAGTAACAGGCAGAAGGATGTTGTCGCGGCGATGGTAAAGACACCGATGCCAAAATTGCGGCGCATGACCCACACCAGCCCTGGGAAGACGACGAAGGCGTTGATCAGTTCGACGGTCCAGATGTAGCGATAACGTGCGATCAACTTTTGTCTCAAAGGGAGTTCCCTTCAGACGACGCTTTCCCCTCCGCTGCGATCCGTAGCGGCGTAGGAAGCCCGTCGATACTTGTGAGATTGTTCTTCGTGCGGTACTCCGCCAATCCATCCGGGCCAAGTTTCGCCGCCCACTTGTAGTGCTGATCGCGCTCGCCCACATAGTCATAGAGAGGGACGCCGTAGCCGCAGGAGGTCTGCACGCGTGTGATGTCCGCGACGATGATCTGCCGCGTGCTCGGCAGGATGGTAAACAGCGGGCTGAGTTCCGCCCATTCTTCGCTGCCCGGCAGCACGGTATGTCCGGTCCCATACAGGCGCAGGATGTTCGGCGGACCATCGAACGCGCAGAACATGAACGTGATCCGGCCATTTTCGAGCGTGTGTGCGGATGTCTCATTCCCGCTGCTGATCAGATCCATATAGGCGACCCGGTGCGGTGAAAGGACACGGAAGCAATCCAGTCCTTTGGGCGACAGATTGATATGTCCCTCGTCGCTCAACGGCGCGGTGCTGACGAAAAACAGGTGCTGCGCGGCGATAAATTCTCGTATATGGTCGGTGATTGCCTCGTGTACTTTTGCCATGACGACCTCTATTCAAAATAGCGCGTATTCAAATAGACCGCATCCCCTGATGTAAGCTGCCCGTCCGGGTGAGTCCACAGTTCGTACAAATTCAGCAACCGGAAGCCCGCCGCGCGCAAAAAGACATCAATATCCCCGTAGAGCGGTTGTCCATCATAGAGCGGGACGAACTCCACTTCAATTGTAATGGCCTTGATGCGGGGCAGCAGATTTGTTGCGCCGCGCAGCGCTTCCAGTTCATAACCCTGCAAATCGAGCTTCAAAATATCAATTTCCTGATCCAGCACACTGTCCATGCGCACCAGCGGCACCTCGACTGTTTCAGTGACATCCATTTTGCTGCCGTGATAATGCACGAGGATCGAGCTGGGAGGCAGAATCGAAGAGGCCCCGTCGTGCTTCAAAATCTTGAACGGAATCATCTTGTTTTCTGCGCCAAGCGCCTGATCATGAATGATAATATTGGAATTCGTTCCAAATTGAGTCTGTAAATGGGCCACAATGTGGGGATTTGGCTCAAACGAATGAATCGTCGCGGAAGGATAACCCTTTAAAAACTCTAAAATGGAGCCGCCCCTATGCGCGCCCCCATCGATGATCACGGGGCTGGCGGTGGTGATATAGTGGCGCAGTTCCGCGAAACGATCCCGAACCGCCATCTTACCATTCTGCGGCGGACTGTATTTAGGCAGTCCATGCCGCCAGACGTTCGCGGCGAGGCGGCTGCGCTGAAGAATGAGTTTCAATTTAGATCGAAGCCTGGAAATCATAGGGTGTACTCCTCCTGAACAGGTGCCATTCTACCTGACGGCGATGTAATTCACCATCCGTGCTATGCTGGATTGGTTGGTAAGATACTCAGAAGGTGGAACGTATGCACTCGGAGGAAACCCACATGACAATCCAACTGCGCGAGGTGATTGACGCGGACCTGCCCATTTTCTACGCGCACCAAAACGATCCTGACGCTAACCGGATGGCTGCTTTCCCGGCGCGCGATTGGGAATCCTTCATGGCGCATTGGGCGCGCATTCGAGCCGATGAGAGAATCATCCTGCGGACGGTCCTCTTTGAGGGGGAGGTGGTCGGCAACGTGGTGAGCTTTGAACAGTCTGGCCAGCGCGAAGTCGGCTATTGGATCGGCAGGGAATGGTGGGGTAGGGGAATCGCTACCCAGGCGCTCACTGCGTTTCTGGATGTGGTGGGCACACGTCCGCTGCTTGCCTATGTGGTGAAACACAACAGCGGCTCGATCCGCGTTCTGGAAAAGTGCGGATTTGTGCGGGTGGGCGAAGACGGCGAGGAACTCATTCTGAAACTCAGCTAAGTGGGAAATATCCCCTTCCTCAATTCTACTCCAAACCAGATGTGATCATTAATGTGAGTTTTTGCTATTATTGATCTAGGATTCCTCGTCAATGGGTCATCTAGGAAAGGGGTAAACGATGAAAGTCAGGGTAATCTTGATTCTCGCGCTGCTGTTGATGCTGCTTCCCGCCCAAACGGTCTTTGCCCAATCACGCGGGGCAGAGATCACCAATATCACGTGTGAAACCTACACCGATCTCGTGCGCTACACTTTCGACCTCGAAATATGGGGGATGCGCGGCCAGGATGTGATCGTTGCGATCTGGCTGGTGTATACGGACTCCGATTATATGGTGGAGTTCGATGGAACCGCTAAAGAAGCGGATTACTACAGCGATGCGGACGGAAACGTCATCACTGGGGAAATTCTCACACCAGAATATCGCTCGACGCTGTGGGAAGAGTTTGTGCTGGAAATCCCGATGAGCGTGATTCCGCCGGGCGACTACGAATTTTATCCGCATTTCCAGGTGCAGGATATGGACGGGAATGTGATCCGCTGGCAGAGTCATCCGCTGTGCTCGCTGCCACGTCCCGAAGGGCGCAGCGCTCCAGTTGAGGATCGCAGCAGTGCGCCCGTCACCCTACCACAGATCAGCCACCAGCCGCTCGATTGGTTGTGGACTCAGCGGGTTCAGTAACCTCGACAGCCTCAATCCCCTCGTGTTTCGCGAGGGGATTTTTTTGTTCGCGCCAATGCAGCGCAATCACGCCGAGATACACAATCGCCGGGATGAAAACCATCAGCTTGAGCATGCCCCAGCCAAACTGCGCGCTCAGATAGCCCATAGTCGCCAGCAGTCCGCACCAGCCCGCCGGCATGACGTACAGCGCCAGCAGATCGTTTTGCTGGAAGTACGGCAGCGCCAACCCCATCGCGGAGACGAACATCAGAATCCGGTGGCCTTTGGAGAACGGGAAATAGATCACCGGAATCCACAAGACGAGCGCCAACGGGCCGATGTACTGCCACAGCGAAATACTGCCGCGATCATCCGGCGGCTGGGCTTTTAGCGTATCAAGCACATCCAGCGGCCACAGGGGATATACGATCAGCGAGAGCAGGCTGATCGCGGCGGGTAGTACCAGCATGCGCAGCCGCTCGCGCCAGGTGACATCCGCCAGCAGCCACAGCGCGAATCCGAGCGGGAGGCCAAGCTGATATTTGGTCCCGGCAATCAGCAGCGCTAGCCCGGCGACATCCCAGCGCCGCGCCGCCGCCGCCCACCAGAAGATCGCCAGCGCGCCGATGATGATCCCGGTCATGACGCCGAACAGCAGCGCGTAGAGCAGCGTATAACTCAGCAGTGTCATCGAAAGATGGCCGCCAAACACTCGCCCCGCAAACCAGACCCCCGCGATACTCGCCAGCGACCACACGAGATACTGTCCCTCGAAGGGCAGCACCGCCAGCGCTTTGATCACCGGCAGAAACCAGTAGGCGTAATAGTAGCCGCTGAAGTCGCCGTGTGCGCTGTTCATGTAATCGTTGAAATCATGCGGCACGTGTAAATCCTGGGCGGTGAGCCAGATCGTGATGCTTACAAAGCCGAGGGCGATGAACAGCGCCAGCGCTTCCATGCGGCTGGGGCGCGCGGTGATCCGGCGTTTGATCTCGGCGGGATCGGTGGTGAAGCGGGCGGCGGGCCGCGCGATAAAAGACTCGAGTCGGGACGGGTTGGGCATAGGTGGTCCTTTGGGTGACTTGGCAGGGGAGAATCTACCGGGTTTGTCGGTTTTTGAACAGGCGTGAAAATGGTTTTGGGGGTGTATGACTATACGAATACTTGAAAAAGGATGACTGGTGTGTCGCCCTCGGTGAGCTTTACGGCGGCGCAAGCGTGGGAGTTGGAAATCCATCAAATGTCGGTTCAGGACTTAACACAGCAGGGATATAGGCTGTCACTTCGGCCTGATCATAGACTTCTCCGGTGAACACATCCACCACGCGCAGCCGAATACGAATTAAGCCGTTGTTTTGCCACCGCTGCGGTTCCCACACGGTTTGTTCCTCTGACATTTTCCACGCATTCCAGGGGCGCGTATCGAACCTGATCGCCGTACCATCCGGTAAAATTTGCTCCAGGATCACCTGCGATGAAGGCGTCCGGGAGGATATTTTCCAGGCTAAGGACATATCAGGGGGGAGAAGCTTTGCATTTGTCGTGAAATACGCGATATGGGGCACATCATGATCGGGTAGATAGGGAACAACTAAAGACCACTGATCCGGTACGGGTTCCCATTCAGCGGCGGGCTTATCAATCGACAGGCGAAAGGTCGGCGGCGCAAAATGGCGAGGATGCTCAAGCGGTACAGTCAGACTACCCACCGCATCGAAAACTCCTGTCGATACTTCTTCCCACCCGTTTTCGCCATACACCTCTAAAGTAGCATTGAACTGATCCTGGTTGGCGACATGCCATGCCAACGTAACCGGAATGGGGCCTGCTTCCAGATCACTGAGCGAAACCACAGCCGGGTTAGCCGTAAAACTGACAAGCGCCGGGGGAATATCCGATTGAGAGGATGCAGGGCGTGCATCGCTGCTTTGGCCCTCGATAGGCGCGGTCACTTCGGCTTGATCAAAAATCTGGCCTGTGAATACATCGAATACACTCATACGGATGCGGACAAGTCCACTGTTCTGCCATGCTTGAGGCGCGCAAAACGACCTATCCTCGGATCTAACCCACCGGTCAGAGATATAAGATAAGTCAAGCCCAACCGCATTCCCATCGGGCAAAATCTGCTCAAATTTGATCTGCGAGGTCGGTGAACGGTGGCTGACTTTCCACGATAAATTCATGGGGCTGAATTGCTCGGCATAGGGAGGAATAATTTCGGTGTCGGTGGTAAACGACTCAATTTGCGGCGGCTCTGAATCCTCAGCCTGTTGATAGGGAATGATCAAGGTCCATTCATCAATGATCGCCCGCCCATTGCCACCAGACGGACACCCGTAACAGTATTCCAGTGACAGGCGAAAGGTCGGCGGCGCGAAGTTGCGTGGATGCTCCACCTGCACCACCAAACTATCCACCGCATTAAAACTCTGATGGGCCAGCGGGACCCAACGCTGCCGCTGATAAACCTCAATGATACCGCTAAACCGCTCTACATTGATCACTTGCCAGGACAGCGTTACCTCCACCGGGCCAGCTTCCAATTCCTGAAGTGAGATAGCCGTTCGATTCGCGGTGAAACTTACGATCATGGGTTCCGGCTCAATTTGAGCGGAGACAGGGTGCGTCGTTGCCAGCAAAACCAAAATCAGAATTAATTTTTTAAACATAAAGGCTCTCCTCCGTCAGTTTGATTATTCCTCGAAAGAGAGCCTTCTAATCAACGGTTAAACGCCGCTATTCCTCCGATCAGCGCGAAGTCTAAGCGTTTTTTTGCGCGGGCATCGCGGTTTTCAGCGCGGAAAATTCCGACTGGGTGAGCAGCAGCACACGAGTGGTTTTGTAGCTGACAGCGCCCTTCTTATTGACAGTCCCGGTGCGCACTTCCAGCGCAATATCGGCCACAGGCGACTTGGCGCGGCGGATTTGAATATCCTGGCGCGGGAATGGATACGTACTTACGGAGTCGATACACCTGCCCGCCTGATCAAACTGGCCCTGGTCGAGCAGTGCTAAAAAGTTGGAGGACCGCAAGGTGCCCAGAAATTCCGGTTTGCCAAACCATTCGCCGGTTTCTTCGCTGAAAGGCTGTTTGGCAAAAAGCTGCACCAGAAGATAGCCCGCTACCGCGATAATAATGAGTTCAAGGCCCCAGTAAATATAAACCCCCGTGCCTTTCACCGTAAATTCGCTGCCCGATGACGACCCGGTCCCCGTGAAACTGATGCCCTCTTTCTCATTCAGCTTCATATACCCGATGAAGCCCGTCTCCCCGGCATATTCTTCCAGGTATAAATCCTCAACGTCTTCGAATTCCTTATCCGTCAGCGCGAGGCCGGTTTCTTCCTTGAACGCATCGCGCAGATCGTGACGGAAGGTCAATTGATATTCCGCGTAATAATAGACCCCGTAGATCAGCGGCGCACAGAGAATGGCAGCGAGTCCGGCCATGATCGGGCTGCGCACTTTGCCGAAGTGGACGCCAACACCGACCCCGGTCCCGGCCAGCAGGCCCATTAGAATCGGGAAAATCAGCGGCAGGTAGATCAGGCGCGACACGGCATAGGTCAGCAGACCGATTATTACACCCGTCAGGATCACGGCCAATGGCAGCAGGGGTACCGCCAGAGGCGAAAATTTGTGGCTGGGCTTGTAGGTTTTCAATGCAACATTCCTTTCTGAGGTGATAACAACACCGCGTATTGTAGGGAAAATAGGATTTTTATGCACGTTTAATTCTTCAGATATAAACTAAGGAAAATGGAGGACAGCTATGAGTTATACAATTGAAGTGCTTGTAAACGAGTCGATTATCTGGCAGGTGTTGGGCGCAGATTATGATTTTGAGGTCGATGTAGCCTCGGCGCTGCGTGAAGAAATGAAAATTTTGAATGCCACCCCCAAACCGATGGTGATCGTTATCGATATACTGGCGTTCCAGGATCTGGACATTGACGGCATCCTGTATTTTGCTGGTCATGGGTTTCCGCCGGAAGTCGCGAACCATCCCCAGATGCGCGGCATCATCATCATTTCAACGAGCGCCGTTGTCGCCGCTGCCGCCAAAGGGATGGATAGTAATGTTTTCGGCTTCGTGAAGCTGGATATTGTCACTTCGCCCGAAGCGGCCCAAACGCGCGCCCGGCAACTCTTGGCCTAACAGCGCTCGCTGCCCCGCTTGGAGTGGGGCAGTCTCCATTTCTAAAACTACCGCAATAGGATTACAATAACACTTCTGGGAAAAGCCTCGCTTCTTCATCATCCGCGCTTTTCAGTGCACTTTTTATCTCCAAGGGGAAAACATGCGTAACAAACTGCACGTCCTTATTTTGTTTTTGCTGGTCGCGTCATCCATGCTGGCAGCCTGTGGTGGTGGCGATGACAAAGAACCAGAGAAAAAGAAAGAAAAATGGGAGACGATCAATCTGCCGCAGTCGATTAAAGCAGACACCGGCATTTCCCTTCAAATTCCTGAAGGATGGTCAGGCATTGCGACATCCGGTGATATTCGCATTGGCAACACGGAAGAAGTTCTCAATCTGCTGGTCTTCGGTGGATTTAGTGATCCGGCACCAGACCAATTTGGAATGATGGTGATCGATATAGGTCTTGTCAAAGATAAGGCTGCTGAGATGGGGCTGGCCGAAAATGCATCACTCAAAGAGGTGGCCCATACAATGACGCAAAGCATGATCGCCGGAGAAGGAGCCTCCATCGCAGGCGATATTTCGACATTGAAACTCGGCGGGCATCCAGCGGCGAGCGCCACCGTTCAGGATGCGAATGCTCAGACTATCGGCATGTACATTTATGTAGATATCGATGGCATGCTGATTGTGGCGGGGGGAGTGGGCGCGCCAGGGGAACTGGACAAGTTCAAGGACAGCGCACTGGCAATTGCAGCGAGTATCAAGTACGAGCCGGCTTAAATTTAGTCTGAGTTGACAGCCCTTGCCCCGAATGGCAGAGCGTCGCGCAGAGAGCCGCAGTGAATGCCAATCCCAACGCCTATCCCGGCCAGCAGCCCCATCAGAATCGGGAAGACAAGCGGCAGGTAGATCAGGTGCAATACACCATAGGTCAACAGGCCGATGATCACGTTCGTCAGAATCACAGCCAGCGGCAGCAGCCCGGCCAGAGGCGACAATTTATGGCTGGGCTTGTAGATTTTCAACTATCCCTTTCTGAAATGATGATGCCACTGTGTGGTGTCGAAGAAATAAGAATCCGTACAATTCACCTTTTATGTGC
>DATAMF010000223.1:0-5593 GCA_036260665.1 Aggregatilineaceae bacterium | reverse complement strand
GCTTTGATCCGGGGCGATGTGGATAACACAATGAAGTATGCCCGACTGGTGCTTGATATCGCGCCAGAGCATCACTATCTTGGACATGCTGCCGCAGCGGGATTACTAGGCCTAGCGTATTGGACTCGCGGGGATCTTGAGACAGGATACAAGTGGTATGCCGACTGCATGGCACGACTGCTGCGGATCAAGCATATCTCGGATGCCATCGGCTGCTCTCTAGCCCTGGCCGATATACGTAGTGGGCAAGGTCGGCTGCGCGAGGCGATGCGTATCTATGAGCGCGGGTTACAACTGGCAACCGAGCAGGGTGGTGCGGTGCTGCGCGGCGCGGCAGATATGGTCGTGGGTATGAGTGAGATCTACCGCGAACGTGACGATCTGGAAGCGGCTGTACAGTGCTTGCAGAAAAATAAGGAACTGGGAGAGTACAATGGACTGCCGCAAAATCGATATCGCTGGCGTGTGGCGATGGCACACATTCGGGAAGTCCAGGGCGATCTGGAGGGTGCGTTCAAGCTGCTTCACGAAGCCGAGCGCTTATATATGAGCGACTTTTTCCCCAATGTGCGTCCGATTGCAGCACGGCGGGCGCGGTTGTGGATCGCGCAGGGACGATTGGATGAAGCGTTCCATTGGGCGCGGGAGCAGAGTCTGTCCACTGATGACGAACTGAGCTATCTGCGCGAATTCGAGCATATAACCCTGGTGCGGCTGCTCCTCGCTGATCAGTCGATTCCGGCGGCACTGGAATTGCTGGATCGCATGTGGCATGCGGCAGATGCAGGGGGACGAACCGGAAGTATCATTGAAATTCGGATGCTGCAAGCGCTGGTGCACCAGAGGCTGGGAGATATTCCTGCTGCACTTGGTTCCCTGGAACACGCCCTGACATTAGCGGAACTTGAAGGGTATGTCAGGCTGTTTGTGGATGAAGGCTTGGAAATGGAACGACTGTTGCATGAAGCTGCGGCACATGAAATCAGGCCGAACTATACAGACAAGCTGTTGCAGACTTTTCATAAACAGAAGAGACAAGCAGGAGAATCTCATGTCCTTGTTTCATCGCCTCTACCTGAGCCGCTCAGTCAGCGAGAACTTGAAATTCTTCGGCTGTTCAAAACTGATCTATCTGGGCCAGAAATTGCCCGTGAACTCGTGATCGCCCTGAGCACGGTTCGCACCCATACCAAGAGCATCTACAGCAAACTCAACGTCAACAGCCGCCGGATGGCGGTCAAACGGGCGGACGAACTGAATTTGCTCTAGCCATTATCCCCACCTAAATCCCCACATGTGGGGAAGACATATCCCCACATTCATTTGTACATTGTCTTCATACTGAATTCACAAGGACAAACAAATGAAAATAACAGCAGCAAATCTCATCCGCTGGGCCGGTTTATCAGCAATGGTGGCAGGACTGTTCTATGTGATCGAAGGATTGTTCCATCCGCCTAATGTTCTTGCCTCAGTTACGACCACTCGTTGGGCTATCGTTCACGTTCTTGAGGGTGCCATGACCTTCTTCGGATTAATCGGCATAACGGGGCTCTACGCCAGGCAGGCGGAAAAATCCGGCTGGCTTGGTCTGGTCGGCTATATCCTGTTTAGCCTCTGGCTGGTGTTCGTGACGGGCTTTCTCTTTTTTGAAGCTTTCATTTTGCCGCAGTTGGCGACCGAAGCACCGGCATTTGCGGAGGGCTTCTTAGGGATGTTCACCGGATCTGCGAGTGAGGTTGACCTCGGAGTCCTCCCAGTGCTGTGGATGCTAACAGCACCCCTGTATATCTTCGGCGGCTTGCTGTTTGGCCTCGCGACGTTCCGCGCCAGCATCCTGCCACGCTGGGCGGGTGCACTGCTTGCCATCGGGGTCGTGATAGCTCCCGTAGCCGTACTATTCCCCCCCGAGCACGCGCTGAAAATAGCTGTGCTGGTGGGCTTGGCCCTGATGTGGCTGGGATATGCTACGTGGGCTGAACGGCGCGAGAGGGCCTCAGAAGCTGTGCTTGGCAGGGATGAACTCTCGATAGTCACGACATGACCCAGCCTGGACTCTACGAAATTCGTATTGATGGGCATTTGGATGACCGATGGGCAGATTGGTTTGAAGGGTTAACCATCATACGTGATGACAACGGGGAAACGTTGTTAACTGGCACGGTAGTTGATCAGGCTGCATTACATGGCTGGTTGAGGAAAATTCGTGATTTAGGTATGCCCTTGATTTCAGTCACCCGTATCGCGGGCAGTGCGCACGACGAGTAAATATCACATCCGGTAATGTTCAATCAGGAGAAAAAACAATGGCTGTCAACGAACGAATTAATATGAGCAAACAAACTGGGATGTCACCACGTAAACTCGCGATCGCGACGGGTGTATTCTTCCTCATCACACACATCACATCAATTCCTGCGGTGTTCCTATACGCCCCGGTGACGGATCATGCGGACTACATTCTGGGTGCTGGTTCTGAAGCGCGCGTGCTGATCGGAGTCTTGTTGGAAGTGATCCTCGGTATCGCTATGGTCGGGTCCGCTGCTGCGCTGTATCCGGTTACCTGGCGGCACAATGAGAGCCTAGCGCTCGGCTATTTGGGCCTCCGCACGCTCGAAGCGGGCGTTATCGCTGTCGGCGTTATCCCGCTCCTGGCAATCATAACGCTGCGGCAGGATCTGGCGGGGACTGCCGGTACCGACCCGACCACGCTTGTCATGCTCGGTAAAGCTCTCGTCTCGTTCCATGACTGGACCTTCGTGGTCGGCCCTGGCCTGATCTGCCCTGCGAACACGGTAACAATGGCGTATCTGCTGTACAAGTCCAACCTTGTGCCAAAGTTTATCCCGGTGCTGGGATTGATCGGTGGTCCGCTGATCTTCGCCAGCAATGCCGCCAAGCTGTTTGGCCTCTACGACGGCATGCCAGCCCTGGTGAGCATCGCTGTGCTCCCGATTTTGGCCTGGGAAGTGACCCTGGCCCTTCGGCTCATTACCAAAGGCTTCAACTCTCCGGTTGCGGTTTCTGCGCCCGTCAACACAACAGCGGCTGAACTGGTGAGCGCCGCCTAATCTTTCCCCGTTTGCGACATTAAGGGAGGGCCTAAAAACCCTCCCGATTATAAAAAGGAAAAGCGTACATGAAAGCTGTTATCGCTGCCAAATATGGTCCGCCGGAAGTATTGCAACTGCGAGAAGTTGCGAAACCGACTCCTAAAACGAATGAAGTTCTGGTGAAGGTCCATGCAAGCACCGTCACTGCTGGCGATATCCGAGTGCGGAGTTTTACGGTGCCGCGGTCGTTCTGGCTTCCGGCGCGACTGACATTAGGACTGACAAAACCCCGAAAAGCGATTCCCGGCATGGTGATCGCCGGAGATGTTGAAGCTGTGGGTAGCACAGTCACACGGTTCAAGCCAGGAGATCAGGTTTATGCTTATGATCTGACACACCTGAGTGCTTACGCCGAGTACGCCTGCGTGCCGGAAGCCAGTGCGCTGGCGCTCAAACCCGCCACTGTCACATATGAAGAAGCCGCCGCTATTCCCTTTGGGGCCGTGACGGCGCTGCACTTTCTGAAAAAAGGAAATATTCGTCGCGGGCAGCGGGTGCTGATCTATGGTGCTTCGGGTAGCGTTGGGACGGCTGCGGTTCAGCTTGCCAAGCACTTCGGGGCAGAGGTAACTGCCGTATGCAGCACGACGAATGTCGAACTGGTGCAGTCCTTGGGGGCAGATCGTGTTATTAATTACACCAAAGAAGACTTTGCTCAGCGCGGTGATATCTACGACATTATCTTTGATATCGTCGGCAAGAGCTCACTGGCAGACTGCTTGCGATCCCTTGCAAACGGAGGAACCTACTTACAGACGGTGGCAGGCCCGTCACAGCTGATCCAGATGTTGTGGGCTTCAAAAAGAAGTGGCAAAACGTTGATCGGTGGAACAGCCACTCCAACGATGGCGGCTTTGACGGAGATCACGGATTTGGTGGATGCCGGGAAGCTCAAACCCGTGATTGATCGCTGTTACCCATTGGAATACACCGTTGAGGCGCACCGCTACGTCGATCAGGGCCGCAAAAAGGGAAATGTAATCATCACGCTGGAGGTTTGATGTGTTAGATGTCGTGATTGTCGGCGGCAGCAGTGCCGGATTGAGTGCCGCCTTAATCTTGGGGCGTTCCTTGCGACATGTGGTTGTCATTGATGACCAGAAACCGTGCAATCGTTTTTCGCATGCATCTCATGGTTTCTTAACTCGTGACGGCATACATCCCGCTGAATTATTACGCATCGCCCATGAGCAGCTTACAGGCTATCCCAGTGTCACGCTCAAAACGGCAACGGTGGAACAGATCGAGAAATGTGATACCGGCTTCGAGATCCTGAGTTCGGACGCATCCAGGCTGCAAGCCCGGATAGTCTTACTCGCCACCGGCCTGCATGATGAACTGCCGCCGCTTGAGGGGATCGAGGGCTTATGGGGAAAAAGCGTGTTCCACTGTCCCTACTGTGATGGCTATGAAGTCCGAAGAAGACGAATTGCGGTGTATGGCGTGGGGGAGGCGGCCCTGCATCAGGTGATGATGCTGCGTCAGTGGACTGATCGCCTGACGCTGTGTGCAGGTGATGGTTGGAAGCTAAGGGCGGTGCAGCGCGAGAAGCTCAACCGGTTTGGGATTCAGGTAGTTGAACAACCTATAGCGAAGCTTGAAAGTGCAGATACTCAGATCCAGACGATTCGATTGTCTGACGGAACAGCATTGGCGTGTGATGCCCTGTTCATTCGCCCCAAGACGACGCATAGAACCCCTTTTGCCCGCGATTTAGGCTGTCGAATTGATGACCAGAATATAGTACAAGTGGATGTGCGAGGCCGCACAACGATTGAAGGTGTCTACGCGGCAGGGGATATCTCGTCACCGATGCGCAGTGTCGCCCTTGCAGTGGCTCAAGGGGCAGCCGCTGTCTACGGAATAAACGCTGATCTGATCGATCAGGATTTTTCCTGAAGCATAGGTGGTGAGTGCGGGGAAAAGTAGAATGGAGTTCAGAACTCGCAAGTCAAGAGGTAGGTTACATAGTTTGGCCTACCTCCCATTGCTGTCAATTCAGGGTTAGAGTATAGAATTCGCCCAGACCTGTGTTGCTGACTTCAACCATAATGGAATAGGTTTCGGTTACAGACAGTGATATCGGGTTGAGGGTTGCTGTTTCTCTGATGGCGATTATCTGTCCATTGGGAGGGTGATAGCCAATCCTATACTTGAGTTCGAGATCGTGACCGATTGGTCGTCGGTTCCTTCAAGGCACCCTACTTTGCGTGCATTATTGTATTTGAGATTGTGCCAAGCACAAGCATCGGCCAGTGAGCCGAGACGTGGCAGGAAATCAGGTCGATATTTGAGCATTCTGAACTGAGCCTTTGAATATTGATCGTTCGATCAATGTGTAGTCTGCAATGATGGCGGGTTCGACCCAATTGTTTCCGCAAAGGCTATGGAAAATCGTATTTTAGGAGAGATAGTGAAGGAAAAACAGAAACCCGCACTGGTTTCGTAGCCAGTGCGGGTTAGGCGGGAGCGACGGGCGT
>DATAMF010000469.1:0-3478 GCA_036260665.1 Aggregatilineaceae bacterium | reverse complement strand
GCCGTCCACCACGACCACTTCCCCGCCGTTGCTCTCAATCGCTTTGATCCGCGCTTCGCTGGTCAGTTTATGCACATAAATGACCGCCCGGAATCCCATCGCTTTGGCCGACCATGCGATGCCGCGCCCATGATTTCCATCAGTCGCCGCTGCAAACGTGAGATCGCCTAATTTCCGCCGGGTTTCTTCCGATGTTAGTTCCGCAAAGGGGATTTCAACCCCTTCCATTCCCAATCGGCGCTTGATGAATTGGTAGATCGCAAACGACCCACCGAGCACTTTAAACGAGTTCAGCGTCAGCCGCACCGACTCGTCCTTCACCCAGATGCCGCCCACATTCATCATGTTCGCCAGGTTCGCGAGGCTTTTCAGTGGACTCATCTTGTAGCCGGGAATCTGCCGGTGGAAACTGCGTGCCAGCCGTGACATCCCCGGCGGGAACACATCGGCCACCGCCGAACTGGATAACACCGTGCGCGCGTGCGTATTTTCAATCCATTTAACAGGAAATTTGCTGCCAATATCATTTCTCATAAAATTTTATTCCTTCTGTTTTTTGGCATATTCAATCATCTGGTCAATGGTTGCGACGAGCGCCGTAGTCGGTTCCCATCCGACAGCAGCCTTGATTTTGCTGACATCGGGCACCCGCCGCTGCATATCTTCGAACCCAGCCTCATAGGCCTTTTCATACGGCACATACACGATCTCTGATGCGCTGTTGGTCTGCGCTTTGACACAATCCGCCAGCCCGCTGATCGTGATCTCCTGGTTGTTCCCAATATTATAAACTTGGCCTATGGTCTGGTTGCTTTCGCCCAGCCGGATAATCGCATCCACCACGTCATGCACATTCGCAAAGCAGCGGCTCTGCGTGCCATCCCCGTACACTTCAATCGGTTCGTTTGCCAGCGCCCAATTGATGAAGCGCGGCACCACCATGCCATAATTTCCCACCTGTCGCGGCCCTACCGTGTTAAACAGCCGGAAGATGGTTACAGGCAAACCCGCCGCCTTGTGATACGCCAATCCCAAAAATTCATCTAGTTCTTTCGACGCCGCGTAACTCCACCGACTTTTCGAGGTCGGCCCCAGAATCCGATCATCATCTTCACTAAACGGCACTTTGACACCCTTGCCGTAGACTTCCGATGTCGATGCAATGAGTAAGCGTTTACGGTAACGTCGTGCTGTTTGCAGCACAATTTCCGTCCCGCCTACATTAATTTCCAGCGTGTCAATCGGGCTGTGAACAATCGAAAACACGCCGACAGCAGCGGCCAGATGGTAAATCACGTCGCACTCACTCGCCAGCCGGTCCATCACCGACGCATGCCGAATATCTTCAATCGCATACCGGAAGCTGCGCAGCGGGGTGAGGTGCGCGATATTTTCGAACCGTCCGGTGCTCAGGTTATCGATAATCGTCACATCGTAACCCTTCGCCAGTAACTTTTCTGAGAGGTGACTCCCGATAAATCCGGCACCACCCGTAATGAGCGCGTGAGGCATAGTCTGTCCTTTAATCAATTTATCCTTCATAGCTGGCGGCTGATTATAGCCACAGCCTCCCGATTACCCAAGTCCGCCCGCCCTACTCTTGCCTTACACTATTTTTTCGAATCGTCCGGATTGATATACGGCAGCAGCCACGACAAAAATGCATCCTCAGATCGCGTTTGCATATACACCCGGCCCGGCCCGGAGAGGTCGATCACCAATCCTTCGCCGCTAAGTACGGTAGATTTGAGTCCGCCCACCGTGCGCACATCGAAACCCATGCCCTCCGAGAACGACACCAGATGTCCGGTGTCAATCGTATAACGCTGTCCGGCTTCCAGTTCAATCGGATGGATCGCGCCATAACTGGCCAGCAGCAGCAGGCCGGTCCCCTGTGCTCGCAGCATGATTAAGCCTTCTTGTGCAAAAAACGTTTTTGCCCCACCCCACTTTGTATCCACCTGGATGCCGTCGGATGAGGCAATATACGATCCGCTCTGGACCAGCAGCGACTCGTTCTCCAACTGCAAAATCATCATATCGCCCGGCAGTTTCGGGGCCAGATTAATCTGTCCGCCATACGATGGCGCGCGGAACACGTTCAAAAAGAAGCTTTCCCGCCCCAGCAAAGATCGCGCCAGGCTCCGAATAATCCCACCTTCCATTCGACTGTCCAGCGTGATCCCTTCGGTCATACTCACCATCGAGCCGCTTTCGACCACAATTTCCTCAAACGGATTCAAATCCACCACAGCCATCGAATACGCCGGTCGGTACAGCACCTCAGCACGCATATCGCTCGCTCCTGCGCCCAATTAATTTCAGATACCTATAAGTATAAAACGGGCGCGGCTTTCCTGCCGGGCTCGCATGCTACTCTATGCCTTCAATTTCCTGCGCCAGCCGCTCAAAAAACGCTGCCATATAGGCATGTCGTTCCCGTGCAATCGCGCGTCCGGTTTCGGTATACAGCCGCTCCCGAATCCGCGACAGTTTGTACACATATTCATGATAAGGCGTGTGTTGTTCGCCCCCACCAGCATAATCGGGCGGCACGTCGCTCCACAGCTTTTGCCGCGTCATCCCCCCATACGCATACGCCCGCGCCACCCCAATCGCCCCAATCGCATCCAGTTTATCCGCATCAAATACGGTTTGCGCTTCGATGCTCTGTGGCTGAATGGCATTGCGAAAACGATGCGCCTCGATACAGTGCGCCACCGCTTCAATAAACGCCCTGTCTGATGTCTGCGCCGCCAGAATCTCCCGCGCCGCCTCCGCCGCCACTACGGCATGATCCGCCGTTTCCTCGTTCATCACGTGCGCCTGTTGATCTTCCCCCGCGCGGCTGATGTCGTGCAGCAGGACGGCTGTTTCCACCACGCTCATATCCGCTCCCTCCGCCTTGCCGATTCGCCGGGCCAGAGCGAGCACCCGCAGCACATGATCGAAGTCATGCACCGGATCATCATCCGCATATAACCGCCGGGCAAATTCAACTGTAATCATGGACCTGCCTCCTGTTGTGGAAACAAAAAACGACAGGCCGTGTGGCTCTGCCGTTAACAATCTGGCGGAGAGGGTGGGATTTGAACCCACGGAGCGGTATTACCGCTCACGCGCTCTCCAGGCGCGCGCATTAGGCCAGACTATGCTACCTCTCCATGTGTATTGGGTGTGTTCGTATTGCAGGGCGTATTATAGCGGCGCACGGGAACCCGGTCAATACCGCAGCATGGTTTGTCTTCCCGGTTCACTATCGAAGTTCACCATCCGAATTAGTCATTCAAGTTAGTCATCCGATGGTGATGACAACTTCAAACATCCGTGCTATTCTGTATACGAGAGCAGTTGCACCTTTCAAAACTCCGTACTCCCGCCTCAAGAGGGGGAGAAAATTGCCAAACCGCTGACTTCACGTCAATAAGTAGGACTTCCTGCCAGGATCTCGCCCTTTTTCAGACCATTCTTCCCTCAC
>DATAMF010000456.1:0-8470 GCA_036260665.1 Aggregatilineaceae bacterium | reverse complement strand
ACAGGTCGGCATGGAAGGTGATATTCCGATTCCGGGTGATTATGACGGGGATGGAATGGATGAGTTCGCCGTGTGGCGTCCGCAGGATCACACATTTTATGTCTCGTTGAACAACACCGACTGGGCCGGAAATCCGGTTCTGATCGTCAAAATTGACGGCGCGGGTGAAATCCCGATCAAAGGTAATTTTGACGACGATCCGGCGGATGAAATGGGCGTGTGGCGCGAGTCGGATGGAGTCTGGACGATTGCGCTGGATAACAGCACGCAAACCAACGATCCGAATGATTATCTGATTGTTCAGACGGGGATGCAGGGCGATATTCCGATTGCCGCCGACTATGAAGGCGACGGGATGGACGAGATCGCGGTGTGGCGTCCGGTGGATGGCAGCTACTTTATCAACTATCACAATGTTGATTGGGCAACCTGCCCGCTGGATGAGTGTGTCGCGGTGCGCACCGATGTGCCGAATGGGACGCCTGTCCCAGGACAGTTCGAGCGAACCTACTGATTGCTCGCTTGTGTTCCCCTTTCCGCTGGAGAGGGGAACTTTTATTTCCCCGCAAGCTGCGCGCGAATTTGCAGGGCAAGCTGATTCATGGCTTCTTCGGTGAGCGGTTCCTGGACGCCCAAATATTTGAAGATGTTCGGGCCGCGACAGTCGGCAGGCAGGTCGGGCATACGCGGCACGATGTGAAAATGCACATGCGGGTGATCGGCCTGTTCAGCAAACTGCATCACATAGGTTTTCGCGCAGCCGGTTAAGTCCTGAAGAATCACCGCTACCTGACGCATCAAGGGGCCAAACTCGGCGGCTTCGGCCTCGGTCAGTTCAGCAATCGAGGTGATGTGCCGCCGCGCAACCAGCACGATCCAACCGGGTAAGGTGGTGTTATAGCTGTGGACGACATCCCAATAGGGGGTGCGGTGGATGCAGTCCCACGCGGGGGCAATTCCGGCGTCGCGCCGCTGAATCAGTTCGCAGGTGTGACAGGATGGCATAATCAATAACTCCTCTTGCGTATCATGTGAAGATCAAGCATAGTAAATTTATACCCTGGGAGAGCTACTTATCCTCAAAAACTGGCGAGACACACATGGTATAATTGGGGGGAAATGTTTGGAGACTGGTCCATGATTGCTAACGCACCCACCATGACGATTCCGCTGCGAACTGATGAGCGCGGCACAATCTACATAAGCAATACACGAGTCACGCTGGATACCATTATTCAGTTCTATTTGCAGGGGGAATCGCCGGAAGATTTGCAGCAGGGTTTTCCCACGATTTCACTGCCTGATATTTATGCAGTGATTGCGTATTATCTGGCTCATCGCACTGAGGTAGATGAATATCTAAAACGGCGGAGTGAAGATGCCGAACGGATACGGCAGGAGATAGAAGCGGCCTATCCACCCAAAATTACGCGAGCTAAATTGCAGGCGCGCCGAGATGCTAAACGCGGAAAAACGGATGCTGACTAATGCGTTTTGCCGCCGATGAAAATTTTAATGGTCATATCCTGGATCGCTTGCGTCAGACTTTTGAAGAATTAGATGTTGTGCGGATACAAGATACATCCTGTTATGGCGCATCTGATCCGGCTGTACTGGAATGGGCTGCACAGGAAGAGCGTATTCTCCTTACACATGATGTTCAGACGCTTGTCAGCTATGCTTATGAACGAATCGAGCAGGGATTGCCGATGCCGGGTGTGATACTTGTTCCCAACACACTGGTAATTGGTCTTGCGTTTAATGATCTGGAAATTCTGATTGGCGTTGGACAACCTGAAGACTTTGAGAATCGCGTAATCTTCATTCCACTGCATTAAAACTACGATTTTGAGAGGAAAAAAATAGTGTCTTCGGCTGATGATATTTTTCCAGTAGTGGTGATCGGCGGCGGGTTGGCGGGGCTGAGCGCCGCGATTCATCTGGCGGAACGGGATGTAACGCCGGTTGTGTTGGAAGCGGATACCGAATGGGCGGGTGGGTGCTTGTCCGGCGGGCCGGATGATACCTTCGAGCACAACGGGCGGACGTGGAGCTTTCGCACGGAACACGGCGCACATGCGCTGTGGGGCGGCTACGATAATATGCGGGCGATGCTGGATCGCTTCCTCAAGCTGGAACTGCACGAGTCCATCGGGGCAGAGTGGATCAACCGCTGGGGGAACCGCGTGCGCTACGTCGAGGCGGGATCGGCGGTGCGCGGGACAGTGCTGCCTGCGCCGTTCCATTATTTGCAACTGCTCGTGCGACCTAGATTCTGGGAAACGGTAAATCCGCTCGATATTTTGTCCATTCCCGGCTACCTGACCAGCCTGTTGATGACCACCGGATTTGATCCGATCACGGAGCAGGTGGAACTGGAAGGGCTGAAAATGGATGATTACTTCCGGTTCTGGACGCCGAATCTGCGGGCGACATTTCGCGGACTCGGTCACAGCCTGCTGGCGGCTCCGTCGGAAAATATTTCGCTGTCGGCATTTATCGCGGCGATCCGGTTTTATACGCTGCTGCGGCGCGATACATGGGCGCTGGGGTATTTGCCGTGCAACGCGCATGACTGCCTGATCCAGCCGATGATCGACTATATCCAGGAGAAGGGCGGCATGGTGATGACCGGGACACGCGGCCTCAACCTGCTGCGGCAGGGCGAAAACTGGCTGGTGCGCGTGGAAGATGTCAAACGCGGCGGACGGCGCACGATGTTAGCACGGCATGTGATTCTGGCGGTGGATCCGCCAGCGGCAGAACGGATGCTGAACGACAGTCCCGATACGGCACCGATTGCCAGCACATTAAAGTTTCCGCCCAACGTGAACAATTCCACGGCGCGGTTATGGTTCGACAAACAGCCGCGCGATGGTGCGCCGGGCGGCATGTTCACGGGCGATTTTGGAATTGATAACTTTTTCTGGCTGAACCGGCTGCATACGGAATTCAAGGAATGGGGCGACGCCGGCGGGAGCGCGATTGAAGTGCATTTTTACGCGCCGGAGAAAATTCTGGAACAGCCGGATCATATGCTGGTGGTGATGGCGACGAGCGAAGTTTTACGCGCGTTCCCGGAACTCAAGGGGCATTTTGTGCATGGATCGATCCGGCGGAACGGGCGAAATCAGACGGAGTTTCGCATCCCGACCAAACACAGTTGGTGGGTGGAAACACCCTGGGAAAATGTGTTGGCGTGCGGGGATTGGGTGGGATGTGATTCGCCCGCGATGTGGATGGAACGCAGCGTGGTATCCGCGATGGAAGCGGCGAATCATGTGATCCGGGCGAATGGGGCGGAACCGTTCGCGATCATTCCGCCGCGCAAACCGGAAGCGCTGGCGCGAGTTATGGGCGGCGTGGTGCGCGCCGGGCGGAAAGTGTTCGGGCCGGTGATCCGGTTTATTGTGCATCCGATAGGGAAGCGGTAGGGTTCGCGCTTGACATCCAAATCTATTTTGATATACTTCTAAATAGATAGGTATCGAAATAGGTGCAACGATGACGCAAGAAGAACTCAATGTACTCCTGGCATTTTTCAAGGCGCTGTCGGATGAAAGCCGCCTGAAGATGGTCGGGCTGCTCAGCCAGCGCGAATATGGGGTAGGCGAACTGGCGGCGATCCTCGGTTTGAAAGAGCCAACGGTGTCGCACCACCTGGCGCGGCTAAAAGAACTTGATCTGGTGCGGATGCGCGCGGATGGCAACAACCGCTATTATGTGCTCAACCGCGAGACACTCGACGCGATGAATAAACGGCTGTTCAACAGCGAACAGATTGCGGCGTTGGGGCCAGAGATCGACGGCGACGAATACGCGCAAAAGGTGTTCGCGGATTACTTTGAAAATGGACGGTTTAAACAACTGCCCACCAAACAAAAGAAGTTTCTCGTCATTCTGCGCTGGATCGCGGCGAAGTTCGAACCGGGAATCCAGTATACGGAAAAGCAGGTGAACGAGATGCTCAAACAGTACGTAGACGACTATGCCAGCGTGCGGCGCGAACTGATCGATTTTCATTACCTGTGCCGCGCGAACGACGGCGCGCTGTACTGGGTGAATGAAGGGCGGACGGATTAAGGGTTGGGGTAGAGGGCAGTGATCTCTACCCCAACGAACTTAACCGCGCTGCGGCTGTGGCTGTGGCAGTACGCCCAGTTGACGGAGCATGCCGACCGTATCCCAGACATGCCACAAATCGGTGGATTGGCCGTCGCGCATCCGCACAAAATGCATGTGCTGGATGGAAACAGGGCGACCTGTCGGCGGGATGCTGCTGCCCGGAATGAAATTGAGCGGACCAAGCTGGGTTCCGGTCATGGTCGAGCGGAAGGCTACGGTGTCGCCTTCGGCGAACATTTGGTGAATCTCAAAATGCAGATCTGGAAAGGCGGTTCGCATCGCCGCGACTACCTGATGAAGATGCTGGCGAAAATCGGTTCCCGGCGGTTCCTGGTGATCGATGGCATCGACGGCAACCGCTTCATCGATGAAAGACAGATCACCCTGGTTGAAAACACGTTCCATAAAGTCCCAACAGGCTGCTTTGTTTGCTTCGCTGATCATGGTTTCACTCTCTTCAATGTAGTTGGACTATATCGAATAAAACAATGATATAATGAATATATGAAAAATGTCAAGCCACTCACCCACCGCCAGCGGCAAGCGCTGGAAACACAGAAGCTGATTCTTGCGGCGGCGCGCGACCTCTTTGTAACCCAGGGATATGGGACCACGACGATTGAGGCCATCAGCGGCAGGGCCGGTGTTGCTACCAGCACGGTTTATGCCATCTACAAGAACAAACGCGGCATCCTCAAAGCTATCCGCGAAGAATGGCACCAACAATCAGGCCAGCGCGATATTTACCAACAGGCAATCCAGGAAACTGATCCGCAGCGGTGCCTGGAACTTGCCGCACATGCGACGAGACGGCAGTGGGAAGTCGGAGCCAGCATGACGGCCATCTACAACAGCGCGGCGGCAGTTGACGCTGAAGCGGCGTCGGAACTGCGAGAAGCGCTGGCCGGACGACGGGCTAATATCGAACGGTTCGTTCAGGCCGTGCTGCCGCGCTTGCGAGCCGATCTGAGTCCAGAACGGGCGAGCGCGATCTATCTGGCGCTGACACGGGCGGACGTGTACCAGGAACTGGTGATGGAACACGGATGGTCAGCGGATGCGTATGAAAGCTGGCTGGCCGACACCTTGAAGCAGCAGTTCCTCTGATACCCCCGCCCCCCCCCTTTGACCCCCGATTCGAGGCCATTTGAGGGAGAAACGGTCCGGCAACGGGGGGAGTTCCTGGCAGGAAGTGCCATTTTATGCACGAATGAACCCCTCCCTAAATCCCTCCCCGCTGGCGCGGAGAGGGACTTTAAGATAGGCGTCAATCGGGCAGATAGCCCCGCCCCGCCCCCTTTGTCCCAGTTTGAGGGAAAAACTCGCGTCGTCAAAAGCTGTTCCCGACGCGAGACGGGGAGATTTGTTGATCTTCCAGATGATCCCCCCCCCCCCGCTTTGGGCGTTTTGAACCTGAGAAGTTTTACAAAGTCGGGGTTTTGTAAAACTTGGTTGGAAAACTTCCCCCCCTTGCGTTGAGTGGGGCGTGTTGGGTCAAGCGTTTTGGGTTGTAAAGGTGCGACGGTGCTACTCACCAGGATAGCACGAATGTTCGAGGACTCCTAGTCTTTCGATGGTGAACTTGGATGACTAACTTGGATGGTTAATAAGATGGGGGTTACAGAGATGTACCTCATAGGCATCCAGATAAGGCGTTTCCCCTATCGTAGCTAAAAAGTCGGGGTGAGGGGAAAAATAAGCGTGGTGCATTCCTCCTACGCCGAGAAAGAACCCTACCCCCGGCCCCTTCCCGCAAGCAGGAAGGGGAGAAAAATGGGCGCGGCGTATTGCACGTTGATCGGTGCTCAAAAGATATGGGTCAGGCGCGGCGAAGGTGTCGGCGTTGAAACAGCCAGACGCCGAGCAAAAAGTAAGCCATAGAGAGGACGGATAAGGCGGCCAGTTCGTAGATGATGTCACCGAAGCCGGCCCCCAGCGCGGTCACTTTGTTGATGGCGGTTACGGCATGAGTCGGCGGAAGCAGATCGAGCAGGCCAATAGTCCGACCCGCGATTTTGAACAAGGGCACGGTGGATATGGGCATAAACATGCCAGAGAAAAAAGTCATCAGAAAGAGGGGGAAATTCGAGATCATGAAAGCACGGGCGATGGTGCGAGAAAAACAGGCGACAATCAGCCCAACACCCACCATCGCCATGCTGGTGATGCCCCCCAGCAAAATGGCGATCCACAAAGGGCCTTCGCTGTGAAAACCACAGGCAACTGCCGTGAGAAAGGTGATCAGAACGCCAATGACGCCGATCAAAATCTGGGAGAGGCTGACACCGCCCATCAGATCGAAGGCGGTCATGGGGGTCATCTGCAAACGCCGCACCGTGCCGGACTCAATTTCACGGGCGATGGTCATAGAGGTCTGGTAGATCAAGAGGACGGCGGCCATGATAAACAGGCCGGGCACCCAGGTTTCGAATTCGGAGCGGGCGGCGGAATCACCCAGGGCGGTTTCCTTAAACGTCACCGGACTCGATTCGCCGCTCAGGGTTTGGAGATAGTTGGACATGGCGGCGTTGGCGACTACCGAGACAACAGAATAATAAGGATTACTCAGATCGCCGACGATTTCGATCTGTGAGGCCGCAGAAGCACCCGCCAGCAGGGAACGGGAATAGTCTTCGGGAAAAACAACCAACATATCCGCCTGACGGTCCTTAAGCTTCTTTTCGGCAGCTTTGCGATCTTCGATCAGCTTGATCTTGAGCACACCCTGCCCGTTCTGATAGTTCACGTCATGGAGGGCTTTGATCGTGTCGTTGGAGGCGCTCCACGCGCCGCCGTTCACGGACGCGCCCGCGTCGTGATTGATGATCAAGAGGTCGTAGGTGGTCGAGCCGCCGCCAAACATCACCCAATAGAAGAGGACGAAAAACGGACCGAGCGATAAGGTCAGGAGCAGAGTCCAAAAATCACGCAGTTGTTCGCGTATGGTTTTGCGGAGCACGCTCATCAGTCTCATTCCCGTAACCTCCTCCCGGTTAAGGCAATAAACACATCTTCCAGGGTGCTGGCGCGCAACCGGACATCGGACAGGTTCAGCCTATTCGATTTCAAGCTATCGAGCACAGCGGGCAACTGCTCAACTACATTACGCGCCCGAATCACAAGGGTATGATCGGCAATCGAGACGGTGGGGATGATACGCGATACCTGCTCACAGGCCCGTTTCACCTGATCATCCGTATCCAGGCCGATTTCCAAAACATCCCCTTCCCCGATCTGGCGCTTCAGATGATCCGGGGTATCCAACTGCAACAACTGGCCGTGATCGATGATAGCAACGCGATCCGCCAACCGTTCGGCTTCGTCCATGTTGTGGGTGGTGAGGATCACGGTTTTCTGGCGGGCGAGGGATTGAATATATTCGCGCATCAAGACGCGGCTTTGGGGGTCCAACCCGGCTTCGGGTTCGTCCAAAACAAGGATGTCGGGATCATGCACGAGGGCCATGATCAAATTGAGTCGCCGCTGCATGCCGCCGGACAGGGTGCCCGCCTGTTTGTTCATCTTTTCGGACAGGCCCATTTGTTCCAACAGGGTCTGGCTGCGCTGGCGCGCAATTCTGGTGGGCACGTTATACATTTCGCCCATAAAAGTCATCTGTTCCAGGCAGGTCAGGCTGGGCCACAGCGTGATATTCTGGGGACAGACACCCACACGCCGGATCACAGCGGCTTCGCCGCCGCGCACAAGTTGGCCGTGAATCGTTACCTGCCCGGCATCGGGTTTGAGCAGGCCGCACATCATATTGATCGATGTGGTTTTGCCTGCACCGTTGGGGCCAAGAAACCCAAAGACCTCCCCTTCATAAACTTCGAGGGTCAGTCCGCGCACGGCCTCGACATCACCAAAATGTTTGGTGAGATTTTCGGTCCGCAAGACAACCTGATGAGAACTCACGTTCACTCACTTTCCCGGCGCAAGGCGATGCCGTTGAGGACGAGATCGATCAGCGCCGTTAGTACACGGTCCGAGGACACATCCGCGCCCGTGATCTGAAAATAGGTGTTCAAGTAGGGCAGCATCTGGCTGTCACCGACAGCAATCGTCAGCGCATGCAGAATCCGGCTGGTAGCGTCCAGGTCGATGTCGGGGCGAACTTCGCCGCGATCAATGGCGGCTTGCAGCATGTCGCGCACGATCTCCCGCATGGTGTTGGCGACGGGACGAACCACCTGTTCGGATAAGTCCGAGTCGCTGTGGTACGCGGCACGGGCGAAAAAACGCAGCAAACCAGCCTGGGTATTCATCCACTCCATTCTGCCCGCCATTGTACGAAGGACACGCACTTTCTGCCACTTGATTTATGAACTAAAGGTTCATATAATAT
>DATAMF010000455.1:0-4635 GCA_036260665.1 Aggregatilineaceae bacterium | reverse complement strand
TTCCAGCTCACGTCGGCGCTGGACCGGCTGCGTAAGGAAGATGGGCTGTTGGGGCTGCTGCTCGATGGGACACGGTACGACATCGGCCAGCCGTCGTATTATCTGGAGACGATCAAGGCGTTCGCGGAGGGGTAAGATAGTGGGAACGGGGCAATTCATGAATTGTCCCTACGAACCTCATCCCCTGCCCCGGCTCCAACCGAGTTGGCTATGCATTACCCATCAGTCGGAATAAGGGAGAAAATGGGCGGCGGGCGGTTGCCCCCTATCCCCCGACCCCTTCCCGCAAGCGGCTGACAGGAGGACATGTTGCCAAGGGAAGCGAGAGTCCGGGATAAAGAGCAACTCCCGCCAATCGGACTGGCGCTGAGGGGCCGATTTCGCGTGGCGGATAAGCGGTTTGGCGTGCTGTAGGGCGACGGCTTGACTGCCGAGCGCAATGACCCAGACATAGGCCAGGACGAGCACGACGAGCAAGCGGGCGACATGGGCGGGACGGCGGACCCGACTGTCGCCCAATGCCAGCCGCCGCTCTTCAAGTCACGGAAGCCAAAGAACGCCTCCAACGGAAAGCCCTTATTCCCCAGCAAGCGCTGCCAGCGCTTCACCGTACTGGCTATTCGTTCCCCACAGCTCACTTTCCGGGCCACGCTCTCCTTCCGCTTCGAACACCCCTAGACTGAACAACGCCACATTCGCCCCTTGCCAAGGGCCGTCACGTGCTTTTCCAACTGGTATAATAGCCAATAGTTCATCGTTCTTCCCTGGTTTGCGGTTCAACTTTCCCGTCTGAACGATGAACTTTCTTTTTTCACCCCCTTTTTTAACCATGTCCTCCCGTCAGCCGCGCGCGGGGAAAGGAGGCCGGGAGGATAGGGGTAAACCACCCCACGCCGCTGGATGCCTATAGGGTCAATCCCTGTCCCCCCTGCATGATTAACCATCCAAGTTCACCATCCAAGTTAGTCATTCAATGGTGATGACAAATCAGAACACCTGTGCTATCCTGTATCTAAACTGATCGGTTCCACTTAAGCCCTTGCGTCTGGCTCATCAAACATCGTCGGACAATCGCCGGGGAGTATCTGAACTGATCGGTTCCACTTAAGCCCTTGCGTAGGGGCGTCGGCTTGCCGCAATTGATCGCAGCATGAGCTATCATGTGGCACATCATCTAACACCTTCCAGGAGTCGCCAGCATGATTGATGTTTTCGAGGTTGCCGAACTGTTCGTTGATTGGGTGCGCCGTGAAGCCCCCGACGACATCGCCCTGATCGCCTATTACGGATCTTACGCCACTGGAACCGCCACCGCGACATCCGACCTGGACCTGTTCTACATCCCCGATGAGGGCAAAGAGAACGCGATGTTTGCCAGGCTCTATCGCTCGGTGATTTTGCAGGGCCGTGCATTTGAATTTTGGCCCTTATCGTGGGAATTTGCCGGGCGGATCGCGTCCGGGCAGCATCACTGGAGCGTGGCCCCGTCGATCATCGCGCATGCGCACGCACTCTATACGCGCACCGAAGCCGATCAGCAGCGTTTTGAAGCGTTGCAAACGCAGATCGCGGATAATCAAAAATCGGAAAACCGGGGCGCGATGATCAAACGCGCGCATGACGCCTTCCAGCCCGCGACTCACGCGCTCTACCGGGTACAGGCTGCCGCCGCACAAGCCGATCTGATCGATGCGCGCTGGGCCAGTGCCCAATTGGTTGACGCGCTGCTAGATACCTTGGCGCTGGTCAACCAGACCTTTTTCGTCAAAAACTGGGCGTCGGACATTACACAGTTGGCGCACTTAACCCTCCAACCGGCTGATCTGGCCGCACGTATCGAAGTTTTGATCACAACGACTGATTTTGCCGCCCTGCCTGCGCTTGCTGCAAGTCTGACCGCCGACACACGCGCCATCATCGTCGAACAGACGCGCACGATCAGAGAAATCACCGATCTCAACGCTGTGTTCGGAGGCTACTTCGCGGCGGTATGTGAATACGCCAATAAGATTCGGACCGCTTGCGAGCGTGGCAACTGGATCAACGCCAATGTAGTTGCCGCGCAGATGCAAAGGGAGTGGGCCAACATGCTGGCCTATGGGGTTGACGGGGTGCCGTACAGCGATTTCAACGGGTTTGCGGAATATCGTGCCACGGCTGACCGGCTTGGTTTCCCTGATCTGGCTCCTGCACTGGCCGCCCACGATCTTGCCCAGCTCACAGAACGGACCTGCGCGTTTGAGCAAGCAATTCAAACATTTTTTGAACAGCACCATCTTGCGCTGCACGACGCCTGGACACTCGATGAACTGCGCGAAATCGTTGATCATGGTTAAGCTAACAACCGCTCGGCTGCTCGCGGGCAAAGGGGGGGTAACTTTCCGGCCCAAGTTTTACAAAACCCCCACTTTGCAGAACTTCCCAGGTTCAAAATCCAAAAAGCGGGGGAGGGGGGGATCAGTCCGAAGTTCGACAAACTTTCTTGTGTGGCGACGCGAGACGCCTTTCCCGACGCGAAAATGACAAAAAGTCGGACTTTTTGCCAGGAAGTCGCCCCTTTTGAGCCGTTTTTCCCCTCAGACGGTCCGCAAAGGGGGGGAGGGGGTACGTCCTCCCCGTATTAACATCGTTAATAGATTTACGGTGTTTCCGGCGGCGTTTCGCCCTCGCTGGTGATCACCGGCGGCGTTGCCGGTTTCGGCGCAGGCGGCTTTTTCGGCGCTGCTTTTTTCGCTTTCGGATCGCGCACGACCTGCGGCTTGGCTCCTGCGTCGAGCTTGGCCTCATGTCCCGACGGAAACCGGATCGTCGTGCCGTTGGGGTCGCGCTGAATGCTCACGCCGTGCTGTTTCCAGGTCATTTTTTCGTCGAAGCCATACGCGCCCGTGATGATCACCTGATCCGCGCCGAGCGCATGCGCTCCGAACAGCCGCGCGAACCAGCCCACCGATGGCACGCCGCTGATCACATCCGTATCACCGAGTCCCTCGCCCGTTTGTGAATTATAGAAGGCGCGGAAATGTTGTTCTTTTTGTAAACTCGCCACCTGCGCCTTAATCACCCGCTGGAACAACTCCGCCGCTTCTTTTATATACCCATGTTCGATCAGCGCCCACGCGATCCGCTCATTCCACGCCGGGAACATCCCACCGCACCCGTTCAGATGCATAGGATCAAATGCCGGATCGTTCGCCGGACATCCCGGCACGCCGTATTCCTGCCAATACATCGCCGGATCGCTGATCAGCGCGACAGTTTGCTCCACTTGTTTTTTGCTGATCGTGTTCGTCCACAGCGGCATCAGCAGCGCTTGATCATGCCGTGTCAGGTTCACCGTGCCGACCTGCACGTTATACACCCGGCTCAGCCCATCGAATTTCAGGTATTTAATTTCTTTCCAGACCGTTTTGGTGGTTGCTGCGCCCGAATTTCGATACCAGTCGAAGGCATCTGCGTTGACCGTTTCATTCGCGGGTTTGCCGTTAAAATCCACGCCCTCAATCGTACACCCGACCTTCGGCTTATAATTCATCCCGCCGTTCACCCGCAGAATCAACCGGCTTGGCATCACCAGCGCGGTGAAGTCCCGCAGCGCCTGATCGCCCTTCGCCTCGAAGATCGTTTCTCCGGCTGGCGTCCTGTGTGTATCCCGATCCCGGTAGCGGAATGTGCCGCTGTCCGCGTGCCACATCGCATCCAACTGCTTTTCTATCTCGTCCAATCGCCCCTGTATCTCTTTCACATCATCGGGACGATTCAGCAGCTTGGCGATTCTGATCAAGGTGCTGGCTTCTCGCACCAGATACGCCGCGAGATCCGGCGTTTCAATCGTTGTAATGTCCAACCCTTGCGACCAGCGGCGATTTTGTGCCAGCGTGGGGCTGTCCACGAATGCGCCTTGATCCGCTTTGGACCATTCCGGCATGCCATCCCGGTCCCGATCCAAATCGGGCTTGAACCAGCGCTCAAAAAACGCCCGCAGCCCATCCATGCACTCAGCCAGAAATTCCTTATCCCCGGTGTTTTGGTACACCGCCAACGCCAGCGTTGCCAGCAGCGGCGGAGCCAATACCCCGGCGCGCTGCCCATCCAACCCCGGTTTGGCGTCAATCGTGCCATCGCCATGTTGCACGGCGATAAAATTACGCACAATGCCCTTTGCCAGCTCCGGCGCAGCGATTGCCACCGTTCCACTAATCGCCAGCGCATCCGGGATCGTTTGTCCGCCCCATGTCGCGCCGAACCCGGCAGGATGCGTTCCGCTCACCGCGTATCCCTGCCCGATTTTGCGCGTCAGCACAAACGATGGATTCGGCAGGCTGCCCGTCGGCGCGAAAAAAGATCGCAGGACGATCTGTTGTCCCCACGCCAGCGCCGCATCCCAATCGGCGTGTCCCGTTTCGATCTGCGGGACCGTTTGCGCCCGTTCCTCAATCGCCGCGATATGTGCATCCCAGTTTTCCGTGTTCAGCCAGCGGTGCGCCACCATCAGCGAGGCGTCCCGCTCTGGCATACCACCCAGCACCCACCGGAAGACGAAGGTTTCCCCCGGCGCAATCGTCACACCGCGTCCCAACCGCGACGTCGTTCCGGTTTCCGTCGATCCTTCCAGCAGCAGCACGGGTTGTAGGTTCG
>DATAMF010000452.1:0-9303 GCA_036260665.1 Aggregatilineaceae bacterium | reverse complement strand
GAACTGCTCAATGGGCTTTCAACTCTGCCTGATATCCAATCGGCGGCCCAGGCCTTAACGCAAGCCGTGGAAGGCTTCGTCATTCATGATTCCCAAAATGACGCGCTGGAAGGGTCGCATGGTTTGGCGATCTACTTCCCGCGTAATTACAAAGCCTATAAAACCGCGAGCTTTAATACGCGTTATCCTGCTGAAATGCCGCCCATGATGGCGGATTGGATCAACTTCATCAACGTGTTCCACGGCACCGCAACGGAAACGGTGACCAGTGCACCGACCGTGACTGTCACCAGCGCCTATCCCGAAGTTGCCAGCATTTACCAGCCTGCTGTTGTGACGCTGGATGTGTCGGGTCGCGATATTGTGCAGGTGAATTTTGCCGTGTCGCTGATTGTCAGCGACACTGAACGTACAGTGCTGGACTTCGACTATCTGATCTCGCGGACCACGACGGCTACCGGCGCGGATATCGTGAACTGGTCGGATGGGGTCACGTCCCGCAGCTTTACCTGGGAAGCGGAAGTGCCACTGCTCACCGATGGCACCAACAGCACCTATGCCTTGTTGATCCCTAACCGCGACGATCCCAATGTGGCGATTGTCAACGGCCAGTACCAATCCGTGCGCGGCGGCGATCCTATCGATGCCCAGTTGGTATTCGACTTGAACACGCGCCAAATGACCGCCATTTGGGGGATCAACGAAACTGAAAACGGTGCGCTTCAGCCTTTTGAAGTCTCCATTGAAGCGGGCGATACCTTCACGCCGCTGTGGTTGACTCTGGACGCTAACAACCAGTTGACTGGTTCCCGTCTTAGCGACACTGCGCTGCAATTGGCGGGTACCACACCGATTTCCTTCGAGAAAGTGCCTGCGCCCAGCGGTCAGTACTCGATCAGCTTCGTGGCTGAAAATGTGGCGGGCGAAACGACGCTAGCTGAGTCGATTCTCCAGGTTAATAATGATGGGCTGGACCCAGCGCAGCGCGGCTACACGGATTTGACTTACGGTGTGAACTTCCGCTATCCGGCTAACTGGGTGCGTCCGCGCTTTTTGCCCGATGGCAAACGTCTCTTCACCGGACTGGAAACGGGCGATCTGAACACCACGACGGCTATGACACTATTCCCCTATACGGATGTCGCGTCGGCTCAGGAAACGGCCCAGAAGATCAAGGATAGCTGGGCTGAACTGGAAGGTCTGGCCGTGAGCGATGAGCGCGAGGTGGAGATTGGCGGGCTGCCGGCTTATGTCATCGACTACACCTATACTATCGCCGGGATGCAGCGCGTGGGCGCGGTGATCGCTATCTATGTTCCCGATCAGATGGTTGGGTACGGGTTCGACATTGATGCACCGGCGGCGGACCCATCGGAGGCGCAAAAAGCGCTCCAGATATTGATCGAGAGTATCAATTTCTTCCCGGTGCAGCAGGCGGCTGAGTTGAGCGGCTGGCAAACCGTGTCGCTGGTGGATGGCCTCGTTTCGTTCCAGGTTCCGGCGGGTTGGACCTCTGATGCAGCCGAGGGCTGGACGACATATGGCCCGGTTGAGGACCCGAATACCTTTGTCGGGTTGGCAGCAACAGCAGCCAGCGGCCAGACTAAAGAAGAACTCGCGCAGTTCTGGATGAGTCAGCTTCAGACTCAGCCTAATTTCACTCTCCTGGCCGAACAGCCTTACTATGTCGGCAATCAGGAATGGTATCTGGTCGTGTTCACCTACGATAAGGATGTGACCATTGGCGGGGCCTTCTTCGTGACCAGCGTCGGCGGCAATGACTATATCTTCTGGCTCGAAGCGCCCAATGCCTCGTTCGACCAACTCTATAACGATGTGTTCTCGGTTGTGATTGACGGCTTCACCTTCAACGGGTAGCCGATTAGCCCGTTAGTCTTGTAAACTTCGCTCGCTTCCGCTTCGCAGAGGGGGAGGCGAGCGAGCGTTAGATGGTCCGTTTTAGGTTGGCCTAAGTTTGATCTGAGGTGCGCCTTAGATCAAACTTGTTTCTCTCAGATGCAGTTGGTTGTGGATCTTGCCTCGAAAAGTTATCCCCCCTTGAGCGATTGTTTGAGAGAAAACCGGGGGGTAAAAAGGCCCGATTTGCTGAACTTCTGGATGATCCCCCCCCCCTTTGAACCCCTAATTTGGTCAATTTGAGGGTAAAACGCGCTCCGACCGATAGAGGTCCTGGCAAGATCTGGCATTTTGTGCCATTAACTTGCGCGTCGCGAGTTGGTTTTGCAAGGTGGAAACCCAAGATTCAACAACCTCTGAGATACAGGATAGCACGGATGTTCGGAAAACGATAGTCTTTCGATGGCTAACTTGAGTGACTAACTCGGATGGTTAATAATTTGGGGGTTACAGCGAACGGGGCAATTCATGAATTGCGAACCTCGCCCCCTCGCTCACTTGGCTGGCTAATCATTACCCACTAGTCGGGAGGAGGGCGAAAACAGGCGTTAGGCGGTTCACCCCTATCCTCCCGGCCTCCTTTCCCCGCACGCGGAGAAAGGAGGGGCAGGGCGGGCGCGGAACGCCATACGCCTGGTTAATGCATCTCGTAGACCACCGTCACCTGCACAACGACGGATAACTGGCCTTCACTGATGGCGGGGCCGCTGCTTCGGAGGGCCATTTTGGGCATGGGAACAGGAAGGCCGCCGCCGTGTCCTTCGGTCACGCTGACGGGGTTGCCCAGCGTCAGGCCGAGACCATCCGCTAAAGCCTGCGCCCGTGTGCGCGCATCTTCAAGCGCCAATTGACGGGCCTCCTGTTCGAGCGTCCCCGGATCACTCACCCCAAAGTCCAGCCCATGCATCTGGTTCGCCCCGGCATCAACTGCTGCCTGGATGACTGCGCCGAGTTCAGCGGTATGGCGCACCGTGATGTGCAGCATGTGTGTCACCACAAAGAGCGAGTTGGGGGCGGGGTCTTCGAAGCGATTGATATTAAATTGGGATGTTTGTACATCTACGGCGGCGATGCCTGCGCCATGCAGCACGTTCTGCACCCGCTGGATGGTTGTGTTGGCGTCGTTCATTGCCTGTGACAGATCGGCGTGACGGCTCTCGACTCCTAAATTTACCAGCGCGAGGTCCGGCTTGCCGTGTGCGCTGCCTGTTCCGGTAACTGTGATCATCGGCGTGGCCTCTGCTATAATAGACAGGTTCTTTCAGGAAAAGTGGTATGACTCGACTTGCGATTATAGCTGATGTACATGGTAATCTGCCCGCTCTCGATGCCGTGATGGCGGACATCCAAGACGCGGCCCCCGATCAGGTGGTGGTGGCAGGCGATACCGTGAATCGCGGCCCGCAGAGCAAGGAATGTTTGCAGCGGCTGCGCGATATGGGCTGGCCGATGCTCTTTGGCAATCATGAGGAGTATATCCTCAAGTTTGGGAATGAGACGGTGCCCGACGAGTGGCTGACCGATTGGTGGCTCCCGATTCGGCGTGTGTCGGAAGAATTATCTGCTGAAGAAAAAGACTATCTGCGCACGCTGCCCTGGGATCATGTGGTGAATGTTCCGGGTCTGCCTGCGATTCATGTGCTGCACGGCAGTGTTCGGGCATTGAATGATGGCCTCGGTTTCTGGAAATCGGACGCGGAACTGCTGGCGGCGACGGATGTACCCGAAACTGTTGTGATCGGCGCGCATACGCACCGCCCCTTCAACCGGCGGGTTGGGAAGCGATGGGTGCTGAACTGCGGTTCGGTTGGCGCACCGTTCAACGGCGATTTGTCCGCGCAGTATTTGCTGCTGACCGCGACCAACGGCCAGTGGAAGGCCGATTTTCGCGCCGTGCCCTATGATCATTCGCCACTGTATGACGCATGGGCACACAGCGACGTGCTGGAACGCAGTATGGTGGCGCAAATTTTCATGTATGAGGTGGAAACCGCCACGTTTCATCTGACTTCTTATCTTGATTTTTGTGAGGCGAATCATTTGTCTAAAAATTCACTCGATTCGGTGGCTCGCTATCGCGCAGCCAGCGCAAATGTCGTGCCGGGCCGCTCCCTGCGGTAGCCGCGTTCGCTGCATTAATCTATGTCACGTCTGAAACTGAAACGATTCAAGGTCAAGCCGCTGGCACCGAATGTGCAGGATCAGTATGTGCGCATTTACCATTCCGCCGATTTGCACGCTGCGCCAGAAACGCTGCCCCTGCTGACGCCGGAATCTTTGTTTGGGGTGGATACGCCGCTGATCTTCGATCTGGGCGCAGGGCGGGGGGATTGGCTCATCACACAGGCGGCGCAGAACCCGGAACTGCGGTATGTGGGGATCGAACTGCACTGGAAATCGGTGTGTGATGCGGTGCATAAGGCGGCAGCCGCGAAGCTGGATAATGTCCGGTTGGTGAAGGCCGATCTGCGGTGGATGCTGCCGAAAATTCCTGATGCGGTGGCGACGGATATTTATATGCTCTTCCCGCCGCCGCGCGTCGAAGCCCGCGAACTGAAATCTGATCTGCTGTCCGAGTCCATCCTGCGCCACATTCACCGGATGCTGACGGCGGGGGGGCGCTTCCATTTTGTGACCGACCACGAAGCCTATTTTGAGTGGAAACTTGCGCTGATCCGCGACTCTGGCCTGTTCACGGATATACAAACGTCAAGTTTGATCGAGGGCGGCATTACATGGTTCCAAAAGCTCTGGGAGAGCAACCAGATCGAATCGCGCCGTTTGGAGTGCCGGAAGGTGTAAAGCAGTCGAGGAGATGAACGATGCCTGAAGACGGTATCCGTACCGGATCGTGGTCGGAAATTGTCCGATTCCGCCCCGGAATGTACGTTGGCGGCACGGACAGCCGGGCAATGACCGGGTTAGTACTTCAGATCGTAAAGGAACAGGCTGAATTAGCCGCCGCCGGGTTGTGCCGAGAAATCCGGGTTCATCTGCGGGAAAACAACACCGTTATGATCGATAATGACGGCCCAGGTTATCTGCTCTTAGGGGAACAAGCGCTCCAAGTTACCGATTGGGTTCTACTCTTTACAGGGCTTAGGGTTGGCGCTACCAGTGTGACGGTTTTCGCCAATGCACTCTCTACCGATTTCGAAGCCGAGGTTCGCCGCGATGGGGTAGTTGCCGTGCAGTCCTTTCATCAAGGGATCGCTGTAGGGTCCGCTAACCCTTTACGTACTTTTGAACCGGGCGAATCAACCGGAATAACCATCACCTTTGCGCTTGACTCCATCATTTTTGGTGAGGCCGCCGTCAGTTATCCCGATTTAGTGGCCTATTTGCGTGAAATTGCTTTTCTGGTGCCGGGTTTGCGCATCAAGACGGTGGACGAGCGCTTGCCCGACTCGCCCACGATTGAGTTCTGTTATGAAAACGGGCTGGTGGACTTCGTTCGTTATCTCAACCGGGACTGTGTGCCGCTACACGAGGTTATCGCGCACTCCTACGAAATCGAGTTCAGAGAAGTGAAACGCCCAGCCTATACGATCAAAATCGATTTTGCCATCCAGTTCACCGATTGCGCCAAACCTTTTCAGTTGAGTTTTGCAGATTACCACGAAACCATAGATGGCGGTGTTCCGGTTGATGAACTGCGGCGCGGGATTCAGGATGCCATCCTCCAATCCGCCCAAGAAGCAGGCTTAACGGTCCAACAGCGGAGCCATACATTCTTCAGGGGCATGACTGCCGTTATTCACGTTCGCCATCCTTATGCAATTTATGAAGGCTGTTTGCAGAATAGACTGGTTAACATCGATCTGAGTGTGGTTTATCCGCTTGCCTATCAAGCCATTCTTGACAACCACTTCCCCACACCTGACTTCTTGAATCGGACTTGCACCCGCACCCTATCCATCAAGCCGCGTCGCTATGGGGTATGGGCCGATCAGATCCAGTTTGACCGTAACCCGCTGCTTTATTAGGGTGTACAAAAAAGGCAGGAAGGAGATTCCTGCCTTCCTCAAGCGTAAGCTTATTTGGCGGCGATAAAGACCCCGGCATCCTTCTGGATGCGCACCGCGCCGTGCTGCGCGATCTCCTGGGCGAGCATAGTCCGCAGCGCATCCAGGCGATTGTTTACAAACTGCGACAAGCTCACTGTCGAGAGGATATACTGGACCAGCGGCTCAACATCCGTCACCTCAAGACTGTCTTCATAGCGCCGCATTTTCACCTGTGGAAAAACCTGCCCTAGCTGCGCCGCGCCGTTTTCGAGTTCAAACGCCCGCGCCAGATTGTGATCCAGCGCCGTTTCCAGGAAACGATCCACGAGGTCATGGAGTTCATTCAGGTGGTTGTGGCCGTTCGTCGCGGCGAAGAAGATGCCGCCCGGTTTCAGAACCCGGTGAACTTCCCGGATCGCCAACGCGCGATCTGGCACATGGTAGAGCATATGGTTAGCGATCACGCCGTCGAAGGTTTCATCGTCAAAGGGGATGTGCTGGATGTCGATCACTTTGAAGGTGAATTTGTGATCCGCGTTGGCGAGGTTGCGTTCGGCTTCAGCCACCATGCCCGCCGAAAAATCGGACAGGGTGATGTCCCAGCCTGCGGGAATCCGCGCGGCGTTGTCGGCCCACAGCCAACCCGGTCCGCCGCCCAATTCGAGCAGATGCGCTTCGGCGGGTAGATCGATCTGTTCGAACATCCATTTCATCCAGCCGTAGGGATTGGTGCTGTAGTGCTTGTGGAGATAGGCGCGGGCGCTCAGGTTGCTGGCGTTTTTGTACTGGTCGCCGCGCAGATAGTCTTTGTCGGTGAATTGCGCCTGGGGAAACATCAGACTTGCTCCTTGTGGTAGGCCATCAGGAGACTGTAATGTAACACGGTGCCGTGTGGCAGCACATGACGTTTCGCCCACCATTCCCTGACACGTCAGGTAAGCGCCCGTGATTCGCTCTGGCAGCGGTGGGGGGCATCCGGTAAACTTCGGCGGGTGACTTACTGCTCAACGGGTTAGTACATATGTCTCTTAAAGTCTTACGTCGCCAGGGAACACGGGGAATAGCCCTTATCCTGACAGGATTTATTGTGCTGGCAACGCTGTACAGCATGATCACGCCGCTGTTTGAAGCGTCGGATGAGCTGTGGCATTACCCGATGGTGAAGTATCTCGCGGATCACGGGATGGCGCTGCCTGTGCAGGACCCGGCCACCGCTGAACAGACGGCATACCGGCAGGAGGGTGGACAGCCGCCACTGTATTATATGATCGGGGCAGCGGCAACTTTCTGGATCGATACATCGGATATGGATCAGGTCCGGCGGCGCAATCCACACGCGGATATTGGCGTGATTGTGCCGGATGGGAATGTGAATATGGTGGCGCACAACGCGGACAAGGAAGCTTTTCCCTGGGGCGGCACGGCGCTGGCGATGCACCTGGTGCGGCTGCTGTCGGTGGCGATGGGCGCGGGGACGGTGTATCTCACCTATCGCCTGGCGCGCGAACTGATCCCGGACAAGCCGGGTGTGGCAGTGGGGGCGGCGGCGATCACGGCGTTTAACCCGATGTTTCTGTTCGTCAGCGGCGTGGTCAATAATGACAATCTCTCGACGCTGCTGGCGACGCTGCTGCTGGTGCTGATCGTGCGGCTGTTGAAACGGGATGACCTACCGCAAAAACGGGATTATGTGATCCTCGGCGCGGCGGCGGGGGCTGGGATGCTGTCCAAGTTTCAGATCGGATTCCTGCTGCCGCTGATCGCGCTTACGCTGCTGATCATTTCCGTGCGGCGGAAGGATTGGCGTCCGGTGGTGATCGGCGGGGCAATCGCGGGAGGGCTGACGATTCTGATCGCAGGGTGGTGGTACGTGCGGAACTTCGATCTGTACGGGGACGCTACCGGGATTAATGTTTTTCTGGATATTGTCGGACGGCGCGCCGTGCCTGCCGATTTGCAGCAGTTATGGACCGAACGGGAAGCGTTCGTGTGGTCGTACTGGGGCTTCTTCGGCGGGGTGAATGTGCCGCTGCGCGACTGGATGTACACGGGATTCAACGGGATCGCGGTGGCGGCGCTGGCCGGGCTGGTTGCTGCTGTCGGCAAAGACCGGGCATGGATGAAAAATCCGCTGCGGCTGGCGCGGGCATTCGTGGCGCTGTGGGCGGTGATCGTGTTTGTGTCGCTGATCAGTTGGACGCGGCAGACGTGGGCCTCACAGGGGCGGCTGTGGTTCAGCGCGATTGCGCCGCTGAGTATTGGAATGGCGGTTGGGCTGGCGATCTGGTGGAAAAAAGCGGTTCTCGGCGCGGCGGTGAGTTATTTTGTGGTGATGGCGGTGATCACGCCGTTTGGGATCATCCGGCCCGCGTATACGCTGGATCGGGAAAACACGTGGGATGAGACAACGCTTGAAACGGGGAGAGAACAAAACGCGTGTTTCCGCGAGCCGGGGAGCGAAACGGACGCACTGTGCATGAACTTCCAAGATATTTCGGGTGAGATGCAGCCTGGGGAGTATCTCAAGCTGGCACCGGAATTTACGGTGAAGGGCGCGATCTCGCGGGAGTGGAGCATTTTCGTTCACCTGACAAATGAAGTGGACATTCGCGAGGCACAGCGCGATGTGTATCCCGGCGGGGGACTGCTGGCGACATCGGACTTGAAAGTGGGCGAGCGCTGGAATAACCCGATTGCAGTCAAAATTCCAGAGGGAACGTATACGCCGGAAACGGTGGACGTGTACCTGGGATTCTATCACCTGCCGACGTTTGAACGGATGGATGTGAGCGGCGAACAGGCCGACAGCGTAAACCAGTGGATTCACCTGGGACAGATTACACTCATCACACCGGCGGGAGATGTACCGAATCCGGTGAGTGTGAATTTCGGCGGGCAAATTGAATTGATCGGGTACGCGATCAGTGATCGGTCACTCCAGCCGGGTGATGAAACGACGATTACACTGTATTGGAACGGGCAGGCCACCGACGCGAATTATCATATTTCGGTGCAGGTGCTCAAACAAGGCACCACCACACAGGTGGGACAGGTTGATTGGGAGCCGAGTCCGCCAACGACGGAATGGACCAAAGGACGGCATGAGACGTCGGCTGCACTGAAAATTTTCCCCGACGCGGCGGCGGGACAGTATCATGTGATGGTGCGAGTGTATCCGGCAGATGATCCCGGAAATCCACTGCGGATTGTGACGGGCGAAGGCGGACAATCGGAAAACTCGGCATGGTTAAGCAAGGTGCGGGTCGAATGAAACGCCAGCGAGACGTGGTGATTGTGGTGCTGGTGATTGGGCTGGTGGGTCTGCTCACGGCGGCATTCTGGGATTATACACAGGACGATGTATTCATCACGTACACCT
>DATAMF010000448.1:0-2382 GCA_036260665.1 Aggregatilineaceae bacterium | reverse complement strand
TAGGAGTACGCCCCGCTGCCAAAGACAGCCCGTTCCAACTCGGCCATCTGCGGCAGATCGGCGGGCTGAAACAAACGAATCGTCGTGCCGTTCGTGGTCATAGTCAATCCTCCGTCAATTATTCTAATTCCAGTTTTAATTCAATCTGCCCGATGCGAATCACATCCCCCGCCGACACCACCACCGGCTCCTGGACGGGTTCCCCATTCAGGCGGGTGCCGTTGCTGCTGTGGCGGTCTTCAAGCCACCACTGCGCGCCGCGCCGCGTCAGCAGGGCATGTTCCTGGCTGGCGAAATTATCGCGCAGCACAATCGTATTCGTCGGGCCGCGCCCCAGACTCGTCAGCGGCAGCAGCGGGTATGTCGTCCCCACTTCCACTGTGTTTTCATCGTGCGAGGCCACCACCACCAGCCGCCCGCGCTGGCGTTTGCCATCTTCGAGCATACTGGCGGCGGCGCGGTAGTCGTGCCACAGCAGCCAAAAAATGCTCCCAAGAAAACTCAGGAGCAGCAGACCCGCCACGAAACGCAACCCCAGCAGCAGGATGTCCATATTCACTGATCCTCATCTTCTTCCAGATCCATGCGCGACAGACGGACCTGTGTATCACCGCCACTCCCACTCGCCTGCTGTCCGGTGGTGCCGTCTTCGAGCACATACACCATCTGCACACCCGCCAGCGAGATCACATCACCGGGGCGCAGCGCGCATTCATTGACCCGCGCATTGTTGACATAGGTCCCGCCCCGGCTCCCCAGGTCATACAACACGAACTGCCCAAACCGGAAGCGCAACTGGCAGTGCTGACGGCTGACGCGCGGATCATCCAGCACAATGGCATTATCGCGCCGCCGCCCGACGTTGATCACCGAACGTTCCAGCGGGACATACCGGCTGCCATCGATCACCAAAAAGGCCGTGGGGAGCTTGGGTGTCGCCGCGCGCACCTCATCCATATCCATCGACAACATGGCCTGGGTCGCCTGGCGGGGTGCGTCGGCATGTTCGGCCATCACCAGCACCGCGTGCAGCGCCACCGCCTGATCGGGCACCAGTTCGACATCCGGCGGCAGGTCCAGCCGCAGCCCGCTGTCTTCGGCCAGCTTCAGCAGATGATCGGCCAGCGCTGCCGCCAGCGTGGGGTGCGCTTCGAGCAGCACGTCATGATCGTCAGGATGCAGATGCACCAGATAATGATTGGGCGCAGCCAGTTCGCCGTCGGAATCCGCCTGGGCGTTATCTTCCATCGCCCGCGCCAGCCGCAGCGCGACTTCACGCGGCTGCATCCGGCCCGCGAATAAGCGCGCAAAGCTGCCTTCTACCAGCCGCTGAATGCGTTCCTCGAAACGAGAGAATCTGTTTTTATCCATAAGGGGAATTATAACAGGCGAAATCGAAACGGGGGAAACCGCGTCAGGGGAACGTATGAATTGCGACGAGGTGCGTAGGGGCAGCCCCTACGCACGGAATATCGCTCATTCATCCAATTCATACGTATGATCGCAGCAGTCATCCCCCTGCATCAGCGTTGTGGTGCGGATAAAACGCATGGATGGATTAAAGCCCTGACAGAAGCCGTAATCATAACAACAGTACAACGCATACCCGATGTCCGCCGCCCGGAATGCGATCATATCGTCCGCGAAGGGGCAGCGCGTCACCCGCATTTTGAGCCGGGTGGGAGTCGCTTCTTCGGTCACACACTCGAACCGATCCGAGAGCACATCCCACAACATCGCCTTGAGGGTGAGCAGATCGCGCGTCGGAATGTTGGCCTGCTGGTATTTCTGGCAGGTTTCTTCGATGGTATTCTCGCGCAGAATAGCCAGCACACCCGGCCCGTACTGATCAATAAATTTGCGGAACAGCACCGCGTTGGCACGGCGCTGTTCGGTGCTGGGATCAGCCATGCTAATCCTCTAGATCATAGGTATGGTCGCAGCAGTCATCGCCCTGCATCAGCGTTTTGGTACGGGTGAATTTGAGCCCCGGATTCAGCCCCTGGCAGTAGCCAATGTCATACGCGCACATAAACGCAAACCCAACATCCCCCGCCCCGGCAAAATCGGCGACATGGGGACAGCGCGTGACCTTGTAACGCAGATGCTGCGGCGTCTGCTCCTCAAGCTCAAACCCCATTTCCGGCGGCATCCCATTCCAAAAGTCGATCACCGCTTGTAAGCCGCGATCCGGCAGTTCCGCACGTTCGAGCGCGGCCTGCGCATTCTGAACGGTATTTTCCTGCACCACCGCTAACACCTCTGGCCCCAGGCGATCTACCAGCTTGCGGAACAAAGCCGCGCGGCCTCGGTTAATCTGAGACTGAATATCATCACTCATTGTTTTCTCGCTCCTCACAAAAGGGGCCGCCTGCCCCACTG
>DATAMF010000445.1:0-9843 GCA_036260665.1 Aggregatilineaceae bacterium | reverse complement strand
AAATAGGTAGCTGCAGCGATTAAAAGCGACACTAGTGCAGATATACCTGCGGCAATTACAGCAGAATCAGTCATTTGAAATGCAACCCTTATTTTAAGGTGTTAGTTCATATAGATCATTCCCTACATCAAAAACTATTATGCTGCTTCCAAATCTCGCTGAAAGGAAGGGGATAAATAATTGACACTACAAACTTGCAAAATACTGGAGTAATATTCTGTAGTATCGATTCACCAACCATTCTGATTGGACTACATTTCTCAATAATATACTAGATGTTTTAACTGATTTTACAGCAAGTCCACGTTAAAATTCAACTTCGACCTTCATTGTGAAATCTGCGCTTGATTGTGCGAACAACGTACCTTTTATAATCCAATTCTTCAAAGAACGAATTCACTGTAGTGAGGTTATCACTTAAGAACGAACCAACACGATGTAAGGCAATCGAGTTATCATTTCGGATCCAACCTAGGGCAGGATAGGCAGCTATATTAGTTTGTAAGTTTATTTCTGGATGAACTCCTGGAATACGGCTCCCATTCGCTGGAAGTACTCCGTCAGCCGATTGAAGACAAAATCGTGACCATCAGCCGCGCCCAGGTATCGTTGACGTTCCCGGCTAATTTTATGCTGGTCGCCGCCATGAATCCGTGCCCATGTGGCTACTACGGTGATCCGGTGAAAGAATGCACCTGTTCAATCTCCGCGATCCGCCGTTACCAGCAGCGTCTTTCTGGCCCGATGCTGGATCGTATTGATATTCATGTGGATGTTCCCCGGGTAGATTATGACAAACTCACCGATGATCGGCGTGGGGAACCGTCGTCCGCTATCCGTGCGCGTGTCGAAGCAGCGCGGAACCGCCAGCGCTATCGTTTTCGGGATGAACCGCGTTTACAGTCAAACGCGGATATGGGAGCCAGCGACATCCGGCGTTTTTGCCACCCGGATACGGCGGGCCAACAGTTATTAAATACAACCCTGCGCCAGATGCAGCTAAGCGCGCGGGCCTACCACCGTATTCTCAAACTCAGCCGCACTATCGCGGATCTGGCCGACTGCGACACCATCGAAATCGGCCATTTAGCTGAAGCGATTCAGTACCGTCCGCGTAAGATCATGTAGCGCTAGGGGATATGATCCGCTTGTGTGGCTAAAATAGTCGCTTCTTTCAGATATGACTGCCGGATGCCTGCCGCCGCCTCATAAGCACCGTATGGCAGCGTACCCCAAAAATCGGAAGGTTGGGCGATTTGCCCGTTCATTTTCTGAACATAGGTTTTGAGCCACACAAAAAACGCCTCATCGCCTAGTTGTTCCCGCAGTTCCTGGATCATCAACGCTCCCCGCAGATACACCGCATTGATATAACTGCGCGGGGGAGTAAAAATCATAGACCGTCGAGTCCACATAACCACTGGGGGTATACATCGTCACGCGAAACTGCCACCACCATTCCACCAATTCAGGATAGGTGTGTTCGAGATACAGCACTTCGCTGTAGAGCGCTAAGGCTTCATCCAGATAGGGGCTGTTGCCTTGATCGCTGCCCACGATGCAGTACCACCATTGGTGGGCGACCTCGTGCGCGGTGATCAAGGTCAGCCAATCATTTGGTACACCCTGCCACGTTCGGAACCACGCCTCGCTGACGAATACCAGCCCACTAAACTCCATCCCATCGGGAAAGTCGCCCTCAACGATCACCATTCGCCCATAGGGATACGGATTATATAATTTTTCGTACAGCGCAAGGGCATCTACCGCCGTTTGGAGCGCATAGCGTGGCGTATCAAGTGTCTCGAATGTAGGGAAGTAAAAGAGTTCGACGGTAACGCCGGAATCAGTTCGGGTGCTGAGGGTGCGGTACTGCTCGGATACCGACAGCACCAGATCGCGTGCATGCTGCAATTCAAAGCGCCAGGTGTGCTCGGCCAGTTTGCTGACCTTGCCTGGCCCGGCAATGTGAATTTCATCCGGCGCATTTTTGATCGAAAAATCAACATAAAAATCAGCACTTGGCGTGACGCTCTGTTCGCCCAGCCAATAGTAAGCTGGCGTGAGCCAACTGTTGTAGGGATCGTACCCGGCTACCAGCGGGAACCACATGCCCAGGTTGAGTTGGCGCGGACCATATCCCCAGTAGCCGAGGTGATTCTTGCGGTAGCCATCCACCGTCGCCGGAATGTTCAATGTATAGCTCAACGTGAGATGGACGGTGGTCTGTGCTTCCACCTTCTGATCGACAACCAATCGGGTGCCGGTCAGACTATAATCCACACGTTTTTTGTCCGCGAGGATATGTTTTAACGTGAAATCGCCCGCTTCCTGGTTCACTTCGACATTAAACACAACCTCGTTCTGGCGCTGTTCATACGAGTTGCGATAAGTCACTTGCTGCTCCACCTGCATCGTATGGGCGGTCCAGTTGAGTTCCGCCGAAATATCGTACCGGATCGCGGACGGCGGCGTTTCCTCAGACAAGGCCTCATCGGTTGCCATTTTGTCTGGTAAGGCGGTGGGCGGAATGTCAGTCTGGACTAAAGCAGGCCGCACGGTAGCACGGGGTGTTTGTGTCACCACACGCCGCTCAGAAGACGTTTTCGATTCGGGCTGGCACGCCAGGCTGATCAATAAACAAACGATAAACACGACCATCACGATATAACGCTGCATAGTGAACCCTCTAGTGAGGATGATAACCCCAGGATCATACCTTGCGCTCGATGGAAAACCAACGCTTCCCCCACAGATGTGCTATACTTTTGAGCATACTTTTGAGTAAAAATGGATTGTTACGATGGATAAACAAGCACTGGATACTCAGTCGCTACCTCCTATTGGTGATGTGGATCTACGCGATCCCGCGCTGTATATCAACCGCGAACTCAGTATGCTGGAATTCAATTATCGCGTGTTGGAAGAAGCACTGGACCCCACTATCCCGCTGCTCGAACGGGTAAAGTTTCTGGCGATTTTTGCCAACAATATGGATGAATTTTTTATGATTCGCGTTTCTGGCCTGCGCGAGCAGGTCGCCGCTGGGGTGATCGAAACGCCCGCTGATGGCCTGACCCCCGCCCAGCAGCTGGCCGCGATTCGTAAACGCTTTCAGCCCATGCTCGACAGCCAGTATCATGTCTATCAGGATGAACTGCTCCCGGCTTTAGATGCGGAAGGTTTATATGTCGTTCCATACGCCGACCTGAACGAGGAACGTCAGAAAGCCCTTCAGATTTTTTATGAAAACGAGATTTTTCCGGTGCTGACACCACTGGCGGTTGATCCGGGCCGGCCCTTTCCCCATATTTCAAATCTAAGTCTCAACCTGGCCGTGCTGCTGCGCGACGACAAAGGGCAGGAACGTTTTGCCCGCGTCAAAGTACCTCCTACGCTGCCCCGCATTGTCGCTGCCCACGATATGGCGCAAAAGCATCTGGGAACCAAAGCCGGGCGCAAGAAGCAGTTTGTTTACTTAGAAGAAATTATTGCGGCCAATTTAGGGAAACTCTTTCCCGGCATGCAGATCTTAGAATCCCATCCTTTCCGGGTCACGCGTAATGCTGACATGGAAATTGAGGAGGACGAAGCGCCCGATTTGTTGGAAACCATTGAGGCGGGGGTCCGTCAGCGTCGTTTTGGGCGTGTCGTGCGCATGGAAGTTCAGGAGTCGATGCCCAAGCCCCTGGTCGAACTGTTAAAAGGCTTCCTCAATATTGAGCGCTCCGATATTTACACCGCCAACGGCCCACTTGGCATGAGCCAGCTTTTCGAATTAGCAGACCTGGATGTGCCATCCTTAAAATATCCGCCTTTTGTGCCGGTGCGTCCGCCGATCTTTGATCAACATGACGACATCTTTTCTGCGATCCGTGCCCAGGATATTTTGCTGTACCATCCCTATGATTCGTTTTTGCCCGTCATCCAGTTTATCCGTACTGCCGCCTATGATCCCCAGGTATTAGCCATCAAAACCACCCTGTACCGCGTCGGTAACAATTCCCCCATCGTCAATGCGCTGCTCGAAGCTCAGGAGAACGGCAAGCAGGTCGCCGTACTGGTCGAGCTAAAAGCTCGTTTCGATGAAGAAAACAATATTGTGTGGGCGCGTAAATTGGAAGCGCAGGGGGTACATGTTGTCTATGGCTTAGTCGGCCTGAAAACCCACTGTAAAGTAGCACTGGTGGTGCGCAAAGAGGAAGACGGTCTGCGCCGGTATGTCCATCTCAGCACTGGAAACTATAACGCCAGCACCGCCCGCATATACAGTGACATTGGCTTGTTCACCTGCCAGGATGACATCGGGATTGACGCCAGCGAATTGTTTAATCGTCTGACCGGGTATGCACCGGCGGCGGCCTACAAAAAACTGCTGGTTGCGCCTGAATATTTACGCGACCAGTTCGAAGCACTGATTCTGCGCGAAATCGAACATGCTCGCGCCGGACGCCCGGCGCGCCTCATTTTTAAGATGAATTCCCTGGTCGATTCGAAGTTGATCCGGCGTCTCTATGAAGCATCCATCGCCGGGGTAAAAATTACCCTGCTTGTTCGTGGAATTTGCTGTCTCCGGCCTGGGATTCCAGGCGTTAGTGAGAACATTCGTGTGACAAGCGTGGTGGGGCGTTATCTGGAGCATCCCCGTATTTACTACTTTGCGAATGACGGTCAGGAAGAAATCTACATGGGTAGTGCGGACTTGATGCCCCGGAACCTGGATCGTCGTGTCGAAACTATTTTTCCCGTGGAAGATGCGGCGATCAAGTCACGTATACTCAACGAGATCCTTACCATCGAAATGGCAAATAACGTCAAAGCGCGTGAACTCCAACCGGATGGCACGTACCGCCGCCTCAAGCCGGAAGATGGACAGCCGCCGCTCAATTCCCAATCCTGGTTTATGGAGCGGGCGCGTACCTAATCATGGGTGTAAACCCACAGCTTTTTTCCATCCGTGACTATTTCAATGGTGCCCTGCTGATCCGTGCGATACAGCGGGGCTTGTAGTCGTTCCGCAACCACCGAATCTGGCAGATTGGCTCGATTTCCCGCCCCAACCGAAACCACCGCCACCTGCGGCCCGACTTTATCCAGAAAATCGGCTGAATTTTCCTCGTCGCGCCCATACGCCGGAAGTTCGAGAACCGTACTCCCCACATACCAACCTGCCTGGATCAGCGCTTCTTCGGCCTCGACATCCATATTGGGTGTGATCAAAAAGCTGGTATCGCCATAACTCAGCCGCAGCACCATAGACACCAGTTTTGAATCATCTTCACTGTTGGGCATTGTTTGCGGGCTAAGAACCTCGATCCGAACCCCATCCTGTGTTTGAAGCTGGTATCCAGCCGTGACGGGCAGTACCCTCGTTTTCTGATTTTTCCATGCTGCTTCTAAGATGTCGCTGCGCTGCCCATTCGTCAATGCCAGTTTGACCGAGTACCGCTCCAACAGGGCAGGAAGTCCGCCAATCGCAGCATCTTCAGCCTGAGTCATGATCACCACGTCCAACGCATTATCCCAAAACGGCAGTGCATCGCCGACCGCCTGCCGGAGCTGGCTGGGATTCGGCCCACCATCGACCAGAATTTGACTCCCTTGTGGCGTCTGGATCAGCACGGCATGCCCATGCCCCACATCGAGAAACCAGACATGCAGGCGGCCATCCGGTTGGTTGAGCGCGGCGACCCATACCAGGACCGCCACCATTGCGCCACCCGCCAGCAACCCCACCACCACCGCGCGCTGCTGAAGACGCCGAAACAGTGCCGCCCGATCATCAGGGTGTTGGAAACGCAGCAGGGCCACGATCAATAATCCTCCATAGAAAATCCAGGCATAGGTGGACGACAGGGTAAACGAAATCGACGCCCAATCCCATCGTCCCATTTTGCGGACCACTTCCAGTGTATAAGTCAGCGGCAGCCATGCCACCCATGCCGCCAGTTCTCCCAGCGGCTCCCACACCAGCCCGACCAGCACTGCCAGCCATCCCCAAACCATGACATAACTTTGAATTGGAACGATCAGAATATTCGCCAGGAGTCCAATCACCGACAGCCGCCCGAAGTAGAGTAAAATGAGCGGTGTAGTCGTGATCTGTGCGGCGATGCTGACCGCCAGGGGTTCAGAAAGGAACTTCACGATCTGGCGTGTGGTATCCTGGGCGAACAGCCGCTTCAAAAAACGCTCCAGGTAGGCGGTGAATTGATCGCTAAAGACAACCAGCCCAATCGTTGCCGCCGCGCTCAACTGGAAGCCAATATCCCACAGCACAAGTGGGTTGATCAGTGACATCACCCACACGGCAAACGCCAGTGTGGTTAAGCCATAAGCCCGCCGTCCCAGGTGCGCTGCCAGCAGTGCCAGCCCGCCCATAATTGCCGCTCGGACTACCGCTGCGTCCGCTCCCACAAACAGCGTATACAGCAGCACGCCGGTTAATGTGATGATACTGGCACGTTTTTTGCCCGCCAGCGGGATAAAAAGGCGCATCAGGACGCCCATCACGATGATGATATTTGATCCCGAGATTGCAATGATATGCGATGTTCCGGTGCGGTTGAAAGCTTCCCGTACATCGGCTGGAATTTCGGTGTCAATGCCCAGCAGTATCCCACTCAGCAGCGGCGCTTGTGGGCTGGGCAGCAGTCGCGTAATCGTGCGGTGCGCTCGCGCTTTTAGATCATACAGCGCCGTGTACCAGGGTTGCCCTTGATCGTGTTCCACGATCTCAATTTCGGCATTTGGTATCATGACATGCACACCGCGCCGCGCGAGATAATCCCGGTACGAAAAATCGTCAAATTCAGGCGGCGTTAGCAGCGATCCGGTGATCGTGACGCGATCCCCATACTGGTAGTCGCCATAACGCGGCACTTGCGCCAGGATGGTTCCCTTGACATCCACGCGCCGTCCGTTTTGCTCGACCTGTTCAGCCTCAATCGTCAGATTGGTATGCTGCTCCCGCACGTCCGCATCGCGGCTGATGATTCCGGTGATGGTACTCCATCCCCGATAATGTCCAATGTGATTATTGTCCAGAGGGCGTTCAGCCCAACTGGTTCGCGCTGCGCCGCCCGCGAACAGGGCCAGGCAAATAAGCACCAAACGTTTGGTCCGCTCACGCCTTACAAAAAGAGCCAGGAGAAAACTCCCGGCTCCGACCACCAGCCACAGTTCAGTACCCGATGAATTGGCTGCGTCTGCCAGAAAAATCCCAGTTACCCAGGCGGCAACCAGATAAAGCAGCGTCATACGTCACCCTTCAGTTTGAATCGAATGGTGCTGTTTGATAATTTGGTACAAGGCTTCTATCGACTCTTCAAGTGTCAGCGTGGTGGTATCGAGATAAACCGCATCGCTCGCCTGTTGGAGCGGAGCAGCTTTGCGGCTGCTGTCATATTCATCGCGTGCCCGCATCGCCTCACGGATGGCGTCCAGGTTTGCCGTTTCCCCGTTATCAATCCGCTGCTGGTATCGTCGTTCGGCGCGAATATCCAGCGACGCATCAATATAAACTTTGAGATCGGCATCCGGCAGCACGACAGTACCAATATCGCGCCCAGCCAAAATCGCTTTGCCGCGCTGGGCGACCATACGCTGCACATCCATCAAGGCGTCGCGCACAGCCGGGTTAGCCGCCACTACCGACACCTTACTGTCTACCAGGGGCGAATGAATCTTGAGGGTAATATCCTCGCCATCGGCCAGCAGGGTATACTGTCGCTGATCATCCCCTGAATCAGGAGTCATATCCAGCCGAGTTTTCTGAGCGAGTTGCGCGATCTGTTGGGGGTCATCAAAATTAAGCTGCCGTTCGATTGCCAGGAGCGTGATCGCGCGATAGAACGCGCCTGTATCGACAAACAGATAGTCAATCCGCTGCGAAACGGCAAAAGCCACCGTGCTCTTGCCCGATCCGGCAGGGCCATCTACTGCAATGGTATTCGGTAAAGACAAACCCTTTACTCCAGGTTGGATAGAAACTTTGACGACCCCAACTATACCCCAACTTGGCTAAACTTGCGCTGTCTCGTACAATCACTGCAAAATGTCCTGTGGGGGGTCACGGGAGGATCAACCGGTATGCGAAAATTCTTTTTGACACTCGTCATTTTTTTTCTGTTCGGCACACTGGGCGTCTATGCCCAGGACGACATGCCCGTTTTGGCTTACGGCCAGATGATCGATGGCAGCTTAAATGCCGATCAGCCGAGCACGTTTTATGCCTTTGACGCGCTGCGTAACGATGTCATCACCATCACGATGGAAGTCACCGGTGGGGAAATTGACCCCTTCCTGGTACTCAACGACTCAGCCCGCCGCCCACTCATCACCGACGATAACAGCGGCGGCGGTGTGAATGCGCGCCTGACCTTTGTGATCCCTGGCGATGGGCGTTACATCATTCAATCGACACATGCTGGCGGTGGATTGGCGGAAATTACGGGTACTTTCCGCCTGATGCTCACCTCGGCGGGCTTTGAAGGCGAACCGGTTCTTGTTGATCCGGCGGCGGTCCAGACCGCTTTACCGACCCCCACCGCTGCAGTTGAATCCACACCCGCTGTCGAAACAACACCTATCGTTGAATCCACGCCCACCGTCTCGGATGCCCCCGTGGAACAGGGCGACAGCACCCGCCTTGTCGCGCTCACGACAGGTTCCCGGATCAACGATATCCTGACGCGTCAAACCCCGCTCCGTTTTTACTGGTTTGAAGCGGGTGAGGGCGAGCAGGCGACGCTGACACCTGAACCGTTAGATGCTTTCCAGCCACTTTTTGTCCTCTATAATGCCAGCTTCACCGAGATTCAGCGCTCAGCCGATGGCACCGCGCTCACCGCGAGTTTCGACACGGACGGGGTTTATTTTGTGTCGGTTTCGGTCCCCGATGTCACCAGTCCGGGCGGCAGTTATGGTTTTTCCTTCGACCTGCGCGGCAATATGGCTCAAGCAGGCAACTTCATTGATATGCTCTACGGTCAGAGCCAGCAGGGGACCATCGACAATAATGTACCTGCCGTGACCTATCGTTTCTTCGGCTCGGCGGGCGATAATGTTACTATCAGCATGAGCCGCGTGGGTGGTGATCTGGACAGCTATCTCTACCTGTTCGACTCCAACGGACAGCCTTTGTTCGAAGATAACGACAGCGGCGGCACCGATGGTAATGCCCGTATCGTTTTTTCACTTCCTGCCGATGGTGCTTACCTCATTATGGCGACACGTTTAGGCCAGACTCAAGGCACCACCAGCGGCAGTTATCTGCTCGACCTGCTTTCCGACGCTGCGCCGCCTGTAGTCCAGCCTACCGCCGCGCCCACGCTTCCCGCCGACTATGCCGACTTCCCAACCATCGCCTATGACCAGACGGTTGAAGGTCAAATCACCGCCAGTAAATTTTTGGAAGTCTACGTCTTCGAGGGTAATCAGGATGATGCCATTATCATCGAAATGAACAGCCAGAATGCGGATCAAACCAACGGCCTTGACCCCATGATGGTCCTGCTCGATGATAGCCGCATTCCGTTGATCGAAAATGACGACATCGTGGACGGCGAAGTGCGCGATTCCCGCATCGAATTTACGCTCCCCAAGACGGGTTATTACGCCATTGTCGCCACCCGTTTTGATCAGGAACAGGGCACTAGCGAGGGCGGCTACACGCTCACGTTGACCGGCCCCGGCTCCATTGAAACCACACCGGAAGACGAAACACCCGCTGAATCAACCCCGGTGACGCGTATTCCGTCTACAGCCCTGGAACCCGGCACACCCGTCCAGGATATTTTTGATCAGCCCGTGACGGCGTACACTTTTAACGCGGCGGCCAAT
>DATAMF010000443.1:0-12568 GCA_036260665.1 Aggregatilineaceae bacterium | reverse complement strand
CGGTGTATAGCTTGATGTCGTGGCTTCAAAGGTGTAGTTCGGGGCTGGAAAAGTCACTGTTGTTGTCAATTTGAATCTGATACCGCAAGACATCCGCTGCCGCTTGCCAACTGAAGGTTGGCGCACCCAGATTCGTCAATGCGTTATCATTCGGCAGCATCAGCACTGGAACAGGCGTCACCACTGCATCGATACGCAGTCTCCACGCCGCTGTCCATGCGCTGACATTCCCGGCTTTATCCACTGATCGCACGTGCCAATAGTATAGTTTGTCACTCAGTGCACTGCTCGGCGTATAATCCGAATTTGCGGACACGAACGTGTAGTTGGGCGTGGTGAATGTTGAACTGTCATCCAGCACCAATTCATAATGATCCAGATCCACAGCGGCTGCGTCCGACCAGTCGAAACTCGGCATCGCATCATTGGTCGTGCTGGCGTTGACAGGACTGGCGAGCGTTGGGCTTGCCGGTCTTATCCGGTCCACGTTCAATAGTCGCGCATTGCTCCACGCGCCCCAGAGTCCATCGGTGGCCTGTGCCCGCACGCGCCAGGAGTAGACACTGTTGCCCAATGCCGTCGTGGGGACATACGAAGTTACGTTGGAAACCGCCGTCAGCACGGGGCTGGAAAAGTCACTGTTGTTATCAATTTGAATCTGATACCGCACGACATCCGCTGCTGCTTGCCAACTGAAGGTTGGCGCACCCAGATTCGTCAACGCGTTATCATTCGGCAGCATCAGCACTGGAACAGGCGTCACCACCGCATCAACGCGCAGTTTCCACGCCGCCGTCCACCCGCTGACATTCCCCGCCACATCCACTGCCCGCACCCGCCAGTAGTACAGTTTGTCACTCAGCGCGCTGCTCGGTGTATAGCTTGATGTCGTGGCTTCAAAGGTGTAGTTCGGCGTCGTAAACGTCGCGCTGTCGTCCACCACCACGAGGTAATGGTGTGCGTCCGCCGCATCTGACCAGTCAAAAGTCGGCATCGCGTTGGGTGTTGTAGCGTTATTCGCCGGACTTGTCAGGGTAGGTAACGCGGGTCGCACCGTGTCAATAATGAGGGTGAAAGGTGCGCTCCATGCGCCCCACAGTCCATCGCTGGCCCGCACGCGCCAGTAGTACGTCCCATTTGCGAGTGCTGCTGCCGGAGTATAGGACGGCGTAGTTCGGGCAACATTGAGAACCGGACTGCTGAAATCCGCATCATTATCCACTTGGAATTGATACTTCACCGCGCCACTGACAGCACCCCAGCTAAATGTCGGCATCGCTTTATTCGTATAACTGCCGTTAGCCGGACCAGTGAGGCTGGGCGTCGCCACCGGGGTCGAGTTCACGATAAAATTCCAGGTTGAACCCCATTCCCCCGCGTGTTCCCCTGAATTGAGCGCCCTTACCCGCCAGTAGTAAGTGCCACCATCGGTTAAAGCGGTGGCTGTCGTATAACTCAGTTGCCCAATCGTCCCCGTAAAGTTTTCGACCGGGCTGCTAAAATCGCTGTTGTCATCAATCTGAACCTGATATTTCAGCCCAAAACTGATCGCTTGCCAGCTCACCGTAGGATGGGCGCTGATCACCACATCTCCTGCCGTAGGCGAAAGGAGAGCCGGCGCAGTGGGAATAAATGAAACCCGCACAGATGCCGTACCGCTGCTCACACTGATATTGTAGAGATCGATTCGGCTGGTTGTGCTGGCATAGTACGAACTCGTATTAGGCTTGGTCGTGAAGTTAAAAACGCGGTTATTCGTACTCCCCGGAAAAGGATCGCCGCTATCTCCCCCATCCAGCCCATATTCAAGCTCCATCAAACCATCGGCTTGTTCCAGCGCAACTCTAAAATGTTTGGTTGCGCCTCGGCACAGATAATTGTCTGCTTGTCGGCATTCACTCACATTACTGTTGCTAAGCCCATCGTCTACATGCCAGATCAACAGGCCGTGCGACGGTAAAGCGGTGTCTGCTCCCACCGCATACCGGCTTTCCAGCAGAAAATATTCGTTCGCATTTTGTCCCGTGTTAATCCGGTAAATCGCACCCGTTCCATTTTGTTCCACGTTCGGCAGGCTGAGCGTCTGTTCAAAATTATTGACAACGGTGGCCTGCGTGAATCCCAGGTAAATTCGGGACCATGCATCCAGATGAGCGGGTTTTGCGCCGCCGCCATTCCACGATCCGCCGGACATCAAACTCCAATCTCCGACGCCGCTCGACGTATAATTCACATCATACAAATCCGGCAGTCCAAACGCATGCCCTAGTTCATGTGAAAAAACACCATGTGTAATATCGCCGGGACTCCAGTTGTATTCAGGTTCCGCCGTGTACGAGTTAAACCGGACCCCATCCAGTTCTAACGGTTTGCTGCTGGGCAATCCGGCAATCGACCAGGAATGCGACCAGACATCGTTATCATTCCCCGTTGCTTCCGCTCCCGGCCCGGCATGGATGATAAACACCGTATCAACGTACCCATCCCCATTATTGTCATACTGCGCAAAGTCCACCAGGGAATCAACAGCTTTTAATGCATCAATCGTCATCCCCTGGCAGTTATTCGGACAAGTGCTGCCCAGGCAGTTTTGACCATTAACGTAGTACGCATAGCTTTTCGACATCAGTTGCCACCCCAGCGCGCCGGGGCGGTTCGTCTCAATCGTGACAATATCAAGCTGGTTATACGACACTTCCCGGTAATAATTCCGCATGGAATTAACGCCCGTCGTACTGCTGAACAGCACGCTATCAAAACTGGCAGCATTCACCGTCGAGGCTTTATCACTGAATTTCACCAGAATAGCCAGCGTCTTAAACGGATTCGCCATCCGGAGTCCCGCCGCCGTCCGCTCCGGCTTTAGGGCTAGATTCATGCGTGGGCCGGGCGAAAAGGATCGCTGAGGATCAATATTGGGGGAAATTTGCGTCAGACTGGTGATCCCACGTGTCTGCAAATTTTCGACGGTTTGCTCCGTCGGAACCATAATGCGGAGTGGTATATCTGTACTGCTTGTTTGTGCTGCCGCACCGCCTGCCCCGGCAGCGCTGAAACTAAAGCTGCTCACGAGGACCATCACAAGAATGGCGCTGCATTTACTGCCATGCAATAACTTCTGCATGTGACCTCCCACGGAATGATTTTTTTACCATAAACCCTTGATCAATATTTCATTCAGAAGGGTTCTTGTAATCATACCGCAAGGTCGGAAAAGAAGTCGCAATTGATCGGATAATCTTATTGAATATCCACCAGGGTAAAATTCGCGCCATTATCTAATGTCACATCCAGGCTGATCTGAAACTGCCCGTTGGCGTCTTCGCTTTCCAGCGGGCCGCCTTCTAACTTTTGATAGTTATCCTGGTCATATTGGTAGTTCGGTCTGCCCTGCCCCTGAAATTCAACCGTAAGCGCCATATTCGGGGGCACCTGTAATTCCAGCCCACCGTCCGCCACAACCATCGTTCCGGTGAGCGTATTTTGTGCGGGCAGAATCACTTTTACATCGCCCTGCCCCGCCTCCAGTGCCACCCGTTCAACGGAAAGAGTCTGCAAATCGAGGACCATTCCGCCTTCGCTGCTGCTCAGGTCCAACCGTTCAACGGCGGTGCCTGCCGGAACCCGAAGCGTTAATGTGCTGCGCCCATAATCTTCCAGCTTAGGGATCGAGTTAAGGTTGCTTTCCGAAACTTTGACCACCAGTATCCCGCCCTCAACCGCCGATGTCATCTCAACCGCACTCTCGCGGCTTCCTTTAAACTCGGCGCTGACCGTATTCTCATCGGCCACTTCTAACCGGATAGCCGTGCGTGTCAATGAGGCTTCCAGTCGTACCCGGCTGATTCCTTCGCCCAGCGGTTCCACCAATACTTTGACTTGATCCGCTCGTACTTCATCCGCTTGTTTAGCATAGGCGAACCAGACTACCCCGCCCAGCAGCGCCAGCGTGATCACCAATCCCGCCACATTCAGCGGAAGCTGCCAGCGGTTGATCCGTAGTCGTCGCCGCCCCACCAGAATGTCAAACCCAAACAAAATCAGCAGCGCAGGCCACGCCCGCATCAATATATCGCCCACCGCTTCCGGGAAAGCCCCGGCCACCATCAGCAGCCAGATGCTGCCCACAGCAATAATCATCATCGGCCACAGAATGGTGCGACGTGGTGACGTCATACCGCCCTCCGCAGTTGTTTGACCAGCAGCACCAATCCGAAGGCAATAATAACCAGCGGCAAAAATGCATCGCCGTTATCGCTGCTCAAAATACCCAGGTTTCGCGCCAGCACAATTAACCCCATCACAATCACCGCAAACCCAATCATAATGACAGTTTCCGGATCAGTCCGTCGTTCACGGGTTGTATCGGGAAGAGATTGTGAAGGCATAATCCACCACAGCGCAAGGTAAATCAGCACGCCGGTCCCTGCGGTGAAAATACCCAGCATCATAAACGCCACCCGCACCCACCACGGGTTGATGCCGATATACTCCCCCAGTCCGCCGCAAACGCCACCCAGCGTTCGATTCATGAGGCTTCGTGTTAGTCGGCGAGATCGCATACTTACATTCCTCACTATACCTTGTCTCGACTATTGTGCCAGTGTCCGTATAATAGTGCAATCGTCAGCACCAAAGGCAGATTTTTCCATGATCGACTATCGCCCAATTTCAAAAGTCAATTTTAATAGTTTCACCGCAGCTTTCAACCTCGCTTATAGCGATTATTTTGTACCCATTTCCATGACTTCGCCCGCCTTCCAGTCCTTAATCGAGCGTGACAGCATCGACCTCGATTGTTCGGTTGCTGCCGTTGAGAATGATCAGATTATCGGCACGGGCTTATTGGGTATTCGTGATCACTACGGCTGGATCGGCGGTATGGGGGTGGTTCCCTCGCGCCGTCATCAGGGCATTGGCCGCCAGATGATGTTACATCTCCTGACGTGTGGCCGTGAACGCGGCTTGCAGCGTATCGACTTAGAGGTGATCGAAGCCAACCATGCCGCCTATTCGCTTTATAAACAGCTCGGTTTTGTCGATCACCGTTACTTAATCGCCCTTGAATCAGATCAAACCAACCCGATCCCACTCGATCCGCGTTTTCAAATCGTGTCAGATTCCGCCGCATCACTCTTAGCCCATTACCCATTATTCCACGACCAGCCCAATTGCTGGCAGCGTAGCCTTCCCGCGTTGCAAGTTTTGGCCCCTCAAATGGATGCTTACGCCGCGCTGGAAAATGGCGAGGTAGTGGGTTATGGGGCGGGCTGGATGAACGATTCTTCGATCCGCTTGCTCGATATTGCCACTCATCCAGCCCATGATCGCGGCCCAATCGCGGCATCGATTTTGGCTTTTCTGCATCACGAATTTCCCGCCGCGCACGGCAACGCCGTCAATATATCCGCTGGCGACCCGGCTCTTGCGGCTTTTGAGTCACTCGGATACAAAACTTTCTTGCGTCAGATCGAGATGCAGTTTTATTTATAGTCTACTTGTAGGGTGAACGGATAAATCGAAGCGTCACTTTCACCCGGCCCAGTTCCAGTTCATCACCGTCTCGCAGTCGGTATCGGCGGCGCGGTTCCAGCGCAAATCCGTTGATCCGCGTTCCATTCGTGCTGTTTAAATCTTCCAGGTATAGCGCTTTATTGTCGTTATCCTGAACAATCGCCGCATGCCGCCGCGAAACACCCCCCTCTTGCCCGCCGTAGGGGGTCACATCGAGATCGGGATAAAAGTTAGATACAGGATCAGCCCGCCCCAGAATGATCTTGTCTTTGACTTCGATCCCAACTGTGGTCTGGTTCTGTCCGCCAATCTGTAACAGGAGTCGCCAGGGAGCTGCCAGCCGTGCGGTCTGAGGACGCGGTTTTCGCTCCTCCATCAGAGGCCGGACCATCGACTCGTCAAGTAGCGAGGTTTCGCGTTTGATCGGTTCTTCGTTAGGATTGGTATCGTCAGGCATTGGCCGACCTTTCAAACTTAAGATGTCACGTGTTATTCTACCAGATATTTCTAGAAGGTGGTTGAATAATGAATAAATTGGGTTGGATCATCGTGATAAGTTTGGGGTTGCTGATCCCCCTGGGCGTGACGATTGTCTGGCTGCGCCAGGATGATCCGGCCCCTACCATCGATCCCGTTCAGGATCATGGCGCGACCATTGTCTATGGTACGCCCGCCTGTCTAGAAGATGCGCTGCTGTGGTATTCGTCTGGCACGCTCGTGTACGCGCCGTTTAACCGCCCCTCGACTCCGATTGTCGCCTATCCCGATGTTCATCCCCGCGCTTGGCAAGCGGTTTCTGCGGGCACGAGTGCATTTCATTTGGTCTGGCTCGAAGAGAATAATCAGTTGCGCACCGCGTTAATTAGTGAAAATGGCACGACGCAGCGCGGCCCCATTGATTTGGCGAACGGGGTTCAACCGGCTTTTACCGTGTTGCCCTTTGCCCAGGGCAGCGCACGGCTGCTCTGGCTTGACGCCAGTTCCGCTTCAGTGCTGACGGCGACTTTAGACCCCAGCGGCTTCCCGCGTTCATCATCCGATCCGCTGCTAACCCAGGTCGCTTTTGTCGCGGCGGCGGCAGACGCTTCCCAAATCGCCCATCTGGTTTGGTTGGTTTCTCCTGCCACGAATCAGTGGTCCCTCTTATATCAGCCATCCAACGCCGCCGATCTGGTAGCCGACTCGCCGGATACGCTGCTCTCTTTTACCCTCGACGCCAAAGAAACACTCACCGGGCTTCAGATCGGACTTGATTCAACCCATGCCTATGTGCTGTGGAGTACCGTTCATACCGACCAGCCCGACGCTGAGCGTATGTTTATCCTGACCTTCCCCCTGGATCGCAGTGTATCCCCCACGTGGAGCGAGTTGAACTTGCCCGTCAAATTGCTGCGCTGGCCGCATGTCGCTTCCGGCCAACACGATACTCTTCCCCTCGCGCTCACCGTCCAAACGGATAATACGTGGCATCCAGCGCTGGTCTATTTTCAAAACGGCGCGTTGCTCCGCTACAAAATACGAAATTCCGCCCCACCCGCCGATGCCGGTGCCCCCACCCTCTGTCATGATCAACTCTTTTGGCTTGGCCTGCGCGGGGCGGTTCCCCATCTCTTCAGCGCCACGCCCTAGCGTTTGTCATAGGTAGGGCAGACGTTGGTTTATTCGGCTCATTTTAAGCTACAATATCGCCGTTTGTTTCACACCCTAAGTGAGGACTCTATGCGACGTGTGATTCTCCTGGCTTTATTCCTCAGCCTGTTTACTAATATAGCTCCTATGGCTCAGGCACAGGATTCTTCCGTGACTCTGCGGGTTGCCATGCCCGCCTTATCCAATCTCGATCCGGTTCAGATTTCGCGTTTTGATTCCAACACCCGCGATCTAGTTGAAAATCTTTTTGTGGGGCTGACACGTTTTGATCCCTTAACCCGCACCGCCGAACCCATGATCGCCCAAAGCTGGACCGTCAGCGATGATGGCCTGACCTGGAGCTTTGAACTCCGCGACGATATTCACTGGGTCCGTTACGACGCATCCACTCAGCAGGTCGTTGATGTGCGTCCGGTTCAGGCGGGCGATTTTGTCTATGCCATCCAGCGTGCCTGTGATCCGCTCCGCCCATCGCCCTATACCGAAAATATAATGCTTATCAAGGGGTGCAAGGTCGTCGCCAATGCTTTTCACGAAGTCATCGACGATCTGTTTATCGCTCGTGAAATTGGCGTCCGTGCCACTGGTCCCTATTCCCTTGAAATTGATCTGGTTGTTCCCTCGGCCTATTTCCCGTCCTTACTCGCGTCGCCCGAATTACGCCCGTTGGCCCGCGAAGCCGTCGTGAACGAAACCGCCTGGACCGGCCCGGATACCATCATGACCAATGGCCCGTTTGTGCTGCAAAGCTGGACCGCATCCGGCCTTTCGCTTATACGGAATCCCTTCTGGCCCGACGCCTTTACCGGCAATATTGAGCAGGTCGAAGTGACCTTTACCGATACTCCCGCCCAGGCAGATATGGCTCGCCTGACACCAGAGCAGACGGCTGCTGTCTCACCCGATCTCGTGAAAACAGGTCCCGGCAACACGCAGGTGATGATCGGGTTTTCCTATGACCGCGCGCTGGTCAACACCACCGAGATCCGCCGCGCGTTAGCCTTATCCCTGGATCGTGCCGCCCTGGTGAATCAGTTTTTGCCCGGTCGCGCCCAGCCCCTGGATCAATTCACCCCGCCGGATGTGATCGCCGCGCCTGAATATCACGGTTATACATCGAACCCCACCCAGGCCCAGTCCGATTTCAGTGCCGCGGGCTACCCGGCCTGCGCCAGCTTGCCGGAATCACTCTTGTTGCTCGTTCCCGACGACGATCCGCTCTGGATCGAACTCGCCAACGGCATCACCGCCCAGTGGCAAACTCAGCTAGGCTGTAATCCGGCCCTGTTTGAAGTCACCCCCCTGCCGCGCACCCTGTTGATCGAACTCGCCCATTCCGCCTATAACCCGGAATCAGTGACCCGTTCGCATATGTGGCTGTTTGTCTGGAATGCGGATTATATGGACGCCAACGCCTGGATCAACGATGTGCTGCATTGCCGTTATGGCTATCTGCGCACAGGTCGTGAGTGTGATTCGGCGGATGCGCTTATGGATCAGGCCGCCAGCGCCACCGATCCCCAGGCCCGCGCCGATTTATATGCTCAGGCCGAAGAACTATTCTTTGGACCCCAGGGGACATTCCCGGTGATCCCGCTCTATCAGACTACCGCGTCATGGCTCCAACAGCCCTGGCTCACAAACGTGAATGAATATGGCCCCGCCCGCTACGACCTTTGGACATTAGCGCCGCGCGCTGAATAAAAAACTGCGGAATGGGTGCATTCCGCAGTCAGTGTATTCTTCGGCTCTTTCTCGCACGTCACCCCTACAATTTTTGTCTGACTTCCCCCTCTCTAGCTTGGCTGGAGAGGGGGACCGAGGGGGGCGGTTCGTAGGGGCAATTCACGAATTGCCCCGTTAATTTCGTCCTCATTCCAACTGCTGCATAAAACTGATCCGGTACGATGTAATCGCAAATTCCGTCCGCCCATCAACATCCACTTCGCACGGGGATGCTTCCAGCGTGCGCGAATTTGAAATCAGTCCCGGCACAGATACGATATACGTTTTCCCTTCAGTCATCTGATAGTCGGCATATTCGGGTTCACGTCCAGGTTTTAATCCGGTGTAAAATGTTTGGGCCGCGCTTCCCCCCTCGATCACTTCAACGGGCATGCCCGCGATGCCTAACCCTTGCGGATCATAGACACGCACTTCAATTATCCCGCTCATATCCGGGTCGCAGTACGGCTCCACCAATCCGATCACAAATCCACCGGATGGCAGTTGGGTAGAAATCGGCGTGGGCGGAAGCGCTGTCTCAGTCGGAATGGGCGGAGTCGGGGTTTTTGTCGGGACTGTCGGAATTGGGGTCTGAGTCGTCATAGGCGCAGGTGTATTGAACACCAGCGGCGCAGGCGTCGGATATTGCCCATCCGCGCACCCACTCGCCCCTTGTGCTCGATAAAGCTGTTCCATGGCGCGCATCACCACCACGTCGCTGTTTACCGTAATTTTGACCGAGCGGTGCCGTTCGCATGTAATATCAGCCACCATCTGCCACACATCTCGGTCTGGATTCAGCGCCAGCAGTCGGTTCAATGCGAGTTCAATATTGTGGTTATAGGCATAACTCATCGCCACCGCCACAACATAATCTTCGCGCGCATCCCGGCTCAGTTGTCCCGGCCCTGTATTAGTTTCGACCACCGGCGAGATTTCCCAGGTATAAAACAGCGCCAATCCGATCCCCAGCGCGATCCCAATAATCAGAGCAAACCAGGAAACTCCCCCTGAACTGAAGCTCGTCTCATTCATAGTTTAAGGCCATCCCAAGAAAACAATTGTCCCATTCATCCAGTTTGACTCCCCTTCCCTCAGGGAAGGGGTGAGGGGGGATGGGGTAACGAATAATTTGGCGCAGCCTAATTCGGTGCAGGCGTAGGCGTCTGCAAATAAATTTCCATAATCGATGTCAGCCGTCCCATCGCTTCCGCTAGTGCTACCATGGTCTGAATCGTGCGCAAATCTTTGCCCTGGCTGATATACCGCTCGGTCATATCCTGAACGTAATCCGGTATATTTTCTTTCCCCAATGCCACCAGCCGCTCGCGTGCCGCCACCGGGTCCCGATCCACTTGGTACGCTTCGGCCACCATCAAAGTGTATTCTTCCTGGTACCGTGTGTCCAGCGCCGCGATGGAACTGTTAGTATATTTTACCGGAAATTGTTCCCATCCCAGGTAAACACCAAAACCTATCCCCACCAAAATACCGATCAGCAGGGAGCCAAGATAACGTTTTGACATAGGTTCCTCAAGTGGTGCCCTAGACCCGACAACTATCCCCTGTTATAATCCGCATGTTCGGATCGTACAACAAAAAGAGCCGGGACTAATCCCGGCTCTGATGTGATGCCGAAGGTGGGAATCGAACCCACAAGGTGTCACCACCACACGATTTTGAGTCGCGCGCGTCTGCCAATTCCGCCACTCCGGCTTTCAACGAGAGTTAGTATACTGGAATTGGCCTGATCCGTCAACCCTTTTTCCGCCTGCGGAACGTAAAGGGATCGGGGAAATACCCCGCTGAGAATGACCCATTCTGTTCGATAGGTGATGATGGACGAGAGCACCCTGATCCAGGCAGCCCAACACGGCGACATCGAGTCGTTCAATCGGCTAGTTCTGCTTTACCAGGATCTCGCCTTCACGGTTGCATACCGTATTATGGGCGATAGCGACTCGGCGGCGGATGCGGCCCAGGAAGCGTTTATTTCCGCTTTCCGCAAATTGCATCAGTTTCATGGCGAGCGCTTTAAATCCTGGCTGATGCGCATTGTCACCAACGCGTGTTACGACGAACTCCGCCGCCGCCAGCGCCGTCCGGCCACCTCCTTAGATGCGCTGCACAGCACAACCGAACTCCCTGAAGTTCAGTTGGTGAGTGATCAGGAATCCCCTGAACAGCACGCCGTGCGTCAGGAACTCAGCACCGCCATTCAGGATTGCCTCAACGATCTGCCGCCGAATCAACGTGTGATCGCTGTTCTATCGGATGTCGAAGGGTATCCCTATCAGGACATTGTTGGCATCACGGGGCTTCCGGTTGGCACAATCAAATCTCGCCTCAGTCGTGCCCGTACCCGCCTGCGCGAGTGTTTGCAGGGAGTAAGGGAACTTTTACCCGCCGAATACCGTCTCATGGATGATCGGATCGAGCAGTAGCAAAAAGGGAAAGATGAGCGTCAACATTCCGTCCGAACACGATCTTGAATTATTGTCCGCCTATCTCGATGGGGAACTCAATGATCGTGATCGCCAGCACGTGGAACAGCGTTTGATCGAGGAGGCCGCCCTTCGTTCAGCTTTGGACGACTTGCGCGCCACCGTTTCTCTGCTCCAATCGCTGCCGCGTCTCAAAGCCCCTCGCGACTTCACCCTTGACCCTGCTCTTTATCATTCCCCCAGGATCAATTTCTATCGTTTGATGCAATTTTCGGGCGCGTTGGGAACCCTCGCCGCGACGTTGCTGATTGCCTTCGCAATTTTCCTGGACTGGGAGTCTGGCACAACCCAAAAGCAAGACACGACCAGCCAGTCATCCTCCGCTGTCGCCATCGTTCCTTCACTCACCCCCCTGGCTCAGGCCTTCACTTTTGAAGCGACCCTGGAAGCCGAAGGTGAAATCTCGGCGGCCATGCCAGACGCCCAGGGAACGCCTACGGTGCTGTACATGCAAGCCAGTCCATCGGCCCCGGCCACGCTGATAGCTCAGGCGGAAGAGCCAGCCTTTCAACCTCCCGCCGCTGCCGGAGCCGCCGAGTCGTCCGCTTATTCCGCATCCCCACAGCCCCAACCGCTGGAAGCTGATGGCGCTGCGGCCTATGATACGGTTGCTTTTCCCACGGCAACAGCAACGGTAACGCCAACCACTACCCGTACGAGCGCACCGCCGCCCACGCCCACTCTGGCAGGAACGTCTACCGCCGCTAGGGAGCATGAAAGCGATGAGCAAACCGCCGAAAACATGGCGCTTCCCACCGAACAGCCATCTATGAAGGCAACCGCCGTGCTCGTTGCGCCCACCAGCGCCCAGCCCCCTCCCGTGCCAGCGCCGCCCGCCGCTTCGTCACCTGCGCCGGAAGACGAGTCAGGCAAGGTGTGGGTAGCCCAATTGGGCCTCATTTTGCTGCTGGTCTCTCTCTCCGCGTTTGTTTGGGGTTATTGGAAGGCGCGCCACTAATGCGCCAGCCAGTCAATTTCTGTCAGGTCTGTGGACATCCCATGGAAGACCGTCATGTCTACGGCCAGATTCATCGTGTCTGCCCAGCTTGCGGCTTTATTCATTTTAACGATCCCAAAGTTGCCGCCGTCGCCTTTATCGAACACGATCACCGTGTCCTTTTGGTCCGCCGTGCCGTCAATCCCGAACGTGGCAAGTGGTCCCTACCGGCTGGTTA
>DATAMF010000442.1:0-1900 GCA_036260665.1 Aggregatilineaceae bacterium | reverse complement strand
GTATGGAAAGCGGCGTCTCACCGGGAAGAATATACTGCGGTTCTTTCATCGGCGGGAACAGGTGAATTTTTCGGTATGCGCCCAACACGCCTTCACGCGGACCGATGACCGCCATCGTGTTATACACCCCCGTGCCGCGCTTCTCAAACATTGAGCCGATAATATAGATATTGTGCTGGCGGGCAAGCGCAACGACCTGAGCAAACAACCCGCCATTCAGGGGACTGGCGATATCTTTTGCCTTGTCATAAGCAACCCCGGCGTCCCATAATTCCGGAAAAACAACCACCTGAGCGCCCCGCCTTGACGCTTCGGCAACATGTGCCTGGGCAGTTCGCCAGTTAATAGTTGGCGCACCCTTCTGCACATTCATTTGAACCAGAGAAACTATTGTCATATATTCGCGCCCTTTCTTTCCCAAATACTCCGGCTTGTTATACACTCTGACAGCGGATTGTGCTAACGGCGGAGGGTAGTTGCTTAAGATGCGTATTCTGGTTACGGGATCGTCAGGACAGTTGGGGCAGAAGATCACGCAGGAATTACAAGCAGCCGGACACAAGGTGATCGGCCTTGATCCGATACCTGGCCCATACACCACGCAGCAGGGCAGCGTCACAGATCGCGAGTTGGTGACAGCGTTGGTTGCAGAGGTAGATGCTGTGATTCATACCGCGTCTTTGCATGCCCCACATGTCGCGCAGATCACCCGAGAGCAATTCATCGATGTAAACATCAAGGGAACTCTGTACCTGCTAGAAGCTGCTGTACGCTATCAAATCCAGCGCTTCGTTTATACGAGTACCACTTCACTCTATGGGCGGGCCATGATTCCCCAGCACAAAGCGGTTTGGGTGACGGAAGCGCTGCAGCCGATCCCGCGTGATATCTACGACATTACCAAGCTGGCGGCAGAGCATCTCTGTGAGGATTTCGCCCGCCAACACCAATTACCCGTTATCTGCCTGCGCACATCGCGCTTTTGGGACGAACCGCCCGCGCTCAGAGCTATTTACCGCCTGTACCGGGGCGTCGATGTGCGAGACGTAGTAGCGGCGCACCTGCTGGCCCTGAACAACACCTCCATCCCATTCGGCGTTTTTAATATCTCGGCTCGTTCTCCGTTCGTGGAGGCGGACAGCGAAGCATTACTCCATGATGCGCCAGCAGTCATCCGGCGCTGTTTTCCGACAGCGGAGGATGCTTTTGCCCGGCAAGGATGGACTCTACCCCCGTCCATTGATCGCGTCTATGTGATCGACAAGGCGGAAAAAGAACTGGGCTACGATCCACAGTACAACTTTGCAGAGATGCTATAGTTGTTATATGTTTGCGTGGGCGAACCAGAAGTCAATGACGGCGCTTGCCGCTTCTTCTGCCGTCAGGCGTGTTGTATCCAGATGGGGCAGGTCAAGCGTTGTTACCCGCCATTCGCGCTTAAGGCGGCTGAGCATCACGCCCCGGTTAGCCGGGTTGTGGAACCATGCTCCACGCGCTACATGCATCCGCCGCAAAATATCGTTGAGGGCACAGGTCAGGCACAAAACTGGACCGCATTCTGCCAGCCGGACACGGTTGGTTGTATCCAACATGGCCGCGCCACCAACAACAATCAGCGCGTGGCGGTTGAGGGTCAAATCACGGATCGTCTCAACTTCCAGCGTGCGCAACCGGGACTCGCCAAACCGTTCCCGAATGCGATCAGCAGATTGGCCCTCACGCGACATGATTTCATTTTCCACATCAAAAAAGGTGGCCCCCAGCCGCGCCGCTACCGCCCGCCCCACCGAACTTTTGCCCACACCGAGCGGCCCAGTCAATGTCAGATTCTGGTAGGGAGCCGATTCAAAGAGGGTACTCACGGCGTCCGTCCATTTTTCCGCCAGCCGGGATACCACTC
>DATAMF010000441.1:0-1906 GCA_036260665.1 Aggregatilineaceae bacterium | reverse complement strand
GTTCATCCTGGGCATGTTCCTGATGATAGGCAGTATAGGTTTATTGGCTGCGGTGCGCCGCGCCGATACAAATAGCACCCCACTGCCGGGCGAATCCCGCTATCGTTATCGCGGCTTTATTCGATACCAGTTCTATTTCCTGCTGGTCGCGCTACCGCTGGCTATCCTCGCCGCGCTAACGGCCCCCGTTTCCTCCGCCATCGCAATCCTGGCCGCCCTGGTTGCACTCCTAATTGGCAATGGGTATATGCTGCGCTTTGTCCTGCGGTTGAAAAACTGGACATCTTTTGGGCCGGTTATAAGAGAGGGATCGGCTGGCCCAACGCCATCGCCTCAAACTCAGCAGGGGTGAGATACTCCAGAGCCGAGTGAATCCGTTCGGTCATGTATTCGACTTCCAACCAGTGTTTGAGCTGCCGAAAGGCGTCATCATAATCCTTGTATTCAGCATAATCCACATGCTCCTGTTTTAAAATGCCGATAAAGCGTTCGGCCAAACCATTCTGGGTAGGCTGGCCGGTATCGGACATACTGATTTGCACACCCAAGTCGAGCAAAAGCTGGGTGTGTCGCCAGGCAGTGTACTGTGAGCCTTGATCCGAATGAAAGATCCGAGGGGCTCCGTGGTTCAGGGCCATCGCCAACGCGGCCAGGGTCAGGTCTTCATCGATGGAACGACTGAGCGCCCAACCGCGCACAGCGCGCGTGTAGGCATCCAGAATGACCGCCAGATAGATGAATCGCCAACCGAGCCGCAGGTAGGTGATATCAGCCACCCACACGTGATTGGGATACTTCGGCTTCAGCTGTTTGAGCCGATTCGGGTAGCGCCAATGGGGATGCGAGCTATCCGTCGTATGTATCCGCACTCGACCCACTTTGACAGTATGCCCCATGACTTTCAGAACCCGGCGCACGCGCGTTTCACCCACCGTCCAGCCTTGCCGTTGGAGTTGTTTGAGCACCCGCCGATACCCATAGAACGGATGACGCATCAAGACATCTTCAATAGCGCTGATGAGGTCGTTGTCTGACGCCGCCTCGGATTGATAGTAGTAGGTACTGGGCGGACAATCTAACGCCTCACACACTTGCCGCACCGGATAATCCTGCTTCAACTGGTCGATCATCGCCCGCTTCTCCGCGACGGACCGTCCAGCCAGGATGTTGCTTTTTTTAGGATTTCATTCTCCAGTGCCAGCTTTCCCACCATCCGCTCCAGGTCGGCAATCCGTGTTTCTTGCTCACTGACCACCTCGTCTTTCTGATCCTGACGAGCGAAAATTTCCGGTGCATGGGTCTTGAACTGGTCGCGCCATTTGTAGTACAGCGAATCCGTGATGTGGCGTTCGCGACAGATTTGGGCAATCGGCTTTTCACCCCGCAGCCCTTCCATCACCGTGTCTAATTTGAACTCTGCGCTGTATTGTTGGCGTTTTTTGCTCATCGTTTCTTCCTTTCACAACCTCTACTATACTACCTTCTGGTTGTGTCCAGAATTTCGCCCGCACCACAATTGATGCCATAAGCCGAAGTCGCGCTAAACCATTATTGGAAGTACTTGACCTTGAAGAGACTGACGCGCTTCGTACACTTTTTATCAAAAGCATCAGAGATCTAGAAAAATTATTTCATGTTCCAGGTACTTCCTTTGAGCCCTTGGAATATTTTGATCCTAATAAAATAGGAAGCATGCCTTAGAAAAAGCGAGTTGAGAGGAGGTTTCCTCCAACTCGCTTTGAAAATTTTATTCCCACTCAATCGTGGCGGGGGGCTTGGTGGAGATGTCGTACAGCACACGATTCACGCCGCGCACCTCATTCACGATCCGACTGCTGATGCGCGCCAGTAGATCCTCTGGAATGCGCGCCCAATCGGCAGTCATAAAGTCGGTGGTATTCACGGC
>DATAMF010000434.1:0-1800 GCA_036260665.1 Aggregatilineaceae bacterium | reverse complement strand
AAGTGGTCCGTGATGATACCCGTTCCGAGGCAACGATCTGGTACCAGGTCGAAACGCTCGACGGAACCAAAGGCTGGCTCGTCACCAATCCGATCAACCAGGCCGAAGTCGAAGTGCTGACGTTTGGCGATGATGTGGTGTTGTATGAGGATTTTGGCTCCGCCACCGAAATCGGAACCCTACCCGCCGATCAGCGGGCGCGCCTGGTCGAACGCAATTCCTCAGCCGACCAGCACTGGACTCAAATCCTGACTTCCGATGGTGTCCAGGGCTGGACAACCACCGAAGGCACTATCACCCGTAACTTTACGGTTAACCCGAAGCTGGAAGCCGAAAACGGCGTCAGCCTCTATGCCGAACCCGGCGCGCTGGGTGGCGAAGTAGGCACGGTCCCTGTGGGGCAGCGGCTCAATGTGATTGACGCGACTCCAACCCCGTTTAGACGCTCACATGTGGTGCTGCTCACCGCCGATGGAACACCGATCCGCGTGGATGACACCGGGAAAATCGTTGAACCGGGCGACGAGGGTTATGCAACCGCCTTCCTGCTGGATGGCTGGCTGGACGACGAACCTCAGAAAGTGGCTACCACCGAGCGCGATCCGGTGCTCTACAGCCTCGATTACGGCTGGGATAACTTCAAGCGCGTTTTTGTCAAGACCGACGCGAAAACCGGCGATGTTCAGGGTTGGGGCCGTTTGCTGCTGACGCAGAACTCGACCTTCCCCCGGATGATGCGCACGACACTCGCCTGGACCAGCCTGAATGTGCTGTTCCATCTTATCTTCGGCATGATTTTGGCCTTGCTGCTCAACCGCCCTGGTATGAAGTTCCGCGGCATCTACCGCGCGATTCTCATCCTGCCGTGGGCGATCCCGCAGACTATCATCGCGCTGGCCTGGAAGGGCGAATTCCATTCGACCTATGGCTTTGTGAACATCATGCTCAAGAATTTCGGCCTGGAACCCGTCAACTGGCTGTTCAGCGCGACACCCGCTTTCGCAGCGGTCACGTTTGTCAATATCTGGTTGGGCATTCCGTTTTACATGGTGACGCTCTTGGGCGGCCTGCAGTCGATTGCCGGTGAATACTATGAAGCCGCCGAAATTGACGGCGCGAATGGCTTTCAGCGTTTCCGCCATGTGACTATCCCGCTGATTCGTCCGGTAGCTGTGCCGGTGCTGACCCTTGACGTGATCTGGACCTTTAACAACTTCAATGTCATTTACCTGATCTCGGAAGGAGGGCCGAATGAAAGCACCAACATCATGGTTACAGCGCTGTATAATGCCGCATTCGGCAGAAACGGAGCCTTCCAACTCGGCTTTGCTGCGGCCTTCTCACTGGTGATCTTCGCGGTCCTGTTCTTGTTTGCCAGCGTGTGGGTGACGAGCAGTGGGGCCTTGAAGGGAGTGTATGAGTCATGAATGCGAGTCTCCTTCTCAACTGGCGCAAACAATATTGGGAAGAACGTCCCTATGAATCATCGGCGCAACGGCAACTGCGCCGCGTCCGTGGGATCGCGGCCCCTATAGCCGTGCTGATCGGGCTGCTGCTGGGCCTCGCGGCGGGCGGCTGGATGATCTTGGCCTATACGTTGGCAGGAATCTGGGTCGGGGTGCTGCTGTTGTGGCCCGATCACGGCTTCCTGCTGCTGTACTGCCTGCTCACGGTCTATCCCATCTCACGTGTGATCACAATCTCGCTTAAACCAACGCAGTCGCTCACGATCACCTCCCTGGCGCTGATTCCCAAGAATGCCACGCTGGATAACTATCGGGAATTGTTCACCGACCAACC
>DATAMF010000431.1:0-4151 GCA_036260665.1 Aggregatilineaceae bacterium | reverse complement strand
ACTATTTCTCAAAAGAAATAGCTGTTTCTGCCCAAAATGGGCTGAGAAACCGGTGGTTTCTATTCGGAAATAGACAGTTTGGGTGGGGGGCGTGACATCCTTGAGGAGGCGTGTCGCGGTGAGTAACTGTTTTCGACATCTAAAGCAGATTGGCTGTCTTGCGGCAGTGCTGGTCGGACTATTCGGCACAAGTGCTTGTGTATATGCGCAGGATAATGGAGGCTTTCTGATGTCCGTTGCCTGGAGTCCAGACGGATCGAAATTTGCAACAGGACATGACAACGGAATCGTCAAAATCTGGGATTTGGCTACATTACAGGAACTTGATGACTTTCCAGTGTTTGCTGTACAGGATGGTACGCTTCTGGTATGGGATATTCGATGGAGTCCTGATGGGAGCAAGTTGGCGGTGGCAGCTACAAGCTACCGGAGTTATGCTGCTATTCAGGTGCTTGATGTTCAAACGGGGCAAATTCTGGCTGGTTTTGAAGCGATGTCAAGCGCAAGTCAGGTGGCTTGGAGTCCCGATGGAGGCATGCTGGCAGGGACAGTTAACAGCGGCGAATTGTTTGGTTATATCAAAATTTGGGATACAGCCACATGGGACGAGATCGCCAGCCTGGATGAACCGGCAGTCCATGTTTCATGGAGTCCTGACGGAACGAGACTGGCGAGTGACCAGGATGGTTTGGTCATGATTTGGGACACAACCACATGGAAAATGATCAGTTATTTACCGGAACGTGCCACGATGATGAGATGGAGTACCGATGGTCAATTGACTGCCGACATGGGGGCAGCAGAAGGAATTGTTCGAATCCGTGATGCGGAAACAGCACAGATTATAAGTACGCTCGCCTGTGAGAAGCCTTATGTGTATGGTTTTGCATGGCAATCTCAAGGCAAACAAATCGCGGTTGCCTGTATTGACCGTATCCAGATTTGGGATGTGATGTCGGGCGTGCAAGTTGGCGAGATTGTGCTCGGATTCCCGGCTGATTACATCGACTGGCATCCTCAAAAGAATCTGATTCTGTATGGTAGTGAGTTCACGTTTGAAGCGAAGTTGGCGAATGTCGGGTTATTGACCTCTCTATCTGCTGTCGGCGAATGAGTTGGACTTTGCCCCTTAAAAGATGCAGGGAGAAACGATGATTGCGCGGATGTGGCACGGCATCACGCCGGTTGACAAGGCGGATGCATACCTGGAATTTTTGAAGCAGCGGGCGATCCCGGATTACGAGTCGGTGCCGGGAAACCTGAGCGTGCATATTATGCGCGATATTCAGGGCGATCAGGCGCATTTTATCACGCTCACCTTCTGGGAATCGGAAGCCGCGATCCGCCAGTTTGCGGGAGATGACATTCTGCGGGCAAAATACTATCCCGAAGATCACGACTTCCTGATAGAATTTGAACCAATGGTCAAACACTATGAGGTGTACCCCTAGCTGATCGGAAAAAAGAAGAAATATGTCATGTTTTTGAATTTTTCTGCTGATTGCTCTAAAATTAACAATGTCGGCGCGCACCACAGCCACGCGTTTTTGCCACCCGTCCGATCTAAACCTTTATATTAGGTAATCTCACGCTCAGCGTGGTTCCAGCAGTATAACCGTTCCAGTGAGGAGAACAGATGGTAGATATTACGAAGGGACTTTTAGAACAGATCGAAGGTTTTCGCCGCGAAGTCAAAGCCGTCGATGTGGGGTATGTCGATGAGGTTGGCGATGGCATTGCGCGTGTGAAAGGATTGGAAAAAGTCCGCGCCTCGGAAATGGTACAGTTCAGTTCCGGTGTGATGGGCATCGCCTTCAATCTTGAGGCAGACAATGTAGGTGTGATCATTATGGGTGAATACACCGACATCCGCGAAGGCGACGAAGTGCGCGGCACCGAACAGATCATTTCAGTCCCGGTGGGGGAAGGGCTGATCGGTCGCGTGGTGAATGCGCTGGGCCAGCCGATTGATGGGCGTGGTCCGATCACTGCGGCGGATCGCTACCCGGTGGAACGCATGGCTCCCGGTGTCATCCAGCGCCGTAATGTGTATCGCCCGGTGCAAACGGGTATTCGCTCGATTGACGCGATGTTCCCCATTGGACGCGGTCAGCGTGAACTGATCATTGGGGACCGCCAGACCGGAAAAACCGCGATTGCCCTTGACACCATTGTCAACCAGAAGGGCAAGGATATGATCTGCATCTATGTCGCCATCGGGCAGAAACGCTCGCAGGTGGCAGGCGTGGTGGCGACGTTGGACAAGTTCGGCGCGATGGATTACACGATTGTGGTGAATGCGTCGGCATCGGACCCAGCCGCGCTGCAATATATCGCACCTTACGCGGGCTGCGCGATGGGCGAATATTTCATGGAAAACGGCAAGGACGCGCTGATCATTTATGATGATTTGTCCAAGCATTCCTGGGCTTACCGTCAGGTTTCACTGCTGATGCGGCGTCCTCCCGGACGTGAAGCGTATCCTGGCGACGTGTTTTATCTGCACAGCCGTTTATTGGAACGCGCCGCGCAGCTTTCAGAAGAAAAAGGCGGCGGCAGTCTGACCGCGCTGCCGATCATCGAAACGCTGTTGGGCGACGTGTCGGCCTATATTCCCACGAACGTCATTTCGATCACCGACGGGCAGTTGTTCCTGGAATCAGACCTGTTTTATGCGGGTATCCGCCCGGCGATTAACACGGGTATCAGCGTCAGCCGTGTGGGTGGTGACGCCCAGCGCCCGATCATTCGTAAGGTGGCGGGCCGCCTGAAACTGGAAATGGCGCAGTTCCGCAGCCTGGCGGCATTTGCGCAGTTCGGCTCGGAATCGCTGGATAAGGCGACACAGCAGCAGTTATCACGCGGGCAGCACCTGCAAGAACTGTTGAAACAGCCGCAGTACCAACCGACTCCGCTGGCTGATCAGGTGGCGCTGCTGATCGCAGGCACACGCGGCAAGACTGACCAGGTGCCGCTGGGCGATATGCGCGATTGGGAAGTCCAATTCCTGAACTACTTCCACACTGCCTACTCGAATCTGGAACAACAGATCGCGGATGCAGGCTATAAACTGACGGATGAGATCGAGGCGATCTTTATCAAGGCGCTGGACGAATTCAACGAGACATGGAATGCGCGTTACGCCGAGGCGAACGCCTAACGGGGGCTGATCATGGCGACTGCACGAGAGATCAAGCGCCGTATTACTTCAGTAAAAAGTATCAATCAGGTGACCAGCGCGCTGGAAGCAGTATCGGCGTCCAGTATGCGGCGGGCGCAGTCGGCGGTATTGTCCAGCCGCCCCTATGCGCAGTTTGCGTATGAAGTGCTGGTCCATATCGCGTCGCAAAGCAAAGGCACGCCGCTGCACCCGCTGCTTGAAGTGCGCGAACCCGTGACGCAGATCGGCGTGCTGCTGATCACCGGGGATCGCGGTTTGGCGGGCGCGTATAATTCGAACATCATCCGACGCGCCACCCGGTTTGCCGAGGAATATGGTGTCCCGGTGCGGTGGGTGACGGTGGGACGCAAAGGCCGCGACTCGATCCGGCGGTGGATCGCGCGGCAAAAAGCCAATCCGAATGCGCCTGCGCACCTCAAACAACAGGAGATCGTGGCGGAGTTTTCACACCTGCCCGCTGATCCGAACCTGAGCGATGTGGCACAGATCGCTCAGGTGGTATTTGATGAGTTTTTGCGTGTTCCGGTGGACGAGATGTTCATTGCGTACACGAATTTTATCAACACAGTGACGCAGCAGCCGCGTGTCCTGCCGCTGCTGCCGCTGCGCCCGTTCGAAGCCCGGACTCGCACGATTATGGATCTGGTGGAGGCGAAGCCTGCTGCGGAGCAGAGCCACCGCGTGTATACCTATGAACCGGATGCGGAAGGGATTCTGAACGAAGTGCTGCCGCGCTTCACCGAACTGCAAATTTTGCAGGCCCTGCGCGAGAGTCTGTCAAGCGAACACAGCTCACGCATGGTTGCCATGCGGAATGCATCGGAGGCGGCGGAAGAACTGCGCGGGTCGCTGCAACTGCAATTCAACAAAGCGCGGCAGTTGGCGGTCACTTCATAGTCTGCAATTACCCCATCCCGCAGCGGACGCACCACTTCGATATGTTCGGGGTGCCGCCCGTACATATCACGGG
>DATAMF010000024.1:0-6460 GCA_036260665.1 Aggregatilineaceae bacterium | reverse complement strand
GTCGTCGTGTGGAACGTATCCCACATATCGCGCGCCGGGTGGTACGGCGGAATGTTCAACAGCGTGAAGTTCGTCTCGTCGTCTTCCACGTCCCGGCTGCGGTACACCTGGAAGCCCATTTCCGCCCAGATGTCGTAAATTTCGCGCAGCGTTTGTGTCGTCGGATGCAGTCCACCCGTCGGAATCTGTCGCCCCGGCAGCGTCACATCAACCTCGCCCTCTTCGAGCGTTTTCGCCAGTTCGTGCTGCCGGATCATTTCTTCCCGTTCAGCGAAGGCGGCGGTCAGTTCCTCTTTGATCGTGTTGATGCGCTTGCCAAACTCCGCGCGTTCCTCTTTGGGAAGCTGTCCCATCGTCCGCAGCGCCAACGTGACCGCGCCCTTTTTACCCAGATACTGGCGCTCCCAGTCCTGCAACGCCTCGCTGTCCTTAATCCTGCCCAGTTCGGCCAGCGCCTGCTGATGAATACTGCCGAGTTCGTCTGCCATACCTGCTCCTCCGATGCGCTAAAACCCAACCACTTTTACATTTCCTCTCCCAGTTTTCCCCTCTCCAAGGATTTGGAGAGGGGTTAGGGGTGAGGTCCGAGTTTTCCCTTATCCTTCCCCCCTTGCCCTGCTTGCGGGGCAAGGGGCCGGGGGTTAGGGGTTACAAACAAAAAAATCCCGTCGCCTATGCAGGGACGAGATTCATTCTCGCGGTACCACCCTGTTTGGCCGACCTACAAGATCGACCCACTCTATGCCCACATCAACTGTCGAGATGGGCCGCCCGTGTAACGCGGGGCGCGCGGAGCAGACTACTAACCCAAACTCTTCCGCGCCCGCCCAGTTTAAGGTATTCACTGAACCCAAAAACTGGTGGGGTATGAGGGGGATCTCCCCCGGCAATTAAATAAGAGTTCAGGCGTTCCCCTGTCAGCTCAGGAGCGAACTTCAGCGCACACCCATCTCATCCCGGCTCTCAGTCGTTGGCCGGAATTCCCTGTGAGCGGCGGACGCGCTTACTTTTCTCCGTCATCGCCTTTATGATGCAGAATCCTATCAAACGCCCCGCCCGCTGTCAACCTCGTTTTTCACAATACTCAAACCCGGCGCATGTGTTTATAATCCCCCACCATGAAACGCTCAGCCCAAATCACCCTGATCTTCCTCTTCCTATCGTTCGCGGCAGCGGGCATCGTCAGCCGCGTCGTTTTTGAACGCCTGCCGCATCTCGAAGACGAATTCGCCTACCAGTATCAGGCCCGCCTGTTCGCGCACGGCGACGTATCCACCGCACTCATCCGTCCGATTCGCGCCTACTGGCAGCCGTTTTTGATCACCGCCGATACCAATGGCGACAAAACCGCGGACATTCGCTTCGGCAAATATACCCCCGGCTGGCCGCTGATTATGGCCGTTGGGGAACTTCTCAACCAGTCCTGGATCGTCAACGGCTGGCTGGCGATGCTCACCGTTGCGGTGGTCTACCGCCTGGGCCGCGAAATTTACAATCCCCCCACCGGAGCCGTCGCCGCGCTGCTCACCGCCACCAGTCCCGCCGCGCTGCTGCTCAACGGCACGATGATGGGCCACAGCGCATCCCTGTTTTTCGCCACATTATTTATGTATGCGCTCTGGCGCGTGGAAAAATTTCCCCGCCGCGCGCTGGTCTGGGGTCTCGTCGCGGGGAGTTCCCTCGGTCTGCTGGTCATCACGCGCCCGCTGACCGCCGTTGCAGTTGCCGCGCCCTTTGTCCTCTACAGCGGAATCCGCGTGATCGCTGCTTTTATTTCGCGCCGCACCAAATCACTCAACCTGCGTTCCGGCTTCCGCACCCTGACTCCCCTGCTGGCCCTCGCCGTGCTCACGATCCTGATCGGCCTGCTCTGGCCTGCCTTTAATTACAGTGTCGTCCGTCACCAGGGCGAATCCTTCCCCCACTTCCTGACTCGTTTTCTCGAACGCGAAAAAGACACCGATCTCTACCGCTATATCTGGGATTATGATCGCGTCGGTTTTGGCCTCGGCTATGGGCGCAATGCCAAAACCGGGCACACCATCGAACTCGGCTGGAAACACAGCAAAAGTGATCTCACCTGCGCCGCCCGCGATCTCTATGGCTGGGCCAGACCCGCCGACGCCGGGCTGAATGCCGAAGTGCAGCAAAAAGCGTCGGATGCCTGTCTGCGCAAACCATACGGGCACGGCTATAGCTGGCTGCTGCTGCCCCTCGGCTTCCTGCTGCTGGTCTACCGCCGCTGGACCTGGCTGTTTGCAGTAGTGCCGATCTGCGTCGTGGGCGTATATATCGCCTACTGGATCGGCGGCGATCTCTACAGCGCCCGCTACATCTACGAAGCCCTCACCGCCGTGACCATCCTCAGCGCCGCCGGACTCGTCGCCCTGGCCCACACCCTGGATTTCGGCATTCTCTATCTGACTTCGGGTCGAAAAGTCCCCCTCTCTAGCTTGGCTGGAGAGGGGGATTTAGGGGGTGAGGTTCATCACTGGCCCTCCCTGATCCTCTACACCCTGCTCGCCGCTGTGACGATCTACTCGCTCACCCTCTACAGCCCGCGCCGGATTCTGCCCCTCAAAGGGTATGGTCGTATCAGCCAGGGCCAGATCGATCAGGTCGAAACCATGCGCCGCGATCCGAGCAAACCGCTGGCGATCATCGCGTGGGGCAAAAGTCACTGGCGCGACACCGGCCCCCTGATGGCCCTCACCGATCCGTATCTGGACAATGACATTATTCTCGCCCGCGAACCCGATTGGAATCAGGCCAATCTCGACCAAATCCGCGCCGATTTAGCCGGTCACGAAATCATCTATTTTATGCACGGCGCGTTTATGTACGATCTACCCACCGACCTTTACACGCAGGACGGCTATCATTTCTTTTTCTACGACACGGAAGCGAACGAAGCGCCTCATATTCACGTCGGCTCACCGGCAGGTCAGGCCAAGTTCTGGCTGGACCCCGTCGAACTGGAATGGAACAACGGCTTCACCGAGGCTCACCTGAACGACATTCTAAACATCGTCACGGCGCAGCGTACCGCTTTCCTCACCGCCTGGAACACCAAATTCGCCCAGACCGATCCCTAACTTCCCTTCCTGCTTGCGGGAAGGGGCTGGGGGTAGGGTTCGCTTTTCCCCCTCGCCAACTCGGTTGGAGAGGGGGATCGAGGGGGTGAGGTTCGTAGGGGCATTTCACTCCACAATCGCATACTCAAACCGGCACGGCTGCTTCCCCAGACTGTTCAGCGCCGACGAGACCACGCGTTTTGTCACCAACGACTTCCCCAGCGCGATCTGATAATGAAACCGGAAATGCCCCGCGCAGCAGTAACAATACGTGAGCGACACGGGTTCCCGCAGGTCCAGCCCCTCGAACACCGGACACGGACAGTCAAGCCCGCCCTCATCACCGATCCCCGCCGTGATCGTGCCATCCTCGTTCAGCACCGGATTGCCCATATGTGTGATCTGCCCCAGCGCCGCGATTTTTTCGCCCAGCGAACGCCCCGCGTATTCTTTCGCCAGCTTTTGCACCGCTTTTAAACGCCATCCGCCCTTGGAACACGCGCATGCATCCCGCACCGCATGACACGTTTCTTCATCCAGCAGTCTTTCCATTTGAGAGATCGCCTGCACAAAAAAAGCCGCCCGTTTCTTTTTGTTATCCTTATCACGGACCGTGCCATCAACGATCTGTGCCGCGATACCCTCATCAATATCCAGATCAATCAGTGCCTGTTGGAGTCTTTCGATTGCAGCCATACTTTCTCCTCAGATACCAGAACGCACGTTCTATCCACTCATTCTACACCGCATCTCCATTTTTTGTAAGACCCTCGTGACTCACCATCCAAGTTAGTCTTCCAAGTTCACCATCGAAATACTATACAACCCAGAACATTCGTGCTATCCTGGATACAAGCGCTATCGCACTCATCACCCAGCACTTTACTTTTCCAACCCAAAATCGGTTTTCGCGTCACGAAAATGACAAAAAAACCGACTTTCTGCCAGGATCTTCACCTATTTTAGAATGTTTTCCCCTCAAAACGTCTCCAAAGGGGGTGCAAAGGGGGGGGAGGGGGTACAAATCAGGGAGTAAATCCAAAATAGTTCAGCAGTTCGAGAATCGCGCCCTCATAGGCTTTTGCATTCTCGCGTTCCACCACAATCGCATTCGAGCGCAAAAACCGCCGCAGCGTTTCATCTTCGGAATCGCCGTCGTTATACACGAAGCCGTTGTGCCAGATCGGAATCGTCCGTGTGCCTGCGTCCATCGCCCACGCGATTTCGTGCTGCACATGCGGCGATTCGAGCGTCGTCGGCCCGATCAGACAGATAAAATGCTGTCGTGACGCCACCTCATTCCGCAGCCGGTCTTCCCATTCGTCACCCGGATTCAAATCCTTCAAATCCAGAAACGGATCGAGTCCCACCGCTTTCAGTCGGGCCAGCAGCAGCAGTGCGAAAGCACTGCTTTCCTTGCGGCTGTATGAAATGAAGATCGACGCCGGACTCGCCTGTTCGAGCAGCGCGAACGCTTTCGGCGTCAGCGTGTATAGGTTGCCCTGCGGCGTCGCTTCCATCACATTCAGATAATCGAACGACACCAGCAGCCCGACATACGGAATCTGATCGCCCCATTTTTCCAGCAGCTTCGGAAAGTCTTTCCCCGCCGTATACGACCAATCGCCGCCGCGTATCGTCCGGTTCACGCGAATCTCCGGCGACCACATCCCATTCGCCGCCCCAAACGCCAAATCTTTGACGAACGCCCGAATCTGCGCCATCGCATCGCCGGGAATCGCTTCTTCCATCGGATTGTACATGTTTGGTTTCTCTCCCTTACGGCGTAAACCCAAAATGATTCAACAGCCGGAGCACCGCGTTATTGTATTCGTCCACATCTTCGCGCCGCACCTGGATCGCGTTGATCTGCAAAAAGTCGCCCAACTCAGGATACTGCTTCTGATCCTCACTCAGCAGCGCGTCGTTATAGCCGTTGTGCCATATCGGGATCACCTTCACGCCCGCCTGTTCCGCCCACGAAATCTCCTGCCGCACATACGGTGATTGCAGCGTCATCGGGCTGATCAGGCAGATAAAATAGGGTCGGCGGCGCACTTCCTGTTCCAACCGTTCGCGCCATTCCTCGCCTGGCTCGATATTCTGCATATCCAAAAACGGATCAAGTCCCACCGCTTTGAGCCGCGCGACCAGCAGCAGCGCGAACAGGCTGCTCTCGCTCCGTCGATACGAGATAAAAAGGGATGCTGCTGAGGGCTGTTCCAGCAAGTCGAAGGCTTTATTCGTCAGCCGGTAGCCATCTTCACTGATCGAGACGACATAATCAAACACCAGCAAAATGCTGACCCGTGGATACACATGCTGCCATTTCTGCTCCATCGAATCGAAGCTGCCCGGCCCAATCGTCACCCATTCTTCGTCCCGGCTTGCGCCATACCGCGCCACCAGAAATTCGGTAGACCAGTCTTTGACCAACGCCCCATACGCCAGATCGCGCACAAACGCCCGAATCTGCGCCACCGGATCAGTCGGGATCGGTTCCAATCGAGGATCGTACATAGTTCCCCCTGGAAATTAAGGAATCGTGATCGCCGGTAAGAACAGTCGATCCGTTTCCCCAGCCTGTGTGATAATTGTATACCGCTCAAATGATACAGGATCATAGAGACCTATCGCCAGTTGGTACGTTCCCGGCGGAACGCCATCCAGCGGCAGCGTATACGTCTCGTGGATTTCCCCCGGCAGCCAGTTCCCCGGCGGCAGCACGCCCCGCCCCGGCCTCACATCAATCTGTTTGATTGGCTTTTCATTCGGATCGCTGTACAGGTGAATGAACACCTTGCCATCATGTGACAGCGCTTCGGTGTCTGTCCAGAACACCATATCCACCGTGACTGCGTCGGTGTTTTGTTCGACTTCGACATCTTCTAGCGTTACTTTCCAGTTCCCACCCGGCTCTTCGATCTGCGCGATTTCCGAACTCAGTTTTTCCTTGGGTTCATAGCTTCCCGCATAAATCCAGTAGCGGTACGGATAGTATTTATCCCCTTGCTGCGACTGCACACAAAAGTGATGCACTCGTGCCTCGTAGCTGTAGCCCGGCAGCCAGAACGCCAGTTCCACCCATTGTCCCGGAATATCCGGCACCACGTTCACAAAATACCCGTGCGAATCCGATAAATCCTGGCACGTTGGGTTCAGCACCGCGGGCGATGCCGCCTGCACCCGTAGTACGATCAGGTAATCCTGCCCGTCGGGAATATCCGGCAGCGTAAACTCCTCACCGCCATTCAATACGCGCCCGCCATCCAATACGGTGCAGTCGTCGCCATCACATGCCGCATACGGCAGACGGTGTACATCCGTAACAAAGCCGTCGAACGTTTCCTCGTTCCACCACTTATACCCATACTCGGCCTCGCTGC
>DATAMF010000425.1:0-1518 GCA_036260665.1 Aggregatilineaceae bacterium | reverse complement strand
CAATACACCGCTCATATCGGGCCGCATGAAAACGGGCACGCCGCTGATCGGACAGGCAGATATTCCCACGCTGCACCAACTGCGCATTGCCTTTAAGCGGCTGCGTTATGCCCTCGAATTTTTTGAAGAAGTATTGGGGCCAGAAGCACGGATGGTCATCAAAGAGACCAAAATAGCTCAGGATCATCTGGGTGATCTGCAAGATGCGCAGGTCGTCAGCGGTGTCATGCGCGATCTGCTCGACCAGCACAACGAGCGCTACAGCGGCGTGCCCGTTTTCATGCGGCCCGATATGAGCGGTGTATTGGCTTACGCCAGCGCCAAAGAGGACGAGAAGCGCGCCCTCTACGAAACAGTGCCGCCGCTTTGGGACGCCTTTGTGCGCGACGAGGTGCGCCAGGGGGTAGGACTGGCAATTGCCGCCCTGTAATGGTTAGGGGCAGCCGCCCTGCCCCTCTTACCGAATAGTCACATTGGTATAGATCGTCACACCGTCACCAGCCGATTTGCCGTCAATGGTAACTGGGACACGCTCCCCGCTGATCGAGTCGTAGAGACCGATCTTCACCTGAACAGGACCGGGGATGGCGTCCATTGGCGGGCGCAAATCCCAAAAGTCATAGATCGACTCGCCGGGCCGCCAGTACAGTGTCGGATACTGCCCCATCATCGGCACACCGTCCCACTGCACAGTTCCGCCGTTCTCGGTGCGCAGCAAATTCCCCTCGGCATCAAGAATATGGATATAGACGCTGTAATTGATATCCGGCGGAGCGGCATCGGTGGGCTGCCAGTAGAGGATCAAGGGGATACGTTGCCCGCGATACCACTCCAGAGACACCGCATCAAATCCCAGCAGCCGGGCAAACCCGCCAAAGACGACTTCATTGGGTAGCGCGCCGCCGGGTTTTAAGAGGATTGTCCGGGCCTCTGGATGGACAGTAAACATCACGTAGCGGTTTATCCCATCGTCATAGGCAGGATCGCCCGTCGGATGCAGGGCAATCGGCTGCAAAACGGTCGTCCAGCGCTCCTCACCCGGGCCGTAGACGCCCACCCGATAATAGGTCTCCCCGACATTCATTTCAGCCTTGAGCGAATTGGGATACAGTCCCGCTTCCTGCCACAAGAAGTCCAGTACAGATCCGCCCACGACCACATCCACGCCTTCCAGGTCTTCAACTCGGGTCGGAAGTTGTTTAGGATTGCGCGGGACACGGATATCCCATGTGGGGAAGAAAAACGGCAGCCGGTCCTCACCGGGAGCCACCACAACAGGCCGTTCGCCTCGTTCAGCCGCATAAGTTTCCAGGTGGTGAACCACTACCATCAAGGATGGGTTGCCCGCGTCATATTTGTCCTGATCAGTCTTCAGATTTCCCTGCCGCCAGTGCTTGACCGTAAACTCCGATGCCGCCGCCACTGCCAGCGCAAAAGCGCCCACCGTGATCACACCGCCGATCCACTTGCCCAGATGCCGCGAGACCAGCCAGCGCCACAGCCACCAGTCAATAATAG
>DATAMF010000421.1:0-4140 GCA_036260665.1 Aggregatilineaceae bacterium | reverse complement strand
AGCATCCCCCAGCCGCCATCCGTCCACTGGATCGCCTCTCCGTACCAGTACGCCTGGTTGAGCCGCTGCATCCCCCAGTTGGGGATATACACAAACAGGTCACGCGGCAGCGACAGCATGCTGACCGTATTCGTATCGCGGTTGATCGACACAATGATCATGGTGTCCGTGTGGAAATTCGGATCATCCGGCACCACTTCGCCATCATGCCCGATCAGCAGGATGTTCAGCAGGTTGTACGGATTCCCGTTGTCGTCTGTCGAACGCAGGCGCGGCATCTCCGTCGGAATCGCTGTCGGTTGTTCGCCCTGTGTCACCACGTCAGGATAATACAGCGTCGGCGTCGGGAACAGGGTAGGGGGCGTGGTCGGCGTTTCGGTGGGCGTGGGCGTGTTGGTTGCAGCCGTTGTTGCGGTAGCCGTCGGGAGTTCCGGTGTGGCGGTGAAACGCGGCGTATTCGTCGGCGGCACCGTCGCCGTGAAGCGTGGTGTGTTGGTCGGCGGCACGGTGGGCTGCTGCTGCGCGGACGTGTGTCCCTTTGACTGCGCAGCGGCTCCCAGCAGAAGTATCACAAACAGAACAGGCAGGCATAAGCGTAAACGGGTACTCATAAATTTTCTCCGCAAAAATTAGGCTGTTCCAAGGATGGAGCCTTAAACCGGGGCTAGTGTATCGCGCCGCGCGGAGATGACAAGTGTCCGGCAGGTGAACGGTGGGTTTTAATAGGGCAGTTTTTGCCGCCGCCGAATCTGAAAATGCGAACGGTACAGCGCCATAATTTGCAGCGCATCGCGGATCGTTTCGCTGGTCCGCAGTTTGTCCGCGATCAGACTCCGCTGGAAGACGCTCACCGCATCAAAGAACCAGTACAGACTCATCAGTGGCGATACCAGCGCTGCCGTATTGGCGGCGTCTCCCTCCAGCCGGTGATCCCCGAAGCTGCCTTGCACCGCCGCGATCACTCGCGTACTGATATGGCTTTTGAGATGCCCCGGCTGTCCCCACACATACTCACACGCTGATTGGTACAGGTGGAACACGGGCATCGTTTGGATCAGCGCGCAGCTTCCCCGAAATGCGCCCTGTTTGACCAGTTCGGCCATATTATTCAGCGCGTGGTAATGGGCGACTTCGGTTTCCGAGCCAAACCCCAGGCACGCCAACAGCTTGACCGGAACCTTCAACCCCTCCACCGCCGCCAGCGAAATCGTATCTTCCAGCAGCGTGCCGGGCTGATCTTCATCCCCTCGCATGAGCGAATCCACGCCGCCATCCACCAGGATAATCGCGTCGATGTTCAGCCGTTCGATCAACCGTTGGTAAGCCGTCATCAGCGGCGCGACCCCCAGCTTGGCGAACATCCAGATCGTGATCTCTTCGCCCCGTTCGGTGCAGAACCACTCCGCCAGGAAGCCTTCGGGGTAGTAGGGCGTTTTATGTTTGACCAGCCCATGCGCGCCGATCAACTGCTGCGGAATCAGCGTTTCCACGTCCTCAAACAGGCACACCATCTGGATTTCGGAAAAGCTGTAGTTTGCCAGATGTACTGTCTTGCCCATCTCGCGCAGGGTAAAATACAGCGGCAGCCCGGCAAAAATATCGAAGCCGCCGCCCGCGCCTGCAATCAGAATGTTCTGGCTGTTATGGTTCGCCAGCGCGTCCAGAATCGGCAGATTGAGTCGCATATCGAATTAATTACGGCGCAAACCGCACCCGAATCGTACACTGCGGCGGATAATTCCCCGTCACATCGACCACCGTCAGCCGCAGCCAGTAATCGCCCGGCGCGAATGCCGCCGTGTTGACGATTCCCAACTGTCCGCCCTCCACCGGAGTCGTGTAAATGTCGTTCAGCGTTACAAATTCGCTGCTCGGCGTTTCTCCGCCCGAAATTTGCAGCCGGTAAAATTGGAAGTTTGGTCCCATCGCGCTGCCATAGATCGCAATCGTTCCTTGTAAGATCGTGCCTGCCGATGGCTGCGTGATCATCGCTGCTGGATCGCCGCAGTCATACGCGATAGGCTGTGGTGGCGCGGTGCCCCCCTCCGGCATACGTGTCGCTGGGGCAGGGGGCGTGACATCGCTTCCCGGCGGCGCGAACAGAATCAGCCCGGCGGTAATACTCTGGATATCCGTGATACAGTTTGCGTCGGCCAGTTCCGGCGCGGAAATCCCGAACCGCAGCGCCAGCGCATAGAGGGTATCCCCGCGCTGAATGGTGTACGGAAGCCAGCCTTCCGGCACCTTACACCCGCTCGCGCTGGGCGTATTCGTGCGTTCGCCGCCAAACGGCGTGATGCTCGGCGTCAGCGACGGGTACGGCGTAAACGTGAGCGTCGCTTTGGGTACGGTGGGGGTAGGGCTGGGTGAGTTAGTCGGCTTGGGTGTATTGGTCGAAGTCCGCGTCGCCGTATTCGTTCGCGTCGGACTCGGTGTGATCGTCGGTTGGGGCGTGCGGGTTGGTTTTGGCGTATTCGTCGCTCGGACTGTAGGGGTAGCCGTTTTTGTTGGGATGATCTCGGTAGGCTTAATAATAGTCTCCGTTGCCTGAATCGTCGGCGTCAGCGTCGGTTCCGCGCTAGCTTCCTCCGTGATCACGGGCGCAACCTCCGCCGTTTTAACAGGCGACTCCCGCGTATTCACCGCTGCGATTCCCGTTCCATCTTCGGTAGACTCTTCTGTCGCCGTTGCCGTCGCGACTTCGGACGCAATTTCAGTCGCGTTTTCTGTGGCTGTCGCCGTAGCGGGTGCCGCAGGAGTGGTGGTCATCTCTTCCGTCACCTGTGGCAGTACCGCGACTTCTTCAGTATGCGCAGGCGTCTTCTCGTCTTTATCATCTTCGGCGTTGTTGCTCAATGTCAGAATGATCGCAAAGGCCAGCGCCACGACCAGAATGCCGGTCACAGCAATGGCAACGACGAGTTCATTTCCTCGGTCACGGCGGCGTCGCATCGGGCTATGCCTCCTGTTCCATTGACTTCAGCGGGATGAAAAATTGGAATGTGCTGCCTTTTCCGATTTCGCTTTCCAGCCATATTTTGCCCCCATGCGCCTCGATCAGCGCTTTGGCAATCGACAGCCCCACGCCCGTATCACCCAATCCCTGAATCAGCGGGTTATCGGCCCGGTACAGCCGCCCAAACACCCGGCGCTGTTCTTCGGGGGGAATCCCGCCGCCCTGATCCGTCACGGCCACATAGATCGCATCGCGCGGGCTGCTGTCAAATTCATCCATAAACGGCGGCACAAATTTTGGATCATAATGGGCGCTGATCGTCACTTCACCGTTGGGCGGCGAGGCAAGATAGGCGTTTGATAGGAGCTGCATCAACACCTGGTGCATCGCGTCCCGGTCGGCGCGCAGCGCGGGCAAACTGTCCGCCAGCCGCATATGCAGCGTAATGCTTTTCTCGCGGAACTGCGTGCCTGCCCCGGTGATCGCATCTTCGATCACTTCCAGAAAATCAATCGTCGCGGGCTGAAGTTTCACGCCTTCCGTATCCAGTTTGGTGATGCTCACCAGATCGAGAATCAGGGTACCCAGCCGGTTAATGTTTGCCTGGACCCGCTGCAAAAACTGCCGTTGCAGTGCGCCGAGGATGCCCACCGATTCGCTCAGTAGCAGATCGGTATAACCCATAATCGAACTCATCGGCGTGCGCAGTTCTTGCGCAATCGCCACGATCACTTCGGGATTTTCCGGCGCAATCGGGCGGGTTGCCTGTGTGGTCGATCCGCTGGGGCGTCGTTCGGGCCGTTCGCTGACCGCCACTTCCTGTTTGACCTGCGCCAGTTCGTTTTCCAGCTTTTCGCGCTCGCGCGTCAGATCGTTGATCATCATTTGCAGCGTGCCCACGCCGTCCGCGCCGAGTTGTTCCAGCAGATCGCGGTTGCCCTCCACGCGTGCCATCAGTTGATCGCGTTCCGTTTGCAGCGCGGTGCGTTCCGCTTCCAGGCGCGCTTTTTCAGCGTCTAGGGCGGCGTTTTCTTCGCTCAACCGCAGTTTGTCCTGGTTCGACTGGTTGAGTGCGAAGACCGTATCTGCTGCTGGCGGAACGGACCAAACTGGAAGAGCAGATTCAGCGGGAAGCAGAACGTGAGGCCCAGATGGGCGCGTTGGAAGCCGAACTGCGACGGTTG
>DATAMF010000418.1:0-3610 GCA_036260665.1 Aggregatilineaceae bacterium | reverse complement strand
CCTGGATGGTGTCGGGCTTGGCGACGATAATCCAGAGATTAATCCCTTCGCGGTGGCGAACACGCCGACACTCGATGCCTTGGCGGGCGGGCAGAAATGGCTGCGCGACACGCCGCGCGGCGATTCAGGCCGGGCGCTGTTCATCCCAACCGATGCCCAAATGGGCGTGCCGGGGCGACCCCAGAGCGCGACCGGACAGGCCGTGATTCTCACCGGGCGGAATGTTCCGGCGGAGATCGGGGAACATTACGGGCCGCGACCTACACCGGAAATCCGCGCGATTCTCAACGAAGACAACCTGTTCAAACAAATCCGGAGACACGGCGGCAGCGCGTCCTTTTTGAGTGCCTTTCCGCCGGGATTCTTCCACGCAGTGGCACGCGGCAAACGGCTACCGTCTTCGAATCAGCAGGCGGCGCTGGCGGCAGGAGTCGCGCTCGGCACGGAAGCGGACATCTACGCGGGCGCGGCGATGAGTCCAGATTGGACGGGCGAAGGGTGGCGCAACGAACTGGGATATAAGGATACGCCGCTGTATGAGCGAGCCGAAGCGGGCGCACGGCTGGCCCAACTCGCGCGGCAGTATGAGTTTAGCTTTTTTGAACACTGGATCACGGATACTATCGGGCATCGCGGACCAATGGAACGCGGCGTGGCTGTGTTGGAACTGTTCGATCAAGTGATGGCAGGACTGCTGGATCAATGGGATGACGAACAGGGATTAATTATCATCACCAGCGATCACGGGAATATGGAAGACCTGAGCCACCGGCATCACACGGAAAACGCCGTTCCGACGGTGGTGATCGGTGCAGATCGGCATACGTTCGCTGCCAATCTGACGGATTTGAGCGGCATTACGCCGGGCGTGCTGCGCGTAGTGAATGGGGAGTAATAAGAATGGCGGATTTTAATTTTGAGGTTGTAACGGTCCAGAAGCGGCCCGATCTGTGGCAGGCGATGCAGGCGACCACCGACGCCATGTGGCCCGAATTTATGCTGCATGATGCGTATGCGAATCGGTATTGGGATGGGCTGCCGCAGGATTTCCCTGAATTTCAGTTTGCACTGCTGGATGTGCAAACTGGACAGATCGCTGCCGCCGGAAACAGTTTGGCGCTGCGCTGGGACGGCGATTCGCTGCCGGACGCGGGATGGGATTGGGCGATTGAAAAGGGCTTCCAGGACCGCGCGGCGGGGAAACTGCCGAATATACAGTGCGCGCTGTCGATCACGCTGGCAGCGGATTACCAGGGGAAGGGTGTGAGCACGCGGGTGGTCGAGGCGATGAAAGCGCTTGGCGCGGCCCAGGGACTACAAACGCTGATCGCACCGGTTCGGCCTAATCAGAAAAGCCGCTATCCGCTGACGCCGATGGAACGCTATATCCAATGGAAAAACGAGAACGGCCAGCCGTTTGATGCCTGGCTGCGCGTTCACAGCCGGTTGGGAGCCAAGCTGCTCAAAATCTGCCCGCTGTCGATGCGGATCACAGGCAGTGTGGAACAGTGGGAACACTGGACTCACATGCGGTTCCCTGAAAGCGGGGTGTACGTGATTCCGGGTGCGCTGGTTCCAGTCGAAATTGATCGAGAGGGGGTCTATATCGAGCCGAACGTGTGGATGCAGCACCGTATAGGCTAAGCAGGGTTTTTGCATCCCTGGCTGGCTCTGCTACAATCGTCGGTCGATTGTGGGGGGCGGAACGCAGAAACCGGAGATAGCCTTCTATGCGCAAGCTTTTAGTTCTGGTCACACTCGTGTCGGTATTGGCCGCGTGTGGCAATGATGAAGATAAAAATCCACCACAGGCACCGACCCAAATTGTGCTTGTCGTGACGGCAACACCGGAACCGGCTACTCAGACTGCACAAGCCGCGACCAGTACAACGACAGCAGACACTGCCGCACCAACCCTTACGCAGTTGGTCGTCACAACCGCGGCATCCACGACAACGCCCACAACGCAGCCTCAAGCGAGCGCGACGTTTACGGTTGCGCCTGCTACGCCCACCGCACTGCCAGCCAACTTTCCGACGCCGGTTTTGGCTCCGCTGCCAGTGGCGGAACAAGTCTTCGAACACGGGCGGATGTTCTGGCTGCGCCCGAACCGCCAAATCTGGGTGATGGTTGCCAGCCCGGATAATCCGAACGGCGGCGACTGGTACTGCTTCGTGGACAACTTCGAGGAAGGGGAACAGGAGACGGATCCAAGTTTGGTGCCGCCCGCCGATCGCTACCAGCCACGACGCGGATTCGGCAAGCTGTGGCGGAATAACCCCGACCTGAAAGCGGCGCTCGGATGGGGACTGACGCCCGAATTTGAACTCACCAGCAACTATATGTACCTCGCCGGGGGCACGGTTCAAAATGGAACCTACGTCCCTGCGGCGGGCGAACACCGGCTGACCACGCTGTATAACGAAACGATCTCGCTGTTTGAGGGACAGCAGCGCGGCGAGTGCCAGCCCAGCGGTACATGGCAAATGGCTCCGGTGCCGTAGACACTACACATCTCGCCATGATGCTTGCAAGGAGCGATCAGCCAAAGGTCGCTCCTTTTACGTCTGTAGAATACAATTACACGCCTTCTCAGCCTCATTACTCTCCCATGCACATACGCGTATTTTGAGAGGTGCAAGTTGAACACAATCACTATTCAGGGCCGCACATTCAGCAAGGTGATGTGCGGTACCAACGCCTTTTATGGTCGATCTCATTTCAGCGACGCGAGAAGCGAAGAATACCGGCAGCGGGCCACCGATGCGACCATTGAGCAAGTGATCCGGGTGTGCATCAAACACGGCGTGAATGCCGTTGAAACATGCGCGAACGAGCGGATGCAGGCGATAGTGGAAAAAATCCGCGCGGACAGCGAGTCGCCGCTGTATATCGTGGGAAACACACGGATCGATCACACTTCGACCATGAAAAGCCACCAGCAAAAGCTGACCTATCTGATCGAACATCAGGCTGAAATCTGCCTGATTCACTCGCAGTTTGTGGATCGTCCACGCGGCGAGGATGAGATCAAAGGGCTGCGCCCGATGCTGGATAAAATCCATGAGGCGGGACGGTTGGCGGGTATTTCTACGCATCGAATCTCTACTGTTGAGTTCTGCGAGGAACATGATTATCCGATTGATGTGTATTTGTTCCCGCTGAATAAAACCGGGTTTGTGTTTGAAGAATATGATGGGCATGAAACGGTAGAGGAACGAATCAAGCTGGTGAAAGCATGCCCGAAGCCGATGATCCTGATGAAGGCACTGGCGGCAGGGCGAATTCCACCAGCGGAAGGGATTCCATTTGTGCTGGAAAACTCCAAACCGAACGATCTGTTGTCGCTTGGACTGTCCTCGATTGAAGAAGCGGAAGAATCACTGACGCTGATCGAAAAGTATCTCACCGCCTAAAAATACATACCGTCGGGGAAGTGGGCAAGCTGACATTTCCCCGACAAACGCTTTCCCCGATGGCAAAAACGTATTATGTTTTAGGAAGAGACTTAGATTCTACTTATGAGGCGTCCTATGCGTGAATGGCACCTGACTTCTTCTGATCCGATGACTCCGGCAATTTCCGCCGATGTGCGCGCGGGCCGCACGGT
>DATAMF010000216.1:0-4434 GCA_036260665.1 Aggregatilineaceae bacterium | reverse complement strand
CTCAGATGAATCTGTTTGTTGATCTAGCTTCAAAAAGTTACCCCCCCTTGAATGGCGGTTTGAGGGAGAACCGGAGGTGAAAATGGCCTGTTGTGTCGAACTTGTGGATGATCCCCCCCCCGCTTTCTGGGTTCTGGGTTTTGAGTTGTGCGTTTTGGGTTGTCAAGGTGCGGTGAGACCAGATACAGGATAGCACGAATGTTCGAGGATGTCATGGTCGTGGATGGTGAACTCGGATGGTTAATAAGGGAAGGCTTACCGGAGGGGCAGATTGGCACCCCTCCACGGGATAAGATGCGCGTCAGTTAGTCGTCTTGTGTGGTAGGTGTCGCCTCGCGCGTTGCCGAGATAGTACGGGTAGGCGTAAAGGTCGCCGTTGGTGGGATCGTGGGCGTCGCCGTCGGCAGCGTGATCCCGCCGCCCGATACACAGCGAAAGCCAATCGCTGGGCTGGCGAGCGACGGATTAGCGCTCGTGCGGTGGACACTGCGCACGAACAGCGGGATCGTGTCCCACGCGCCGCCGCGCAGCACTTTTTCCCGACCATCCGCTGGACCGGCGGGATTCACAACGCGTGCATCAGCCTGCAAACCGTACCAATAGCCGTTATACCAGTCCGCCGTCCACTCGGACACATTCCCCGCCAGATTATAGATTCCGTAGGGGCTGACCCCGTCCCAGTAGTCATTTACCGGAACAGTGCCCATTGCCTCTGGGATCGCGGTATTGGCATACGTTTCATCAAATGTATCACCCCAGGGATAAATCTGATCCTCCGGCCCGCGCGCGGCATGTTCCCATTCCGCCTCGGTGGGCAGGCGGCGGCCTATGAATTGGCAGTACGCCTGCGCCCCGTACCATGTGACCATTGTTGCCGGGTGACGCCTGTAAAAATCGGCGTTGAGAATACCGTAGATTTGGTTATCAAAGGTGATCGTGCTGGTGTCGCTTTCCTGCTGCGTTATCGCGCACGGCATCCCCAGGCAGCCATCCAGGTGGCTGTTTGGCCCCAGCGCATTCAGAAACGCGACATACTGGCCTACCGTGACCTCGTACTCTTCCATTTCGAAGCTGTAGAGCGTCACCTCGTGCTGCGGCATCGAGTCCCGAACCCACTCGAAATCATCACAGGTATGGCCGTACAGCGTGCAGTTGTCCAGCGCTTGCATCGCCTCTTCGGTGGTCGTGCCCATCCAAAACGTGCCGCCGACCACGCGCTCCATTTCAGTCGGTGAAAGGACGGCTGCATACTGGGTGCTTTGCTGCCAGTACATGTTTTGCGCGGTGACAGTCAGCAGCGCCCAGTCAAATTCCTGTTGATAGGTCGCCGTATAGTTGGGGGTGTTGGGCTGGGTCGGCGTCAAGGTGGCGGTGGGGGTGGTGGCGGCGTTGGTCGCAGTGAGATCGAGCCAGACCTGCGTTTTGACCGGAACGGTGGGGGTGAGCATCCCCTGTGCTGCCGATTGGGCCGCTCCTGTCGCGGCGACCAGGCCGATCACAAGCATCAGACTGGCGCACAGAACAATACGCTTTCTTGTCATGCGTGCTTCTCCTGAACTCTACCAATACACAGCCCCCCAAATATATAGTTGGATAGGGACAGGTTGGCGAACCTGCCCCTACGTGCTCTAGGGTTGAGTCGTCGGTGAAGCCGGACGCGTGGGCGTCTGGGGGACGGCTGCGGGATGCTGCGGCGTGCCGCCCGGCGTAAAGGTCAGCGTTGGTATGGTCGTTGGCGTCGCTGTCGGCAGCGTGACTCCGCCGCCCGCCACACAGCGGAAGCCGATAGCCGAGGTCGCCGTATAGGGATCGGCGCTCATGCGGTGGACGCTGCGCGCGAACAGCGGGATGGTATCCCATGCGCCGCCGCGCAGCACTTTTTCGCTGCCCATCGCCGGCCCGGTGGGGTTCGCCTGCGGTGTGACAGCCTGCTCGCTGTACCAATTGCCCTGGTACCAGTCGGCTGTCCATTCGGATACGTTGCCCGCCATATTGTAAATACCATAGGGGCTGGTTCCAATCGGATAGCTGTCTACCGGAACCGTGCCCGCCGACTCTGGAATGGCGGTGTTGGCATAACTTTCATCGAAGGTGTAACCCCAGGGATAGATCAAATTTTGCGCGCCACGCGCCGCGCGTTCCCATTCCGCTTCGGTGGGCAGGCGGCGGCCCAAGGCCATACAATACGCCTGCGCGCCGTACCATGTAATCATGGTGGCGGGATGATTGCTATAAAAATTGGCGTTGAAAACTCCGTAGGTTTGGTTGTCAAAGGTAATCGTGCTGGTGTTTTGTTCCATCTGAGTTACCGCGCACGGCATTCCCAGACAGTTATACTGGTGGCTGTTTGGCCCCATCGAGTTCAGAAACGCGACATACTGCGCCACCGTGACCTCATATGTTTCAATCTCAAAGCTGTCCACCGTCACGGCATGCACCGGAATCGAGTCCTCAACCCAGGTGAAGTTATCGCAGGTGCGGCCATACAACGCGCATTCGTCCAGCGCTTGGGTGGCTTCTTCGGTGGTTGTGCCCATCATAAAGGTACCGCCTGTTACGGCTACAAGATCGGTGGGCTGGACGCCTGAAGCTGACGACGGAAGGGTCTGTTCGGGCACCTGAGTCCAGTTTTGCGCGGTGACGGTCATCCGCGCCCACTCAAATTCCTGTTCATAGGTCGCCGTGTAATTCGGCGTGGCGTTCGTTGTAGGGGTGGCGCTCGGGGTGCGCGTGAGGGTGGCCGTGGATGTCGTGGTGGGGATGCTGGCCGCATCCGTCGCCGTGAGATCCAGCCAGACTTGAGTTTTAACGGGAACGGTGGGGGTGAGCATCCCGCGCCCTGCCGATTGGGCTGCTCCGGTGGCGGCCAGCAAGCTGATCACGAGGATCACACTGGCGCAAAGAACCATTCGCTTACTTTCCATGCGTGCCTCTCCTGAAATCTACCAGTACACAGCCCCCCAAACAGGGCCAGTATACCGTTACCGGCAGCATGGCGTAAAAAAATGAATCAGAGCGCGCCCGACAGCACCAGCACCAGGATCATCACAATTGACCCGATGATCAGCCCAATTCCGACCCATAACGCCAGGTTCGCGTTAGCAATCGGCGGTGGTGGGGGATAGGCGACGGGCGGCGGCGCAAAAGATTGGCTCGGCGGCGCAGTATAGGCTGGAACGGGCGGCGCGGGCGGCACATAGGCGGACGCGGGCGTGTACGATGGGGCAGGTGGCGGCGGCGGGCCGAACTTCGGCAGCGGAATCTCCGGCTCGGCAGGCGCTTCGGGCGCGGCAGACTCAGACGCCTCCGCGGAAAGGGAGGCGGCGTCCGGTTCGGGCGTTTTCGGCGGCAGCGGCACCGTAAAAAAGCCGGTGCTCAGAATCGGCTCATGCTGCACGGCGGCTATAAACGCTTTGGCAAAGGATCCCACCGAGGAGAAGCGCTCTTCTGGTTCTTTTGCCATCGCGCGATCCAACACCTGCGATACCATTTCGGGCACATCCGCGCGCACCAGATGGATCGGCTTGGGCGTCTCGTGGACATGCTGGTACATCAGCGAGGACGGTGTGGGCGCATCGAATGGTTCGCGCCCTGCGATCAACTGGTAGGCCAGCACGCCGAGCGAGTATTGATCGACGGCCCCGGTGAGTTCGTCGGCTTTCCACTGCTCCGGGGCCATATACACGGGCGTGCCCATCGAGATGCCCGACTGGGTGAGCGAATGTGACATTTGCAGCAGTTTAGCGATCCCAAAGTCCACAATGTAGGCGATGCCTTCATTGTCGAACATGATGTTGCTCGGTTTCACGTCGCGGTGAACCACGCCCTGCTGGTGCGCATAATCCAGCGCGCTGGCGACCTGTTTGAGCAGATCACCGACTTCGTTCAATGAGGGCGGTGCTTGCTGCTCCGTATTGGCCTGCGCCATGCGTTCGGACAGCGTGCCGCCCGTCAGCAGACGCATCACCACGTAGCTGATTCCGTCTTCCGTGCCGTAGTGGTAGATGGGAATGATGTGCTTGTGTTCGAGCGTCGCGGCGGTTTCGGCCTCTCGGTTGAAGCGTTCGACATAACCCGGTTCCTGGGCCAGCGTGGGCGACAGGACTTTAACCGCGACCATCCGCCCCAGGTGGGTCTGGTAGCCCCGGTAAACGGCGCCCATCCCGCCCATGCCGAGCAGTTCGCGCAGTTGGCACTTGCCGAGCGTTTCCCCTGTGAGATTGTAGATGGATGACATGGCCTGTTCCCTTCCCGCTTACCCTCAGTATATTGTATTTGGCGGCTTACTGCACATTAAAGCCGAGCGTCATGTCCAGCACCCCGTCCACATACAATTCTACATACCATGCGCCCGTGATCCAGTTTGCGCCGAGATATTCATAATCCAGGCCGATCAGGTAGCGCACGGTATCGCTCACTTCGGCTGTCCCGCCA
>DATAMF010000399.1:0-1905 GCA_036260665.1 Aggregatilineaceae bacterium | reverse complement strand
ACTGATGATCCGGCGGGCGGAAGAAGCCGGGATTCCGTACCAGCTTGAAGTGCTGGATTTGGGGAGCCAGGACGGGCGCATGATCCAGATCGCGCGGTCCGGTGTGCCGACGGGCGCGGTAGCGGTCCCGGTGCGGTATGTTCACACGCGGAGTGAAACGGCAGATCGGCGGGATATTGTGGCGACGGTGGACCTGGTGACGGCGATTCTGAGCCAGCCGATTGAACTGTAGGCCGACGATCTACAGGCCGAACGGGATCACGGCTTCGGTTAACCAGGGACGATCCAGGGTGCTGGGGCCGGACAGCACATGCAGCCGCCGCGCGAGAAACGTAACCGGGGCATAGGGCGGAAAAACGGCCTGCTGCTGGTCGGCTTCGGTTTTGAACTGGGCAACCGTCATGTGGGGGTGGATGTCCGGGCCGAACGCGCCGCCATAGGGCAGATAGTCGGGGAACCGGGCGTGAATTTTGGCGTAGAGCTGGTGGATCGGGGTGGGATTGACCGGATTTAAAAACGTGGTGCCGGGGAAACGATCATATCCAGCGAGCGTGATTTCAAAGGGGGTCACGTCCGCGCAGAGAGTACGCAGCGTCTCACAGGCGTCTTCGAGGCGATCCGGCGGGACAAAGGGATATAATACGGAGATATGCGCCGGGAAAACGACCAACAACTCCGGCGAATAGTGTTTGAGCAACGGCACGACCAACGCCTGCACGTCATGCGGGGCGACAAGCGCCAGCGCAGTTTGAAGTTCCATGTCACCGATCCTCACCGGCGCACCAGGCGACCAGCGTCAGGTGGCGCACCAACCAATCGCGGCGCAACTGGCGAACACACAGCGCTTCAAAACGCTGCTGTGCCCGCAGACGATACATGTAACAGGGAGCAAACTGCTCCCTATTCAACCCAGACCTCGACATGTTCGCCGCTCTCCAGGTCTTCGAAATCGACGACTTTGCCCATCGCGCCGCTTTTGATGGCGGTCATGATTTCATCGTAATCAACGCCGGAACTGGTGGGCGTGAAACGCGCGCCGAGCTTGATGCCCACATTCACCAGCCCCATCGGAATGTTCACATTCACCTTCGCCTTACCGGATTTGACATCGGTAATACGCACGCGCAGCATCCGAGGATCACGGGAGGGAGTCGCGGGTGGCTGGGGCGTCCGCGCGCCGCTGCCCAGCGCCTGTAAGAGGCGCGCGCCTTCTTCGGCGGTAATTTTACCTTCCTGGATCATGGCGAGAATCCGCATGCGTTCTTCAGCGGTGGTCATCCGTGACCGGTCCTTTCTCCGTAGAATTCCAAAGCATATGTACCAGCGTGCGCTCCGGCTTAAAATGCGACTGCCGCAGCGCGTCGTTCATCGGTTCGTCATCGGCAGGATGATCGGTGATGAGCGGCTGGTGTCGCCCGCCCAACAGATCAATCGCCTGGTAGACCAGGCTGAGTTCCAGTTCGCCCTGACGCTCAGGACGCAGCAGCGCATCAAATAACGAAGTCAAACTGCCTAAGCGCGACTCGGTGATCAGCGCGGCGTCCAGTTCGCCGTCGGAGTTAGGCAGTCCCCAATAATATACGGTTCGACCACTGAAAAGGTACCGCAAACTGCCCCAACGCAGCGGGCGCAAGCGTTCCAATTCAGTCGGGCGCAACCAGCCTAAGCCGCCGCGTTCGTTTGGGCGGACGCTGGCCGCCAGCCGGTAGAGCCGCCCCGCATCCCGACGAGTCAAGGCCTGAAGCGATTCAACCACCGCGCCAGGGGTGTGGTAAGAGGTAGCCCGACGCCAACGGGTGAAGGTGCGCTGCGCGACAAACCCCAGACTTTCATACAAACGACGCGCGCCTTCGTTATCGGCCTCGACTTGCAGCGTGGCGAATTGGCCGTGCGCCGCGATCCAAT
>DATAMF010000387.1:0-5357 GCA_036260665.1 Aggregatilineaceae bacterium | reverse complement strand
CCCGTTCCGACGGTCGAAGGGACCAAGTTCCCGGTCATGATGCAGTTCCCAGCGACAGCTACGCCCTATAGCTCCCCGACGCCTGCCGGGGAGCGCTACCTGCTCATTCCCAAGCTGTCGGCGCAGTTCCAGGCCCCGATTCCCATTGTCAATCTGCCCATTGTCGAGCGGCATTGGGATGTCACTGGCCTGGGATACTATGTCGGCTGGCTGGAGGGGACTAACTGGTTAGAGCCGAGCTGGGGCAATACGGTATTGGTGGCGCATGTCCAGCTTGGCTTCCATAACCCCGGCCCGTTTTGGGGCCTGGGGGATCTGGTTCCCGGCGATGAAATCGTTGTGATCGAGGGGGGCAGTCAGGTGCGGTATGTGGTGACGTCCACCCAGAAAGTCGATCCTGAAGACTGGACCGTGACCGCTCCGACCACCAGCCCGATACTGACCCTGATCACCTGTACCGAGTGGGATCGCGCCGGAGGCGTGTTCTCGCAGCGGATGGTGGTCCAGGCTGTACCGGCTCAAAGCTAAACGATGTGGGGGCGGCCACCCGGTCGCCCCTTTTTTCTTTTTCCCCTCTGTTGAAAGGAGATTCTACCAATGTCACGTGAAGTTATAGCTACGCCCAACGCTCCCGCCGCTATTGGACCCTATTCGCAGGCGATCAAGGCGAACGGCTTTGTGTATGTATCGGGGCAGGGGCCGTTGATTCCAGGGACGAAAGATTTTGCTGGCGAAACGGTTGCCCTCCAAACGGAGCAGGCGCTTAAAAATATCGCCGCAATATTGGCGGCGGCTGGAACGGATATGGCGCATGTGGTCAAGATGACGGTTTTGCTGGCTGATATGAGCACGTTTGCCGAGATGAATGCAGTTTATAACACCTTTTTTCCCGCCGAACCCCCGGCACGCACCACGTTTGCGGCCAAAGGCCTGCCGATGAACATCCTGGTTGAGATCGACGCGGTAGCAGTTCTGCCCTGATCCAACCTGTGGGGCGTACTGGTTACGCCCCTTGTATTGCTAATCGCTAACGGCTCCCCAGGCTCGAATGCTGATGACCAGCGGGCGGCCCATCGGTAGTTCGCTGTTCGGATAGAACAAATCCCACACGCCGTAATAACACCCCGGCAAATCCGGCGCAGTCCCGGTGAAGAGGATGGGGCCTGAATCTTCGGTAACGCGGACTCGTTCACGCAAATAGAAGTTTGTCTGTCCCTGGAGGGCAAAATTCAGCCCGACGGGGGGCGTTTCACAGGCGTCGTTTAAATCCTTCAGATTTACCGTGTCATCTGGATTAAGCGTGAGTTCCTCGTTGTAGTGCAGCCGGAGGTCTTTCGGCCAGTCACAGTTGCCCGTATTCCGTACCACGATCTCAAATGAGAATGAATCGGTGCCCGAACGGACCAAACGCGGGTTTGTGAAGTCGCGCGGGTTCGGGGGAGCCGGGTAAGGCGTGGGCTGCACCACAATAAATTCAAATTTACATGCTTCCAGCGTCTGCGTCATGTTGGGTGTCGGTGTAGCAGCCATGAGGGTGCCCAGCGCGATATAAGCGGCAGTCTCTGTTTTATTCGGGGTAGGGGTGCGCGTGATGGTTGGACTCGGCGTGTTCGTTGCGGTAGGGGTGTATGTTAGGGTGAATGTCGCCGTTCGTGTTTGGGACGGCTTGGGTGTGCGGGATGGGGTCAATGTTGCGGGTTCAGTCCCGTCACTCGCTGCCGGTGTTGTTGGTATAGGCGTATTCGGTATAGGTGGGGTGACAGACGTTTCCCCGGTAACTGGATTGTCTGGCTCTTCCGTGGCTTCTTGTGTATCCGCCACAGGTGGCACCTGGGCGACACTGGTGGCTACGGGCGTATTCGTGTCGTCGGTCAGACTCGCAAACAGGGTGTTGTCGTTTCCCAGCGCAATCAGGCCCAGCGAGGCAATCAATATCAATCCCGCGATTAATCCGACAATCGAGGCCGGACGCAGCCGACCCGGAATTCCACGCTGCGCGAAAACGGGTGTTGTCGAGAGCGAGACAGGTACGGATGGGGGTGCAACTGGCTCCATACTTCCCAGCAGGCGCGCGCGCTGTTCATTGGTGAGGGCATCCGGTTTTGTCTCGGCGGCAGGAAATAAACCGGTTGATCGCACCGACAGTTCAGCTTGAGCGCGGCGGTTGCCCAATTCGTCCAGACTGGCGAGATCGTTCGCAAATTCAGCCGCCGAAGGATAGCGGTCTTCGGGATCTTTCGCCAGCACGCGGCAGACGATACTTTCCAGGTCTTCGGACAGCGTGGGTACAAACGAGCGCGGCGAGGGCAGTGGCTCGTTGACATGCTTCAGGATGATCCCCAGCGGCGTATCGGCGTCGAAGGGCAGGCGTCCCGTTACCAGTTGGAACAAAATCACGCCGAGCGAATACAGGTCTGAGCGTTCATTTCCAGCTTCACCCAGCCCCTGTTCCGGTGCCATATACGCCGGGGTGCCTACCATCCCGCCGCTGGCCGTGAACTGGGTGCCTGTAACGATTTTGGCGATGCCAAAGTCGGTTAGCACCACACGTTCGTCTTCATCCAGCATCAGGTTAGCCGGTTTCACATCGCGGTGAATCATGTTGCGCAGGTGTGCATAAGCCAGCGCTTCGGCGGCGCTGCGGACTACCCGGATCGACTCGGCTATCGAAAACCGCTCACCGCTGCTCGCCAGATCGAACAGCCTATCCTTGAGCGTCGGGCCGTTGATCAGCTCCATGACCATGTAATAACTTTCGCCTTCGGGGTCAAAGTCGAAATCATAGACCTGCACAATATTGGGGTGCTTCAGCTTGGCAACATTGCGGGCCTCGTTTTCGAAGCGATCGTTGAATTCTGGATCATCAGCCAGAAACGGATGGAGCAGTTTGATCGCTACGTAACGGTCCAGGCTGACATGGTAGCCGCGATACACCTCGGCCATGCCGCCGCGTCCGATGCGGTCGGTAATTTCGTACTTCCCGAGTTTCTTTCTGGTCACTGTTGCCTCGTCTGGTAGGGTAGTACCCTGTAGTATAACCAATCCTGGGCGCGCTGCTAGATGTGAAGCGGGATTTCGTGTGTATCCTGCGGCGCGGTTAGCTCGTCATAATACAGCACCACCTGCACCGTATAATCGCCCGCCGGGCTTTCGACGCCCCGCAGATGCAGGTTGAATTCCATTTTAAAGTGCATCGTGGCGATGACGCTCGATGTGGCGACGGGCTGGCCTGCTGCATTACGGATGACGATTTCCAAGTTAGGGCGCTCGCGGAACGGCGTGACCTGAATCGCCACTTTTACCCGCCGCTGGTCGTCATAAACCTGGGCCTCGACGCGCTCGATTCGCACCTCTTCACGCGGAACCAGATTGTCATTGTTCATCAGGAAAAAATTGGTATCCATAGCTGACGATTGTATATCGGGTGTTAACTTTTTTCCAACCGTATTGACTATCGTCAGAGGGAAAAGGGTGCGGATCAGCACATCTATTTAGAACTATTTTGCGCTGTTTTTAGCACTTTCCATGCCATGTCAAATTGGGCCGCTGGAATCAGGATATGATCACGTTCAAAAGCGCTCACTGCCAGAATCGAAATTTCCGCGTCGGCCAGAAGACGCGTCACCAGCGCCATAAAGCCGATCAGGGTGGGTTCCAGCACCAGATCAAATGTGATCAAGCGGAACAGCCCCGCCGCGCGGTGATCCGGCAGGCGGTTGGCGAAAAAGCCCCAATCGTCTTCAGGCAGCAGCAGCGTCACTTCGTCTTTATCCACCACCAAGGTGCTGAAGGCGGTGCCGACTTCGGCCAGGACGCCCGCAGCGGCGGTGATGGCACGAGGGGGCAGGTGGATCAAACGATACAGTTGTTCATCCGTGTACAACGGGGCCTGGCTCAAAACTTGTTCGGCAGTTGGCATGATCATCGTCCTGATTAGAAAACTCCTCCTCATGCAACTTGAGGAGGAGTACTTATGTTACAGCCGCTCGTCTGGGCTGAGCGGAAGCATTGAAATGCCTGAAATTACTTTCGGGTAAAAGTCGGTGCTTTTCTGCGGCATCTTTTCGTCGTGCCCGGCCACCGCTTTGATCTGGGCCATGCGGGTCGCGCTGAGGAAGAAAACAAAGTTCCCCTCGCCGCGATTGATATTGTCCACTGGCTCCTGTGGATCGCGGTGGTAGCGGATCATGGTCGTCTCTTCGATCCCATGCGCGGGCACTCCGGCGATTTGGTCCAGCAGAATTTTGTGTAAAATGCTGACCGACAGCGCTTTCCAATCCTGCGAGTGATCTTCACTGATCAAGCGGTAAGCAATGTTTTTGTCTTTTAACGTCAAGATCTGGAATCTGGTAGCTGGCCCACCGTAGAAACCGAACGCGTGCCCTTCGGGGTGGGCGTTGATGACGTGCAGTGTCGTTTTGAGATCGGCCACTGGGGTGATATTGAAATATTCCTTTGCCCGTTCGAGGATCGCGGCGGGGGAGGTAGCGTCAAAATTGCAGATTTCGCGGTGCGTCGGCAGGATCACCAGCCCCGGATCGTCCATGCTGACCAGCGTGGCCTGGACGAAGTTAAAGGCGGCATTGGCCGGGGCACCTGGGTAAGCCTGACGCTGGCTGTTGCGGTAGTTCAGCCCAGTGGAGTAGCGATGATGCCCATCGGCGATGATCAGGCCGCGTTTGGGGGCCATTTCGGCCTCAATCGCCTGGACGACAGCCGGATCGCTGATTACCCAGACGCGCTGCCGGACATCGTTCTCGAAAATTTCCACAATATCGATGTCGGGGGCGCGGTTTCCAATCGCCTGGCGGATCAGGCTGTTGATCTTGTTTTCCGCGTCGGGATACAGAATGAAGATTTGTTCGGTGTTGGCCTGAATGGTACTTAACAGGCGCAGTCGATCTTCTTTCGGCCCACTGTGGGTGTGTTCGTGGGGCAGGATAGTACCTTCGTCGAAGTCTACCAGTTCTACCGCCGAGATCAATCCCAGGCGGCTGTACGGCTGCCCATCGACATTAAAAGTCTGCTCGTAGGCATAAAAGGCGGGTGCCTCTTCTCGCATAAAAACTTTTTCAGTTGTCCATTGCTGGTAATAATCGCGTGCGCGGGTGTAACTGTTGGGGCTGCCGGGCAGCGGTTGATCGCCTGCCTCCGTCTTGCCCAGAATGATGCGCACAATGTTATAGGGGCTTAAATCGTAATATTTTTGCTGCAAATCCCCACTAATTTTGTCGTAGGGTTGGCTGACCACCACCTGCATATTGTCAAATCGTTCGGGGTTATACCGAATTGCCCGAAATGGCTTTATAACGGCCATGCGACCAGACCTCCTGAATAATCTATATTTGCCTTATGGC
>DATAMF010000215.1:0-8984 GCA_036260665.1 Aggregatilineaceae bacterium | reverse complement strand
AGCAACTATAATCTCCGGGGAGAGGCGAAGCGTCTGGGGGCGGACGGGTATCTGGTCAAGCCGATTTTTCCCAGAGAGCTGTTTGGGGAAGTGCGGCGGCTGCTGATGGAACGATACCGGAAGGTGATCCGTAATTAAGTTAAGGATAGCTCATGAATACGCAAATCCTTCGATGGATGGGCAGCACCAGCCTCTATACGTTTGTGCAGGTGGATCTCGATGCGCCGTGCTACAGCCAGCCGCTGCATGTGGAGGATTTGCCCCAACTGACGGCGACGAATCCGATTCTGGTGAGTGATGATGATCTCAACCTGCTGACGCTGATTCAAACGGTCCTCGAACATGAAATCCCGCTGAGGACCATCGGGACGCTTGATTCGCGGGAAACGCTGCGGTTGAGCACCGAAATTCCGGTATCGCTGATCATTTCGGATGTGATGAAGCCGGGGATCGATGGATTTGAGATTCTCCGCCGCGTGCGGGCGAATCCAGAGACGTGTGACCTGCCGTATATGTTTGTCACGGCGCGGAGTGATCGCGCCAGTATTGAACGCGGGCAAGCGCTGGGCGTGGATCGTTATATGGTCAAGCCGTTTTTTCCACACGAGCTGATTAGCACGGTACGCCAACTGCTGCTGGAACGGTACCGGAAGGTGATGATATGTCAATAAATATAAAAAACTCATAAAAATTCTTGACTTGGAGCTTTTTTTGATTGAGACTAGAAAAGCACATGAAAAGTATGTGCCCTTCTATCCAATAAATTGAGGAGCATACCATGTCTCGAAAAGCCCTTCTATCGCTGGTTGTTTTGCTCGCACTGAGTGTCATGAGCCTGTTCGCATCGTCGCCGACACTGGCTGCTGGTGAAAAGGTCGAAATTACGGCCCTAACCGCTTACGGCTGCAATCCCTATGATGTTGGCTTTGACTGGTCGATGAGCGGTACACCGGGGGTGACGTACCGCATCAATCTGGTGGTTGAGGCCGATGGGCAAGTGGTCATGAACGAAGATGATGGGACGTTCGTGGGCAGCTGGAGTGATAACTACACCACCTATTACAGCAACAGTTATGGTCCCGCCGTTAACGCGTGGCCGCTGCCTACCAATACTATCGAAACCGTGACGATGATTATGCGGTATAACACGAGCGGTTATCCTGTTGCGGCGGAAGCTTCGATAGCCTTCAACTGCTCGACAGGGGAGATCGTTGCCAGCACATTCCAAGGCGCACCTATTCCCACGGGCTTCCAGTTGAAGACCATCACCTGTGATACCCCGATCTACGGCCAACCCGCGGGTTCACCTGTGGGAGCGAATGCGGTGAAGGCGGGGCAAACATGGTATGTCAACCCAACCCCCGTTGAGGGCAGTGACGGGCAGTCGTGGACGGAAATTTTTGTTGCCGGACCTAAAAACGCGTATTTGCCGACAAGCTGCGTCCAGTAGTATTCCAAGCTGAGGGTCATTTATGGCGGCGTGATCCAACCGGATCGCGCCGTTTTTTTTGTGATGCGCGTAGGTTTGAAATGAGATTGCAGAGCATTTGAAATTAGTTTAGGGGGGACGCTAGGACAGACGTTATAGCGCTCTTTTTATACTTGATCCCGACGTTTGCTCTACGCATGATTTGCTATTACTCCACTTACGCTTGAGATGAAGTGACATTTGTTCTACACTGAAAGCAGAAGTAGGTACTAAGGAGTACGGGCATGAACAAAGGCAAACATCTCATTGTGGTGGCGGTGATTCTGCTGACTGGTTTGCTGCTGACGCAGGTTCAGAGCGCGGCGGCACAGGTCAGCCCAACGGCGACGGTGAACACAGGGGCACTGCATGTGCGCAGCGGGCCGGGAGTCGGATACGGCGTGGTGATTTCGCTGTATCGCGGGTCGAGCATGACGCTGTTGGCACAGGCGAGTGATGGAATCTGGGTGCGCGTGGTTTTGCCAACCGGCGTACAGGGGTGGGTGAACTCACGCTATATCGCCACCGCGTATCCGATCTACAGCCTGCCGGTTGAAGGCGGGACGGTTCCGACTCCGGCGACGGCAACGGTGAGCACGGGGGCGTTGAATATTCGCAGTGGGCCGGGGTTGTATTACGGCCAGGTGGCCTCTGTTTATAATGGCACGGTGCTGAATCTGCTGGCGCGGACGGCGGATAATTCATGGCTGAAAGTGTCACTCTCGAACGGCGTGCAGGGGTGGGTGAATGCCGGGTATGTATTCACGAGCTATCCGATCAACAGTCTGCCGGTTGAGGGCGTGGTGGTGACGCCGCCGACTTATCCAAGCTATCCAACTTATCCGAGCTATCCCAGCTACCGGACGCATGTGGTGCAAGCGGGCGAGAATCTGTTCCGGATCGCGCTGCGGTATGGAGTGAGTATGTATGACATCGCGGCGCTGAATGGGATTTATGATCTGACGCGGATTTATGCCGGACAGGTGCTGCTGATCCCGTAAGATGGTGGACGAGGGGCAGGGTGGGGCATTGGGCGGGGAACCCCTATCCCCCGGCCCCTTTCCCCACTTCGTAGAGAAAGGGGAGCCAAACGGGTGGGGCAAGCCCACGCCCCTACGACACCGCCCCATTTCTGCCGAAAAAGCAACGGGAAAAAGATGTGGGTAATGATTAGCCCGCAAGCAGGAAGGGGAGGAAGCAGGGACGCGTTCATTATGGTGGACAATGCTTCGCGCGTGGGCTATACTTAACCCATTAAGTATCAGAGTCATCAGAAAAAATGGAGTGTTCTATGGTGAACTTTCCCGGTCGTGGTAAGGTCGCAATTGTCCGAACGACGCCCGATACGGTAGTCGATGACGTGCGCGAGGTGATGCGCCTGGCGGGGTATCAGGATGCTCTGCCCAAAGATAAAGACACCCTGCTGAAGATCAATATCTCGTGGGATACGTGGTATCCGGCGTGTTCGAGCACCCCCTGGCAGATCGAAGGGGTGATTCAGGAACTCCAGGGAGCCGGGTATCCCAAAGTAATCGCCGCCCATAATGATACGGTGGTGGTGGATGCGCGCGCGGGTGAGATCAATAACAAGCACAAATATGTCACCGACAAATACAAGATCGACAACTGGCACCTGTATGAGCCGCAGTTCGAATGGGTGCGGTATGAGCCGAAAGAACCATTCCTGGTGCTGGATCGCGTGTTCCCGGAAGGCGTGTTCATTCCGAAAGACTTCTATGGACGGAATATCATCCACCTGCCGACGGTGAAAACACACGTCTTCACGACGATCACCGGGGCGATGAAAAATGCATTCGGCGGACTGTTGAGCCGCAACCGTCACTGGACGCATTCGGTGATTCATGAGACGGTGGTGGATCTGCTGCAAATCCAGCAGGATATTCATACCGGGATTTTCGCGGTGATGGATGGCACGTTCGCGGGGGATGGTCCGGGACCGCGCGCGATGCGGGTGCATGAAAAAGACCTGCTGTTAGCGTCGGCGGACCAGGTGGCGATTGATGCGATGAGCGCGTATCTGCAAGGCTTCGATCCGATGGAACTGGACTTTATCCGGCTGGGGCACGAGCGCGGCCTCGGTGTTGGGAATCCGACGGAGATCGAAGTGGTCGGGCTGGAGCTGAAGGATATTGAGCGGTTCCGGTTCGTGCAGGAAGATACCTTCGCCAGCAAAGGACAGAAGATGATCTATCACGGCTGGCTGAAGGGCTTTGAGAAACCGCTGCTGCGATCCCCGATTGTGCCGTGGAGCTATGCGGCGAGCAACGTGTACCACAACTACTACTGGTATCCGTTCGTGGGGCGCAAGCGTGTGGAAGAAGCGCTAAAAATGAAATGGGGCCAGTTGTTCGCGCGGTATGGCGATGGGGAAGTGGTGCTGCCCGGACTCGAACCGGAAAAGGTGCAGCGGATGGCGATGGCCGGGGCGGCGGCGGTGGCCGGTGGGGCGCTGTTCATTGGCAGCCGCCTGCTGGGTGGAGACGACAAGTAGCCGGCTGTTCATCGAATTTCGTCGGGGCAAGCTGTGGTTGGTGGCTTGCCCTTTTTTATTCCGTTCGTATGCTATGAGAGTTCAGATATGAATTGCATGCGCGGCGTCATCGAAAGGCGAGGGCATATGAACTGGGGCAAATTAACCATTTTTTTGATGTGCCTGTTTTTGAGTCGGCCAGCCAGCGCGCAAGATTCTGCTCCCCGCCTGTTGGCCTTCGCAGCGGATGATACGATCTATACGATTGAAACCACGGGCGAGAATCTGCACGAACTGGGGGCCGGGGCAAATCCGGTTTGGTCACCGGATGGCAGCCGGTTGGCTTTTCAGCGGGATCAAGCGCTGTGGGTGATGGATGCTGATGGCGACCAGCAGCAGATGGTGGCGGGTCCAAACGTATTTGGTGCAACGTATCAGTGGTCACCGAATGGTACCTATCTGGCTTATCAGGCGGTTGATCCGACCGACACTTTCTATCCGATCGGGTTATTTGTAGTGAATGTGACGGAAGAGGCCCTGTCCTACCCGATCAGTGAGAATTATGTGCCCTGGTACGCATGGAACGCCGATGGCACGCAGCTTGCCTATGTGGGGGCGGAGAGTCGCCTCGAATCGTACCCGGCTACCATCGACGTGGTGGAGATCGACAGCGGAAAGCGGACGGTTCTTTCTTCGACTGCCAGCAGTTATGATAGCGTCAGTTGGTCGCCGGATGGCACTCAATTAGCCATTCTGAAGCAGTATGGGGAGGGGACTGTTTTAGAATTGACGATCCAGGCATCCGATGCCAGCCAGACCGATACTTTCAATATCAGCACTATTTTAGAAGATGATCGGCTGGTCATGCAGCCCCAGATCGACTGGCGCAGCGAGTCGATCCTTGTGCGCGAGCATACCTATTCGGAGGGGACACGACAAAGTATCTGGTTGGTCAACCCAGCGGATGGCAGCGCCCGACAAATTACCACAGAAACCTATCGCACCTACGTCAGCTTTCCCCACTATACGCCGGAACTAACTCCCGACGGCACCGGCCTGTACTACCTGGAAATCGAATGTGCAGAAGGTTATTATTCGCCCACTTCGTATGCCCAAATTATGCGAGTCGATCTGGACGATCTTGCGCCGCAGGTCATCGGGAGTATGGGGAAAGATGCAGCGTGTGGCGCAACCGGCAGCCCATCCGAAAGCTGGTCGCTTGCGCCCGATGGCGCACAGATCGCATTTGGCGTGAACAATGTTCTTGGTGACGATGCACCAGGCTATGGTTTGTATGTCATGGATGGAGATGGACAAAACCCGCATCTGTTATTTGAAACCGAGCGGTTGGCGGGTTTCGACTGGCGTCCTGACATCAGATGATGACAAGGACCGGGAGCACCGGTCCTTTGTTTTGGGTAATGTCTACTCTAGTTGCGCGGTTTAGCAATTGACCCTATGATTATACTTCGTTCGCATGAAAATTTATTATTTATGGTGTTTACTCTCTAACAGGATACTGAGAAGATGCCCATACAAATCGAGTGGAAACATAAGTTACCGATTCTGGTCATTGAATACAGCGGGAACCTCACTTCAAAAGAGTACTATGATATGTGCGCGAAACGGCAAAAGCTGCTGGATGAGGGACCAGAACAGGTGGTCGTGGTAGCGGATACTCAAGATCTGGAAGGATTCCCAGAGAATAAAATTATCGAGCTGTGCGAAACGATTATCAACCATCCGCACTTAAGCGTGCTGCTGGTGGTGCTGCGTAAGAATCTATACCAAAATCTGAGCCGCTCAATGCTGGGGAAGACGGAGACACTCTGGCGCGTTAATTTCTTCGCCGATGCCGAAGCGGCTTTGAATGAGGCGGAACGATTGGTGGCTCGCTACTGAATCGCGCAGATTTTCCAGCCACCTTCATCATGTAAGGTGAACCATGTGGGCTGCTCATCCAGATCGCGCACGATTTGTTCACCTTGTTGGGAGGTGAAGACAACGGTTCCGCCCATCAACATCACCAGGCGGTCATCCGTTTCAGTTTGGATGGTGAACGTCAGCCCGCTTGTATCTACGGTAACGGTTGTATCGGCTTCGCGGGTCTGACGGAGCACGGTTTGGCGGAAGAGGTCATCGTCACAGGTCAGTTCTTTGACGCGGGCCTCATCTCCATTCCAGAGGGCAACAATAAAATCACGGCTGATGGCGATAGGATCGCCTTTGTCGTGGGGGCGCAGGAACAGATAGGCGGCCAGCAGCAAAATCCCCACTCCCAATACCCCAATTCCGATTAACTTACGACGCATGTTGTCCTCCGAGATCACGGATCATGGCCTGGGCGGTGGTGAGGGCTTGGTCACCCAGCTCGCGCGGGGTGGAGCAGTTGGGAACGATATATTTGCCGATAACCGTGCCCTTGATGTAGTCGATCTCGCGGTCAAACACGGTTTGAATCAGATCGGCGTTGTTTTCGATTTCGCCCGCGCAGGTGACGAGGAGCGCCGCGCGTTTGCCGGGGATCAGTGATTCGCCGTGCTGGGTGTCGTTCCATTTGACCAGGCAGTAATGCCGATCAATCAGGGCTTTCATCTGGGCGGAGAAATCCCAGGCATAAAGCGGGGTGGCATAAACCACCACATCGGCGGACATGATACGCGGGAGGATGAAGTTCAGGCCGTCGGATTGGCAACAGCCGGGTTTGTCTTTCTTTTTCTGGCAGGCATCGCAGCCCAAACAGCCTTTAACCGGATGGTCGGTGATGTTGATGCGCTCAAAGGGATAGGGGAGCAGGTCTTCGAACTGCTTGAGGACTGCCGCCGTATTGCCGCGCTTGCGAGGACTGCCTAGAATGGTCAGGATTTTCATGCGCTCTCCAGGTGTATGCAAAAACGCCCGGTACTAAATCAAATTAGGACCAGGCGTTCAAGCAACTACGAACTACCTATTTATTCTGCTTCAGCCGTTGCTTCGGCAGTCGCATCGGCAGCGGGTTCTTCCGTTGCTTCAGCAACCGGCTCGTCGGTGGCTGCGGCTTCGGGTTCTGCGGTCATTTCGGCAGCGGGTGCTTCGGTCGCTTCGGCGGCGGGTTCATCCGTCGTTTCAGCGGGCGCAACTTCGCCACCGGCCAGACGGTTGAGAACGGGATCGTTGAACTTGGAGTCAGACGATACGCACCAATCCCCGTCTTCTTCCTTCATCATGAGGACGACGCGGGTTTCGATGTGATCACTATCGACACCCAGTGCGACCTGCTCATCGTCATCGAGGCGGTAGGAATTGACCAGTTCGTATTCTTTGGGATTATCTTTGTCGCCATATTCATAGGAACCGGTGACAATGATTTCTTCGTTGTTCTGGCCTTTGCCCACATCAAACTTCAGATCGAGGCTTTTGGTGTGAATATCGGGTGTCAGCGCCTGATATGCGGCGGTATATTTTTCAGTTTGATCCTGAAAATCTGCGCACGCTTTTTCTTTGGCTTTATCGACTTCGCCCTTGAGCACGGCTTCCATGTAGTCTTCGGCAGCCTTCTCCGAATCTGATCCGCAGGCCGTCAGCAACATGGGCGCGACGAGCAGCACAATCAGGACTAATCCAAAACGCTTTGACATACTAAGACTATCTCCCCTCTTCGGCTTGGGTAGCGCGAAAAATGGCTCTAAAAAACGGGGTAGATCATACTGCTTTGTGCCCGATGTCGCAATAACGAAGTTGGGGGAAATGCACTATGGCGAACAAACTCCTGACGTTTGGATGGTGGCGGGGTGGGTGCGGCGGGCGAAATCGCAGAGTTGGTCTTCGGGCAGGGTGGGGATGGCGGACGGATCGCCACTCGTCACCATGAATTTGTCTACCCATTGGGTGATGCGGGCGCGATCCGGCTGGATGGAGACGATCAGGGTTGAGGGCAGGGTGCGGCCTCCGTCGAAGTAGATGCAAACCCACCCTTCGCGGCGGGTGCCCACGGGAAGCTGGAAACCTTCGGGACGGTAGAAAAACAGATCGAGGCCGCGCTGCGTCATTTCTTCAAAGGGGCAGGCGTACCCATCGCCGCCCAGATAGCCGATTTCGTCGGGGATGGCGCGGATGCTGGCGCGTTCGTTCCACCAGGGATTACGCGGCTCGCGGTAATCGGCGGCGGCGGGCGTTTCCATATCGACCCAGGGATAACCCCAGCCGGTGAGGGGGAACACCTGACCAACAACTTCGACGGACAGCCAGAACCAGATTTCGGTCTGACCATCGGCGCGGGTAAGCTGGATCGGATCGCAGAAGTCTACCAGGGCGAGAGGGAGATCGTGACCGGGGCGGGTGCTGCCCCAGAGATCGTAGTCTTCGGCGCGCATTTCGACGGGCTGGCCGCAGGTGGTGTGGTGGGCGGGTACATAGGGCACATTGGCGGGCTGATCCGCGCCATACCACATCAAGCCGTTGATCAGCAGGGCAGCGAGGGCGAGTCCGGCCAGGAGAAAAGAGAAGCGTGATAGATAGGATAAAAAGCGATGGGGCATATGATGGTAGTCCATGCGTGCGATATTGGTTGGCGTTGATTATAACCATGCGCCGGGATGAAGGGGAAATGGTCCGACTGGCCTATCTCAAAATGCGCTGGCTGGGTGATCTGGCCTTGGGGATGATCGCCTATGATTAGCATATGGCTCGACAAAAAAGGAGTATGCTATGTCAGAGCGCATTTATTACAGCACCGCCGCCCAAGAAGTCGCTGAAAAACAGCGCCGGAATACGGCCCTGACCTTTATGGCGCTTGGTCTGATGGCGGGAAGCGTGCTTTCGCTTATCGGTGTCTACCGGAACCGACTCGGCAATCCGAAGAAGATCGGTAAGCAAGTGTCCAAGCAGATCGAAGCAGGTGCGGACTTGACTAACGGTGCCCTGAAGAAGCTCGAAGAGCAGTATCAAAGTCTCCGTCAAGAAGTTGATCATATGATCAGCAGCGTTCGCGGCTAAGCTGCCTGTTTCGAGATGCCGGCAGGGGAGTGAGAAGCTCCCCTGTTGCGT